>NZ_JARWKT010000010.1:0-118675 GCF_029846385.1 Cobetia sp. 10Alg 146
ACCCCTGTTACCGCCGTGAAAGGGCGGTGTCCTGGACCACTAGACGAATGGGACGTACTGGAGCGGGAAACGAGATTCGAACTCGCGACCCCAACCTTGGCAAGGTTGTGCTCTACCACTGAGCTATTCCCGCAACACAAGCAGATCATGCGACCACACAAGACCGAAGATGGCGTCCCATAGGGGGTTCGAACCCCTGTTACCGCCGTGAAAGGGCGGTGTCCTGGACCACTAGACGAATGGGACACACTGGAGCGGGAAACGAGATTCGATCGGACTGGCGAACCAGCTCGCGACCTTGTCGCATTGCCTTTTCCTTTGGAGCGGGAAACGAGATTCGAACTCGCGACCCCAACCTTGGCAAGGTTGTGCTCTACCACTGAGCTATTCCCGCACTCCGGTCTCTACGCTGCAAGAAGTGGCGTCCCATAGGGGGTTCGAACCCCTGTTACCGCCGTGAAAGGGCGGTGTCCTGGACCACTAGACGAATGGGACGTAACGTTCTTGCCTCGTCGAGGTGGCGCGTATATTACAAAGCCCCCTCCCCTTCGTCAACCCCCTGCTTCAACAGGATTTTTCCGGCGTTGGCCAAGTGCATCCACCACGTGCTTGTGGTCACGCCCTGACGCCCGCATTCTTGGGGTATGTACCGGGTGTCGAGTGAAGACCGGTAGCCATTGTTTCGGATTGCCGCTCACGGGAACTTGCTTGCAGGTTCGCGCGGGCGTCGATTCGAGAAACGCATAGAGAGAAGAGACCATGAGCGAGCTAGACAAGCCGGCCCAGGACAAGTTGATCCGCAGTGAAGAGGAATGGCGCAAGCGCCTGACGCCGGAGCAGTATCGCGTCGCACGTGAAGCCGGTACCGAACGCCCCTTCAGTGGCGATCACGAGGTCAGCCCGACACCGGGCACCTATCACTGCATCGCCTGCGACGCGAAGCTGTTCGACAACGACACCAAGTTCGACGCCGGCTGTGGCTGGCCGAGCTTTGATCGGCCCTATGCGGATGCCGCCGTCGAAGAGCATTTCGACACCAGCCATGGCATGCGACGTGTCGAAGTGCGCTGTCGTCGTTGCGAATCCCATCTGGGACACGTCTTTCCCGACGGCCCTACCGAGACAGGGCAGCGCTATTGCATCAACTCGGTGTCGCTGCGCTTCAAGCCGGTGCGCAGCTGAGACGCCAGAGCGCGAGAAGACGATGCCAGCGTTTCTCCATGGCCGAGCGGCCTCTGGTAGAATGCGCCGCCATACGCGTCCCCTCTTCTTGCTGCCTGTCATCTATCGCCACCTCCATTGGTGAGCGACTCCTGACAGGCGGGCGAGGAGGCAGGACAAGAGGTGACAGGACAACCGTCATACCCCTGACGGCAGGAGAAGCAACATGCTGGGCTGGTACCCGGGACACATGCACAAAGCGCGTCGTCAGATAAAGGACGCGCTGCCCGAGATCGACGTGGTCATCGAAGTCCTCGATGCCCGCCTCCCCTACTCCAGCACCAATCCGGTGCTGTCCGAGCTGACCCGCCACAAGCCGGTCCTCAAGCTGCTGTCACGTGCAGACCTGGCGGACCCGGCACGCACGCGTGAATGGGTCGAGTATTTCGATGCCCTGCCCGATACCCGTGCATTGGCGATCACCACGCTTGAGGCGCGTGACCTCAAGCAGATCCCGCGGCTGTGTCGCGAGATGGCCGGTCACATCCGTGTCGATCGTGATGCGCGCGTGATGGTGATGGGCATCCCCAACGTCGGAAAGTCGACGCTGATCAATGGTCTGGCGGGTCGCAAGATCGCCAAGACCGGCAACGAGCCCGCCGTCACCAAGCGTCAGCAGAAGATTCGCATCGATGGCGGCATCGCCCTGATCGACACCCCCGGGGTGATGTGGCCAAAGATCGAGGATCAGGCCAGCGCCTACCGTCTGGCCGGCAGCGGCGCGATTCGGGATACCGCCATCGACTACACCGATGTGGCGGTGGTCGTGGCGGCGGAGCTGGCCAGGCGCTATCCCGATGAGCTGATCGCTCGCTACAAGCTCAAGTCACTGCCGGCCTACAGTGCCAACCCTGACGCCGAGCGAGTCGAGAGTGATGGCCCGCGCAAGGTCGACCTGATGGCGCTCTCGGGCTTCAACGGGGTCGCGATTCTGGAAGAGATCGCCAGCAAGCGTGGCGGCCTGCGCGCCGGTGGCATCATCGATCTACATCGCGGTGCAGAGGTGCTGCTGCACGAACTGCGCGATGGCAAGCTCGGGCGCCTGACGCTGGAAACGCCGGCGGACATTCCCGCCGAGCCGGTGCCGGAAGCCAGTGGCGAGACGCAAGATGGCGCACGGATAAGCGAACCGCCTGAGTCCGCGAGCGAATAACGCTACCAGAACAGTGAGATAACGACGGTCGAATTCAGATCTCATTCGCGGACCATGCCTGCAGGCCAGTTGAAAATCCTGCCAGATAACCTCTGGCGGGATTTTTTTCTGCCTGAACATTTCAAACCGCAAATTTAACCACGCTATTGGCCCTTGGCCGTGGCGCGGCAGGCAGGCGGCGCGATATGCTGGACACTCGCCCCTACACCTTACGTGACGGAGATCTACGGAAAGCACCATGGATACCGAGCAAAGAAAGCCCCGCGAAATTCGCAAGTCACACAAGCTGGACAACGTCTGCTACGACATTCGCGGGCCGGTTCTCGAACACGCCAAGCGTCTCGAGGACGAAGGTCATCGCATTCTCAAGCTCAATATCGGCAACCCGGCGCCCTTCGGCTTCGAGGCACCGGAAGAGATCCTGCAGGACGTGATGCGCAATCTGCCGACCGCGCAGGGCTACTGTGACTCCAAGGGGCTTTACTCGGCGCGCAAGGCGATCATGCAGGAGTGTCAGCGCAAGGACATCCAGGGTGTCGGCATCGAGGACATCTACATCGGCAACGGTGTCTCGGAGCTGATCGTGCTGGCCATGCAGGCCCTGCTCGACGATGGTGACGAGCTGCTGGTACCGGCACCGGATTATCCCCTGTGGACCGCTGCCGCCAATCTGGCCGGCGGTCGTGCCGTGCACTATCTGTGTGACGAGGCGCAGGACTGGGCCCCCTCCATCGAGGACATCCGCGCCAAGGTGACCAGCCACACCAAGGGCATCGTGCTGATCAACCCGAACAACCCGACCGGCGCGGTCTATCCGCCAGCCATCGTGAAGGACATCCTGCAGGTCGCACGGGAATACGGTCTGGTGGTGTTCTCGGATGAGATCTACGACAAGATCCTCTATGACGATACCGAGCACGTCTCCACCGGTGCGCTGGCCAATGATCTGCTGGTTGTGACCATGAACGGCCTGTCAAAGAGCTATCGCTGCGCGGGCTTCCGCTCCGGCTGGATGATTCTCTCCGGCGACAAGCGCCCGGCGGCCGACTTCATCTCCGGTCTCGACATGCTGGCCAGCATGCGCCTGTGCGCCAACGTCCCGGCGCAGCACGCCATCCAGACGGCGCTCGGCGGCTATCAGTCGATCAATGATCTGGTACTGCCGGGCGGACGCCTGCTGGCCCAGCGTGACGCGGCCTGGAAGAAGCTCAACGAGATTCCCGGCGTCAGCTGCGTGAAGCCCAAGGGCGCGCTCTACATGTTCCCGCGTCTCGACCCGGAGATGTATCCCTTCGAGGACGACCAGCAGATGGTGCTGGAGCTGTTGCTGGAAGAGAAGATGCTGCTGGTGCAGGGCACCGCCTTCAACTGGCCGAATCCGGATCACCTGCGCATCGTCACCCTGCCCTACGCCGACCAGCTGGAAGAGGCCATCGAGCGTCTCGGCCGTTTCCTGGCGCGCCGCCGCAAGGGCTGAGACACCTCTTTCCTGCGGCAGGCTCCCGCAGCACTGAGCCTCGAGACGGCCTGACGCCACGGTGTCGATACCTGCCTCACGAAAGGTCTACGCACACCGGCACGGTGGTGATACCTTCCTGTTACGCGCCGCCTGTCCGCCATGTCGCAGTGATTCATCTCACTGTCAGCATGGCGGGCAGATAATTGCGCCTTACCGATAGATTGGCATTGGAGACCTGACCCCATGATGCGGATAGCCCTCTTTCTGATCACCAACCTGGCGGTGGTGCTGCTGGCCAGTGTCACGCTGCGCCTGCTGGGCTTCGATGGCTACATGGAAGCCAACGGCATCAATTACACCGCCCTGTTGATCTTCTGCTTCATCATCGGCATGGCCGGCTCGGTGATTTCCCTGTTCCTGTCCAAGATGATGGCCAAGTCCTCGACGGGCACCGTGATCATCGAACAGCCACAGAACGATACCGAACGCTGGCTGCTGACGACCGTCGAGGAACTGTCTCGCGACGCCGGCATCAAGATGCCGGAAGTCGGCATCTTCCCGGCGCAGCAATCCAATGCCTTCGCCACCGGCTGGAACCGCAACGATGCGCTGGTCGCCGTCTCGGCCGGCCTGCTCAATCGCATGCGTCCCGAGGAAGTGCGTGCGGTACTGGCGCACGAGATCGGTCACGTGGCCAACGGCGACATGGTGACGCTGACGCTGATCCAGGGCGTGGTGAACACCTTCGTGATGTTCTTCGCGCGCATTGCCGCACATGCCATCGACGCCTTCCTGAAGCGAGATGACAACAGCGGCGGCCTGGGCTTCTTCGGCTACATGGCCGTGGTCTTCGTCCTTGAACTGGTGCTGGGCCTGGTGGCCTCGATGATCGTCGCCTGGTTCTCGCGCTGGCGCGAATATCGTGCGGATGCCGCAGGCGCGAGTCTCGCGGGCAGCGGTTCGATGATCAACGCGCTGGCACGCCTCAAGCAGGAACATGAGCTGCCGGACCAGATGCCCGACACCATGACCGCCTTCGCCATCACCACCGGCAAGAGCCGCAAGCTGATGGAGCAGCTGTTCGCCAGCCACCCGCCGCTGGATGACCGTATCGCCGCGCTCAAGGCCGCTGCCTACAAGTAAGCCTCGAGCAGCACCGCACTCTTGAGCGATGCAGAAGCCCGCCACGTGAGTCACGTGGCGGGCTTCTTGCGTCAGGGCTGACCCCGCAGACTCCCAAGCATGCCTCGCGGCACATCGTGATCAGCCACGAAGTGCCACAGGGGGTTGCGGCCACGATTGACTTGGCATGCAGGCAACTGCATAAAGCAGACTCCTGCGTCCGTTCAGCGCCAATGTGATCCCCTCGGGCTTTCACATCCGGCCCCTCCCCGAACGGCGCCATGCCTGATGAGGCTCGACATGCAACGCACCCTCGACATCATCACTCGCCTGATCGCCTTCGATACCACCTCGGATCGCTCCAATCTGGCATTGATCCACTTCGTTCGCGATCTGCTGGCCGAACATGGCATCCAGGCGAGCGTGCTTTCGAATGCCGAAGGCGACAAGGCCTCGCTGCTCGCCACGATAGGGCCCGCGGTGGCCGGTGGTGTCGTGCTCTCCGGCCATACCGATACCGTGCCCGTAAGCGGCCAGAACTGGTCCCATGACCCTTATCAGGCCACGCTGAAGGAGGGTCGTCTTTACGGTCGTGGCTCGGTGGACATGAAAGGCTTCATCGGCCTGTGCCTGGCGATGGTGCCGGATTTTCTTGATGCTCCCCTCAAGCGACCACTCCACCTTGCCTTCTCCTACGATGAGGAAAGCACCTGTCTGGGCTGTCTGCCACTGATCGACCACATGCGCGACACGCTGCCCGACGTCGCCGCCGTCATCATCGGCGAACCGACGGAGGGACGCGTAGTCTCGGCGCACAAGGGGGTGCATGCCTGGCGCACGGAAGTGACTGGCGTGCCGGCGCATTCGAGCCGACCGGACCTGGGTGTCTCGGCCACGTTCTACGCCGCGCGCATCATCTCGGAGCTGGAACGCACGGCAAACGACCTGCGCACCCAGGCCTCACGGGGCGAACTGTTCGAGCCCCCGTACTCCACGCTGCACGTCAGCACCATCCAGGGCGGCAATGCGACCAACATCATTGCCAAGGATGCTCGCCTGCATTGGGAGCTGCGCAACCTGCCCGGTGATACCCCTGACGCGGTACGCGCGCGAGTCGATGACTTCACCGCCCGACTGGCCCTCGAGATGCAGGAGCACTCACCGGAGTGCGCCATCCAGACACTGGAGGACTACGCCTCGGTACCGGCGCTCACGCCGGAGCCCGACGGCAAGGCAGAGACGCTGGCCTTTGCGCTGACGGGTCAGCGTGAACGCTGCGGTGTCGGCTTCTGCTCGGAAGCGGGCTGGTTCCAGGATCGCGGTTTCTCGACTGTCGTCTGCGGGCCAGGCTCCATCACGCAGGCCCACAAGGCGGATGAGTACATCGACATCGCCGAACTGGAGCGCTATCGCGAGTTCCTGATACGCCTCACACGTCATCAGTGCACTGACTGAACGCTGGACGCCCCCCTCGAGTGCCCATGAAAAAGCCCGCCGCGTTCCCCACGCGGCGGGCTTGCCTGTCTCTGTCACCCAGTACGTCAATCAGCGAGACTCTGCCGTCTCATGAGGGGTATCCAGCACCAGAGATTCGGCCAGCGGAGTCGGCTCTCCGCCATCCGCCTCGTCACCTTCGGCCAGACGCTCCAGCTTGAAACCGACCATGGCATAGGCCACCGCCAGCACCAGATTGACCAGATTGAACAGCGCAAACGGCAGATAACTGAGAGTCGCGACCCCCAGCGTTGCCGCCATGTAGGCGCCGCAGCTGTTCCAGGGAATCAGTGGCGAGGTGATGGTGCCGGAATCTTCCAGTGCCCGCGACAGATTGACCGGCGCCAGGCGACGGCGGCGGAATTCAGCGCGATACATGCGCCCCGGCAGGATGACCGAGATGTATTGATCCCCGGTCACCACATTGGAGGCCAGGCAGGTACCCAGCGTGGTGATGACCAGCGAACCGGCATTGCGCGTCGCGCCCAGCAGGCTCTGCACCAGACGCTCCAGCAGGCCGAGTCGTTCGATCACGCCGCCGAAGGTCATCGCCGAGAGGATCAACCACACGGTGTTGAGCATGCTGCTCATGCCGCCCTTGGAGAGCAGCGAGTCGATCACCTCATCGCCGCTGTGGGAGACATAGCCATCGAACATCGACATCCATACGCCCTTGAGCAGTGCCATGGCGGTGGACATGTCAGGGACATTCGCCAGTCCCGCCACGGCCTGTGGCTGGAAGATGACCGCGAAGACACCCCCGAGCACCGCACCGATGAAGATCGCCGGAAAGGCGGGCATCTGACGCACGGCCATCACCAGCAGCACCAGCAGTGGAATCAGCAGGTGCAGGCCGATGTTGAACTGCTCACCCAGCTGGGCACGCAGGTTGGCGACCTGCTCCGGCGTCTGCAGGCTGGAGACGGAGTCGTGGCCCAGCCACAGAAAGCCTGCCAGCGCGAGCAGGATGCTGGGAACCGTCGTCCACAGCATGTGACGAATGTGCGCGAACAGCGTGGTCCCCGCCGCCGCCGGCGCCAGATTGGTGGTATCCGACAGTGGCGAGAGCTTGTCACCGAAGTAGGCCCCGGAAATCACCGCACCTGCCGTGATCGCCTCGGAAAGTCCCAGTCCATCGGCAATGCCGATCAGGCCAATACCGATGGTGCCGGCCACCGTCCAGGAGCTCCCCACCGACAGCGCCACCAGCGCGCACAGCAGACATGCCGAGGCATAGAAATACTGAGGCGCGATCACATCCAGCCCGTAGTAGATCATCGCCGGCACGGTGCCACCGAGAATCCAGGTACCGATCATCGCGCCTACCGCCAGCAGGATCAGGATCGCGCCCAGCGAGATCTGGATCCCCTTGTTGATCCCCTCTTCGATATCGCTCCAGCGATAACCGTTCTTGAGGCCGATGACCCCCGCGATCATCGCGCCAGACAGCAATGCCACCTGATTCGGCCCCCAGGAAGCATCGGCGCCGAACAGCACGACCGCCAGCACCAGCATGGCGATGACCAGCACGATGGGGATCAGGGCATCCAGCAGGGAGGGAGGGCGAAAGCCACCGCCCTCGGCTGGTCTATCAGGAGATTGTTGCATTCAGGACACCATCTTCAGGAAATGAGGACGCCGACACGCGCCGTCGTGACGGGCATGGCAGAAGGCACGAGAAACGGGGAGTACGCGGGGAGCCAGCGGGCCACACCACCCTCGGACAGGTCGCCCGGGGCGCGCCCTGACATCTGTCGTCAGCGTAATTTTGGGCGACATTATATCGACCAAGGTCGCAGTCCGAAACGTCCGAGAACCGGTTTCATCTACCGGGTCACCCGCCCCACATCCGTACCTGAGACGAGAACGCCCCTGCCAGCGAAGCTGACAGGGGCGTTCTGACTGCCTGACGATCGAGATCCGTCACTCGGCCTCGACACCTCCTGCAGGTGGATATCGCAGGAGAGATGACATGTCACATCATTTGCTGGCCAGCTTCACACGCGAGAAGCCGAAGCCTTCCAGCACTTCACGCAGCTCACGGGCGTTCTTCTTGAGTTCGACGCGCAGCGTGGAGAACTCGCGACGCAACGGATATTCACGCCGATAACGCAGGAAGCCCTCGGCGTTGCCGAAGCGGCGCTGATAGCGACGCAGACCCAAGGCATCGCGGCGCACGTCGTAACAGGCCCGAACGCAGAGACCGAGGGCCTCTTCCGGCGGCGCCCACCCCGTCAGCACCAGCTTGCGAAGCCACGGGTCCGGCTTCAACTGGCCCAGCTTGCGCCGTGCCGGCAGGCCGAAATGCCGGCAGGCCTGCTGATAGATGATCTCGGTTCCCTGCATCTTGCCATCCAGACTGTGTCCGGCGATGTGCGGCGTGGCGATATCCACCAGCGAGGCCAGCTCCGCATCGATGTCCGGCTCGTTCTCCCAGACATCCAGCACGGTCAGCAGATCAGCCTGTTCCAGCAGACGCTGCTTGAGCGCGGCAGTATCCACGCAACCACCGCGTCCTGCGCTCAGCAATACGCTGCCGGGCTTCATGGCACGGATGCGCTCGGCATTGATCAGGTGATGGGTCGGGTACTCACCGCCTGTCACCATCGGGGTATGCACGCAGATGACATCACACTCGGCCACGAGATGATCGATATCGACGAAATTCAGCGCTTCTTCCGCCTCCTCTCCCGACTCCTGCGCCAGCGCGCGCGGAGGATCACAGACCAGCACCTCGGCGCCCAGCGACTCGAGACGCTTGATCAGCCTCGAGCCGACCTGACCTGCACCGACCACGCCGAAACGACGATTGAGCTGCAGATCGAAGCCTTCCTGCTCCGCCAGATGCCACAGCGAGGACAGCACGTAATCCACCACCGAATCGGCATTGCAGCCCGGCGCATTGGTGAAGTGAATCCCTGCCGACTCGAGCCAGTCGAGATCGACATGATCCGTACCGATGATCGGCGAGCCGACGAAGCGCACCCGAGTGCCCTTCAGCAATGCCTCATCCACCCTGAGCGTGGAGCGGCAGATCAGCATGTCGGCTTCCTTGAGGACGGCATTGGTGATCTCGCTGGTCGGCAGACAGATCACTTCCCCGAATTCAGAGAAGAACTCTTCTGCCAGAAGGACGTTATCATCCACGATGATGTGCATCTGTTGCCTTGTTCCTTGCTGTGCCGGTGGGTAGCGTTGCGGTCGTTGCCGCGTGCATGGCGTCTTGCAAAGCTTCTGACTTGCCGCAAGGCATGCGAAGATTACAATGGTATGATTCAGCGTTCGCCGCCGTGCCATCTTAGGCGTACGCAGCATGCGCCACAAGCCTGCAGCGCCTTGCGAGCCATCCACATGCCACCTCTGTTTCACCTCGGGAGTCACGCGTGATCATCCGCTGGGAAAGCCATCATGATTACGTCCTGGTCCATGTACATCAGGACATGTTCGGCGACTGGATCGTCAGTCGCTCCTGGGGCCAGATCGGCACCCAGTTCGGCGGACTGAAGCACGATCTGGCCGAAAGCTACGAGCAGGCCATGACCTGGGTCAGTGACCTCGCTCACATCCAGGCCTCACGTGGCTTCACCAAGGTGCTGGAGGCCACGGCTGACAGCCCCGAGGCCGAAGATGCCATGCGCCAGATGTCACTGCTGGAAAGCTAGGCCGCCGCAGGGACCCGCAGACAAGAAGACCGCCGCTACCTTGAGGTAGCGGCGGTCTTTCGTTCAGGCCCGGACATGATGCGAATCAGCGCAGAAAGCGACGCCCATGGCGCATGACATGCCCCTGCGGCTCGACGCCTGAGTCACGCCTGGCAGGGGGCGTTTGATCGACGCCCTGCTCGACGCCCTGCGCGCGCAACCAGCCCGGCAAGGCCTCTTCGCCATCTGCCAGCGAGTACTCTGCACCCGATGCGCTTGCCAGCACGGGAATGCGTGTCGCGTAACGCTCGCTCAGTTGCGCGTCGAAGGCGATCTCGACCCGCGTGAGCGTGACATCTGCCCCCAGCGCCTGCAGCGTGGCTTCCAGCCGAGCACACAGATGACAGCCCGCCGTGGTGTAGAGCCACAGCGGGACGCTGGCCATCGCTCAGCCCTTCACGTCGCTGGCGCGACGGATGCGGAAGACGTGATGGATATCCGGACGGCGCTTGAAGTCCGGGTCCAGCAGCTTGCGCGACAGGTCTTCCACCACATGATGCTGGCTGACGCTGTCATCCATCACGAAGCGACGATGGTTGTTGGAGAAGATCAGCGTGCCGCCCGGCGCCAGACTGGCCATCGCCAGGTCAATCAGGCGCGCGTGATCACGCTGGATATCCAGGGTGCCTTCCATCTTCTTGGAGTTGGAGAAGGTCGGCGGATCCAGGAAGATCAGGTCGAACTCCTCGCGGGAACGCTCCAGCCACTTCAGGCAGTCGGCACGCACCAGCTGGTGACGCTTCTCGCTGATGCCATTGAGCTTGAAGTTCTCGCGCCCCCAGTCCAGGTAGGTATTGGACATGTCGACGCTGACACTCTCGCTGGCACCGCCCAAAACCGCGTGCACGGTGGCCGTCGCGGTATAGCAGAACAGGTTGAGCACCCGCTTGCCGTCCGCTTCCTTGCCCAGCAGCTTGCGCACCGGGCGGTGATCCAGGAACAGGCCGGTATCCAGGTAGTCCTTGAGATTCACCCACAGTCTGGCGTCGCCTTCCTGCACCTCGATACGCTGACCGGAGCTGTCCTGACGGGTGTACTGCGCCTTGCCCGCCTGACGCGTGCGCTGCTTGATATGGATATCGTTGGGCGAGCAGCCCAGTACCTGCGGAATCGCCGCCAGCGCATCCATCAGACGACGCTGCGCCTGACTGGCATCCACGGACTTGGGCGGCGTGTATTCCTGCACGTGCACATGACGCCCGTAGATATCGATGGCCAGCGCGTATTCCGGCATGTCGGCATCATAGAGGCGATAACAGGTGGTGCCGCTCTGCTTGAGCCAGCGAGACAGCGTCTTCTGGTTCTTCTTCAGGCGATTGGCGAACATCTGGCCGCCCTCGCTGAGTGCCGGCTGACTGCGGGCATCTTCCGCCACGCTGTCCTCGTCGACCGCTCGCTCACGCGCTGCCACGTCGATCATCAGCAGCTTGCAATCCAGCTGACCGTTGCGGAAGGCGTACTGACGATGCGCACGCAGGCCCAGACGGTGACCGAGGTCCGGGTTGCCGGTGAACATGCCCAGCGTCCAGCCGCCGAAGTGACGCTTCATGCGCTCACCGAGGCTTGCATAGAGCGGCACCAATGCCGGCAGCTCACCCAGACGCTCGCCGTAGGGCGGGTTGGTCATCACAAGGCCGGTGGTGGCGCCCTCGGGACAGGTCAGCTCGGCGACGGAGGCGCCTTCCAGCTCGATCAGCGCCGGAATCCCGGCACGCATGGCGTTGGAGCGCGCGGCAGAGATCGCCTGCGGGCTATGATCACGCCCGAACAGACGCGCGGTGACCTTGCGGCGACCGGCGATGGCACGCTGCTCCATCTCCTCGCGCAGACCTTTCCAGATACGCTCGTCATGACGCCCCCAGTGGCGGCAGGCGAAGTCTTCATTCAGCGACTGCGGGGCGATATCCGCCGCCATCAAGGCCGCCTCGATCAGCAGCGTGCCGGAACCGCACATCGGGTCGACCAGGCTCTCACCCCGCGCCGCACGTGCCGGCCAATCGGCACGCATCAGCAGTGCCGCGGCCAGATTCTCCTTGAGTGGCGCATGGGCGAGGTCGGGGCGGTAGCCGCGCTGATGCAAGCTGCGGCCGACGAGGTCGATCCCGAGAGTCACATAGCCATTATGCAGATGCGCATAGATGCGCAGATCGGCATTCTTGCCATCGACGGTCGGCTTGTGGCGACCTTCCTCGAACATCGCCTCGACGATGCCATCCTTGACGGTCTGAGCGCCGAAGAAGGTATGCCGAATATCCTTCCATGTTCCATGGAAATCAACGGCGATGGAGGCACGATCCGGCAATTCCATTGCCCAGTCGACGCCGGCGCTCGCCTTGCGCAGCTGCTCGCCGGTGTCGACGCCGCCCACGCGGGTCAGCAGGCGAATGATGCGATTGGCCAGGCGTGACCACAGGATGGTGCGGTAAGCCGTCTCCTGACTTCCATTGAAGTGGACGCCGGCCACGGTAGTGCCGGTCACCTCGGCACCCAGCGACGTCAGCTCGTCAGCCAGCAAGGTCTCGAGGCCACGCGGACAGGTCGCAAACCAGGTGGAGAGCGGGTTGCTGGGGGCGCGCGGCGAAGTCGCAGAAGTCGTGTCAGTCATGAATCTCTCACCGGCAAAGGCCGGACTTATTCCTGTGAGTTGGCTTCTGGCACTAGCGATATTCCTATACGGCTGTCGACAAGCCAGAGGCAGTGTTCTAAAAACTATAGGTGTAGCTGCAATTCGGAAAGGTGACACGCCAAGCGAAAAGGAGGTTCACGGAGCGAAACCCTCATTCAGGCAGCATGCCCGACTGCATCTCGGTGACCATTGCCACCGATGAAACAGGATTCTGATGACACAACCTTCAGAGCAGAGATCCGGGCCTGCAGTGACCTATCCACCATCACGCTCGAGCATGTACTGGCAAGACCCTCCATCATCTCACATCCACGGCCTTTCCCGACACGGCTGGTCAGTGGCCACTGAGGTGATGAAGCACGAGGCCGGCAGTGACCTTCGGGTCATCGGCCTACTCTCTCACTCGGCAAGCCATGCTGTATCGAGTCGCTGCCACCGGACGATGTCTCCTCGAGAGACACCACGACAGTGACTCCAATGCCGATGGGTTCTCACATAGAGGTCATCCATGAAGAGACAGAAACGTGATCGCTTTCAGCGTGCCTATGTTCACGGCTACAAGGCCGGCGTTACCGGTCGTTCCCGTGATGATTGTCCCAGTATCGATGTCAATCTACGTGAATTCTGGATGAGTGGCTGGCGCGAAGGACGTGGCGACCAATGGTCTGGCATGACCGGCGTGTCCGGCATCCACAAGAACCCCATGGTGCTGTCCTGAGCCCCAGCGGGCTCCGGCAATGGACAAACCAGGATACTCCCACCGGGATGTTGATTCCCGTCCCGATGACTTTCAGGATGCATGACGTCAAGGAGTGACACCTGAAGATGGCGCCTGGCGCCTTTCACCCCGCCCACGCAGCCTGATGCGCTGCGCAAGCGGATTCTCCGGCATCAGTCTACCGGATCGCCTGATCAATGGCGCCGGAAGGCACGTACAGAGAGGACTCGAGGTGTTCACGGTGACTCAGTCGATACTGATGTCACCCGGAAAATCCCAAGGACGTCGCTTAGCGACATGACAAGCCACCAGGGAGGTAACGCCTTATTTCTATCTTGAAGACGCACGGCACTGTCAGGCGCGTGAAGCAGTAGGCAATGGGGCCGACTCGCTTCTCCGCTTGAAAGGCCGAGATGTTGGCGCTCGTGTCGATTCCCTCGCGACATGGCTCCAGAGAATGCGCGGCAGGCGACGGCCTGCATGAACGACGGTTCAGCGCGGAGCACGACACGGGCAAACGTTCACCTTGACTGCATCAGCAGGCTTCTTGCAGGCCTGCTATCACCATCCACGGACCCGATGAGCTCGATGGGCCAATACCCGACCGCCGTCCCTGACGGCAAAAGCGCTTCGCATCGTGCACGCTGGCTGGACATGGCAGCCAACACGGCAATGTCAGTTCACGAGACATATCGCTGACACTGCCACATCATCATTCACGCCGGTACCGAGGCCGCCTTCTGATGTCAGGAGGCGGCTCTTTCGTTGTCTGGCTGTCTGATCACAGCTTGATGAGCGTATCCGCCTTCTCCAATGCACGCGCGCACTCTCCGATCAGCGCCGGGCCGCGATAGATCAGTCCGGAGTACAGCTGAACCAGGTCCGCGCCCGCCGCGACCTTCTCGCGCGCACTCTCACCATCCGTGATACCACCGACACCGATGATCGGCATGTTCGGCAGGGCTTCGCGCAGCCCGCGAATCACGCGGGTGGAGGATTCACGCACCGGCGCACCGGACAGGCCACCGGCCTCTTCTGCGTGCGAACTCCCCGCGACCGCGGAGCGCTCGATGGTGGTATTGGTCGCGATGACACCATCGATGCCATTGTCAGCCAGCGCACGCGCCACGAACAGAATCTCTTCACTGTCCATGTCAGGGGCGATCTTGATCACCAGCGGGACCTTCTTGCCACGCTCGGCATCGAGTTGATCACAGCGCTCGCGCAGCCCCGCCAGCAACTGATTGAGGTGATCCCCGAACTGCAGATTGCGCAATCCCGGCGTGTTGGGCGACGAGATGTTGGCGGTGATGTAGTCGGCGTGAGCATGCACGGCCTCGAGGCAGACCAGATAGTCGCTCAGCGCATCATCCACCGCCGTGGTCAGGTTCTTGCCGATGTTGATCCCCAACACGACTCCGGAGGCACCACGCGCCTGACTCGCCTTGACCTTCGCGACCAGATGCTCAACCCCGGCATTGTTGAAGCCCATGCGGTTGATGATCGCCTGGTGCTCCGGCAGGCGGAACAGGCGCGGCTTCGGATTGCCAGCCTGCCCTTTCGGCGTCACCGTGCCGACCTCGACGAAACCGAATCCCAGGGCGGCGAGCGCATCGAGGTGATCGGCATTCTTGTCGAGACCGGCAGCCAGCCCGACACGGTTGGGGAATTCGAGCCCCATCAGCGTCACCGGGTCACGTGGTGCCTCACCGCCCAATCCACGCGCCATGCCAAGCCGATGGGCCATGTCCAGGGCGTTGAGCGTCACACCATGAGCCGTTTCCGGATCGAGCTTGAACAGAAGCGAGCGAGCAAACGAGTACATGGTGATCTCCAGGCAGCAGCGACAGGGGGCATGACGACAGCGGAACTGGGCGCGAAGTATACCCGAAGCCCGTCGCGACAGACACTCCGCCGGACGCGATTGCCTCAGGCGAGAATGACGAGGGAGAACGAAGAGAAGTGACAAAGAGAAGTGACGAAGATGAGGCACAGAGGAAGGCGACAAGGAAGCGACACACGAAAGAAGGCGGCCCCGAGGGCCGCCTTCCTTGTCACTGTCAGGGTCTGAGCGCTGGGCTTATTTGACGTCCAGCTGACGCACTCGCACGGTGTAGTTGTTGACCCCTTCCATGGCAGTGCCGAACTTCTGACCGCTGACCCACACGGTGTAGCGCCCCGGTTCCAGCACGGTCTCGAGGTGGAAGTCGCCCTCGAAACCTTCGCCCTTGTCGCTGGCCACGGTATTGCCGTTCTCATCCAGCAGGCGCATCTGCAGCTTGTAGGTACCTTCGCTGCCCGGGAATGTCTCGCTGTCGATGGTCACGGTGCCGCGATCTGAGACATCGAAGGTCATGACCTCGCCCTTCTCGCGAATGCGCACATCGGTGACGATCTCATCGAAACGACGGTCCGGCTCCGCTTCACTCTCGGTGACAGCAGCGCTGCCGGTCGCCGCCGCCGTAGTGGCAGACGCCGTAGTGGCAGACGCAGAAGAGGCAGCTTCGGCCGTGCCAGTCGCCGTGCTGGCGACGGCTTCACCGGCAGTAGCGCTACCTTCCGCGGCAGCGTTGCCGGTCTCGGCGGCCTTCTGCTCGCGCGCCGCCTGCTCAGCCGCGGCCACGGTGGCCGGCTTGATGGTCGCCACTTCATCGTCTGCATCGACGAAGGCAGTGCGGCGGCCATCACCATCGGTGTCCAGGAACACCAGACCGTCACCGGTCTCGATGCCGCTTTCCTCGGCGGAGAGCTTCTCACCGCTCTCGCTGAGGCCCGCCACGTTCACTTCATAGGTATTGCCACCCGACTTGCCGGCGCCCAGCTTGTCGGCGCGTACGCGAAGCTTGTAGACCCCGGGCTCCAGCTCGACATTCATGTTCAGGCCATCCGATGCCCTGTCACCCGTGCCCGTGGCGATGATCGCACCCTGCTCGTCTTCCAGGCTGGCATCCAGGGTGTAGGGATCACTCACATCGAAGTTGGCGTTGCCGTCGATCTCATAGCGTCCGGCTTCCTTGATGGTGAACTGATGGACACTGGTACCACCGAACTGGAAGTTCTGGCTGTGGGCATCGCTGCGCGGCTTGAGAAACTTGGAGATATCCAGCTTGCCCGCAGCGGCTTCGGCACGCTGCTGTGCAGGGCTGCCATCAGCCAGCACGGCCTGGGATGCGAGACTGGAGAGGCCGAGCGCAATGGCGCAGGCAAGGGGTAACGCACGTTGTGACATGGTGTCTCTGCCTTGTTGTACTGAAGTTCTTGATAACGTAAGCCGACCGCTGCCATCGCGGCAACCATGCGGCTCAGGAAACAGGGGTTGCACTCGCTGCCCTCAGCATACCAGACCCTCGACGACAGTTACCTTACCCCAGCCTTGGCAATCGCGATTTTCTTGATTGCACAAAAAAACCCCCGCCATTGGCGGGGGTTTCGTTCAGCGATGACGCTTACAGATGTGCGTATCGCGGGTCAGCAGAGTTCCTGCCCGGCTCACGCCTCGCGACGGGACTCGGCCAGATCGACCAGTTCACGCAGTGCGACGGCGAACAGCGGGAAGCTCAACTGGGCACCACTCTTCATCTCGCCCAGCAGTGAGCACCAGCGGCTGACCAGTCCTTCATGGCTTGCCATCCAGTTGTCGACACGCTCATCGATCTCGCGCGGGGCATTGTCCTGCTTGAGCACGCTGACGGTCAGGGCCAGCTGCTGACGATCCAGGTCATCACGGAAGCTCTCGCGCGCCTGGGCCTGCCAGCTGTCCTGCACCTCGAGGCCGTTGATCTTGTCGCCGACCCACGGCAGCTCGAGACGATGGCCGATGCCGTAGAAGGCTTCCGCGACACGGTTGATCTTCTCGCCGGTCACCTTGGCGGCCTCGATGATGCCGAGACCGGCATACAGGCTTGAGGTCGCCGCGATGGTGCTGGCCAGCGCTTCCGGAACGCCTGCCTCGACGTAGTGGTCGCGACGAGCCTCCCAGTGCTCGCGGGCTTCGCCCTTGAGGCGCTCGCCGATGCTCTCGGACAGCTGAGCCAGACGCGGCGCGAAGTGCGAGATGCTCTCCTTGACGCCCATGCTGCTGCGCTGACGCAGGAACCAGCGGGTGGCGCGACGCATCAGGCGCATCAGATCGCTCATCATGCGGTACTGCATGTCGGCCGGCACCTGGTGATCCAGCGCCTCGATCTGGGTCCACAGCGCTTCCAGGTTGAAGCTGTCACGCGCCACGATGTAGGCACGCGCAATCTCGGCCTTGCCGGCACCGGTGGTGTCTTCCAGGCGACGCACGAAGGCGATGCCCATGTGATCCACCAGGTCATTGGCGATCTGGGTGGCAGCGATCTCACGCTTCAGACGGTGCTGATACATTTCCTCCGGGAAGCGCTCCATCAGCACGCGCGGGAAGGCGCGCTCCAGATGCTGCTGCACGTAGCTGTCATCCGGCACGTCAGAGGCGATCAGGCTGGTCTTGAGATCGCTCTTGGCGTAGGACACCAGCACGGACAGTTCCGGCAGGGTCAGGGCTTCACCGGCATTGGAACGCTCGATCAGCGCCTCATCGGAAGGCAGGAACTCGAGCTCGCGATCCAGGGTACCGGCCGCTTCGAGTTCATTGATGAAGCGACGGAAGACACCCATGCCTTCCTTGGACTGCAGCTCGGAGAGCGACAGTGCCTGGGTCTGGCGATAGTTGTCCTTGATCACCAGCTCGCCGACCTCGTCGGTCATCTCGGCCAGCTGCTGGTTGCGCTGCTTGTCGGTCAGGTCACCGCGGGCGACGATGTCGTCCAGCAGGATCTTGATGTTGACCTCGTGATCCGAGCAGTTCACGCCACCGGCGTTGTCGATAAAGTCGGTGTTGACGCGCACGCCACGCTTGGCTGCGGCTTCCATGCGGCCACGCTGGGTCAGCCCCAGGTTGCCGCCCTCTCCGACCACCTTGCAGCGCAGCTCGTTGCCGTTGATGCGCAGACCGTCGTTGGCCTTGTCACCGACATCGGCGTGAGTCTCGGTGGAGGCCTTGACGTAGGTGCCGATACCGCCGTTCCAGATCAGATCGACCTGCGCCTTGAGCATCGCGTTGATCAGCTCGTTGGGCGCCAGTCGGTCTTCGCGGATGTCGAAGACTTCCTTCATCTGCGGCGTGATGGTGATGGTCTTGGCATCACGCGAGAACAGACCGCCACCTTCGCTGATCAGACTCTTGTCGTAGTCGTCCCAGCTGGAACGCGGCAGACGGAACAGACGCTCGCGCTCGGCGAAGCTCTTCGCGGTGTCCGGGTTCGGGTCGACGAAGATGTTGCGGTGGTTGAAGGCACCGACCAGACGGATCTTCTCGGACAGCAGCATGCCGTTGCCGAAGACGTCACCGGCCATGTCACCGATACCGACTACGCTGAACTCGTCTTCCTGGATGTTGATGCCCATCTCGCGGAAGTGACGCTGCACACTGACCCAAGCGCCCTTGGCGGTGATGCCCATACCCTTGTGGTCATAGCCGTTGGCGCCACCGGAGGCGAAGGCATCGCCCAGCCAGAAGCCGTACTCGTTGGAGATGGCATTGGCGATGTCGGAGAAGGTCGCGGTGCCCTTGTCCGCCGCGACCACCATGTAGGGGTCGTCTTCGTCATAGCGCACGACGGCGTTCGGCGGTACCACGTCACCACCGGACAGGTTGTCGGTGATGTCGAGCAGTGCGCGGATGAAGATCTGGTAGCAGGCGATACCTTCTTTCTGGATCACGTCACGGTCGTTGCTTTCCGGCATGCGCTTGCAGACGAAGCCGCCCTTGGCACCCACCGGCACGATGACCGCGTTCTTGACCTGCTGCGCCTTGACCAGCCCCAGCACTTCGGTGCGGAAGTCCTCGTGACGGTCGGACCAGCGCAGACCACCGCGCGCGACCTTGCCACCGCGCAGGTGCACGCCCTCGACGCGCGGCGAGTAGACGAAGATCTCGAACATCGGACGCGGCTTGGGCACGTCCGGAATCTGACGGGTATCGAGCTTGAAGCTGATGTAGTCCTTGGCCTGACCATCTTCCGCCGGCTGGAAGAAGTTGGTGCGCAGCGTGGCCATCATCAGATCCACGTAGCGACGCAGCAGACGGTCGTCGTTGAGGCTGGAGACCTGATCGAGCAGACCGTTGATGCGCTCGCGGCAGGCGCTGACGTCATCCTCATCGCCCTGACCCTGCGGGTCGAAGCGCAGGTTGAACAGCTGCACCAGCTCGCGGGTGATATCCGGATGGCTGCCCAGGGCATTGGCGATGTAGGCCTGGGAGAGGCCGAAGCGGATCTGCTTCAGGTAACGCGCGTAGGCACGCAGCATCGCCACTTCACGCCAATCAAGGCCGGAGCCGATGATCAGGCGGTTGAAGGCGTCGGATTCGGCTTCGCCGGACCAGATCTTCTTGAAGGCTTCGATGAAGCTCTCGCGCACTTCGGACAGCTCGACTGCGCCCTTGCCGTGATGCTCCAGATCGAAATCGTGGATCCAGCAGGTGGCATCGCTGCGCTCGATCTCGTAAGGACGCTCGCCGATGACGCGCAGCCCCAGGTTCTCGAGAACCGGCAGCACGTCGGACAGCGGAATCGGCTGATGCTTGTGGAACAGCTTCAGGTTGACACCCGAGTTGTCATCCTCGACCAGACGATAGGTGCTCAAGGCCACGACATCGCCTTCATCCAGCGCACGCAGATGGCCCACGTCGTAGACGGCGGTGCGCGGCGAGAAGTCATCACGGTAGCTGCCCGGGAAGGCATCGCGATAACGGCTCATCAGTTCATTGGCCTGCTCTTCACCGAAGCCTTCCACCATCGCGGCATGCAGCTCGTCACGCCAGCTGCGTGCCAGCTGGGCGATCTTGTTCTCCAGCGCGCGCATGTCGTACTGGCCAGGCTCGTCGCCCTTGAAGCGCAGGATGAACTGGATGCGTGTCAGCACGGATTCGGACAGATACGGCGTGAAATCACCGAAGGTGGCATCCAGCTCTTCGCAGAGCAGATTCTGGATGCGCACGCGCAGGTCGGTGGAGTAGACATCGCGCGGCACGAACACCAGCACGGAGAAGAACTTGCCGAAGCGGTCTTCACGCACGATCAGACGCACGCGACGACGCTCACGGATATTGAGGATGCTGGTGGCGGTGCGGGTCAGCTCATCCGTGGAGATCTGGAAGAGGTCATCACGCGGATAGACTTCCAGAATCTGCAGCAGGTGCTTGCCGTTGTGGCCCTTCGGGTTGACCCCGGCGGCCTCCATGACGTCCTGCACCTTGCGACGCAGAATCGGCACGTTGCGCGGACTCTGGTTGTAGACCGTGGAGGTGTAGAGCCCCAGGAAACGACGCTCGCCGATCACGCGGCCTTCGGCATCGAAGCGCTCGACAGTGATGTAGTCCGGATAGGCCGGACGGTGCACGCGGGCGTGGAAGGCGCTCTTGGCGAAGGACAGCAGCTCCGGGATCAGCACGTACTGATCGCTGTTGACGCTCTGCTGATGGCGGGACTGCTCGTGATAGCGCTCGAGGTCCAGCTTCAGGACGCCAAGCTCGGAACCCTCGACCTTGCTCAGCACGCGAGTACCGTCTTCCTGCTCTTCGACGGTGTATTCGTCATAGCCGAGGAAGGTGAAGTGATCGTTGCCCATCCACTCCATGAACTCGCAGGCTTCCTGGTGATCCGCCTCGGACACGGTGGCAGGACGGTTGTCACGCAGCTCTCTGAGCGCCTGAGCCCCCTGGGAGCGCATGGCCTCGAAATCCGCCACGGCGACCCGCACTTCAGCCAGCACTTCACTCAGGCTGTTTTCCAGATCTTCGAGCATCTCGCCATCGTTGTGACGATCGATCTCGATGTAGATCAGTGACTCGCGCGTCTCGGGAGCGTTCTCGGCGCGCGGCGCGGTCACGCGCTCCAGCTGACCGGAGGCGTCGCGCGCCACGGCCAGCACGGCATTGTGGATGGCATGCACGGTGATACCGCGACGATTGAGCTCGATGCGCACCGAGTCCACCAGGAAGGGCATGTCCGGGTGCAGCACTTCGATGATGGTATGGGTGGACTGCCAACCATGCTTCTCGAAGTCAGGGTTGTAGGCGCGCACCTTGGGGGCAGCGTGACTCTGCAGGAAGTGCCATACGGCCAGAGTGGAGCCGTAGAGGTCATCCAGCTTGCGCTCGGCCATGTCCTCGAAGGAAGCCGTCGCATGATAATCGCGCGCAAAGGCCGCGATTTCCTGCACCTTGTCCTTGGGAAGTCGCTTGTCCAGCTGCTCTTGGAGCTGCGCAAGGAATTCCTGCTTGCCGTCCGTCGCCACGTGTAGCATCAATCACCTCGACTGACCTGATGGAAGTATCAGGAAGAATAGTCATAGAGAGCCCGCGCTCGCACCCGTGACAGGATGCCAAGGCGCAGGCTCATGCAGTGCATCACAGACTAGCGCAGTCTGTGCCTCGGCCCCATGCCTGTTCCATATTGGTCATGCTGCATGACATCTGTGCATCGGGTATTGACTTGCGCCTCGCGTCATGAAACGAAAGTCTAACAAGGCGTTCATCGAGACAGACACGACGAGGCCCCGCCGCCACTATCACTCCCGATGGCTCATGGAGCCGGATCTGGAGTCTAGTTGGCAACGGGGCCTCGGCTTTTCAAGCGTCGACGCGGAAAACGCTCCGCCGTCTCTCACTTGCTGACACGCCTGCTTTCACTCACTTCCTGACGAGATAGACCCCACACTCCAGGTGGTCGGTATAGGGGAACTGGTCGAACAGCGCGAAACGCTCGATGCGATGCGTACGGCACAGCACCTCGAGATTCTCGCTCAGCGTCTGCGGGTTGCAGGAGATATAGACGATGCGTTCGTAGCGCGCGGTCTGCTCGCAGCTGTCGGCATCGAGACCGGCGCGCGGCGGGTCCACCAGCACGGTGCGGAAGTCATGATTCTCGAGGTCCATCTCCGCCACGCGCCGCCCCTCCTTCTCGCCGGCCAGTGCCAGCGAGAAGTCCTCGGCGGACATGCGCGCCACCTGGGCATTGTCGATGCCATTGGCCGCCAGATTGACCTGCGCCGAAGCCACCGACGTCCGCGAGATCTCGGTGGCCAGCACGCGACGGAAGTTCTCGGCCAGCGCGATGGTGAAATTGCCGTTGCCACAATAGAGCTCGACCAGATCGCCCTGCTCCCGGCCTTCCGCTCGCGCCTTGTCCGGATGGGTCACGTCGCGCGCCCAGCTGAGCATGGAGCGGCAGATCTCGGCGTTGGGCTGGGTGAAGCTGTTCTCGACCTGCTGATAGACATATTCACGTCCATCGACCTCGAGACGCTCGAAGACGTGATCGCGCGTCAGCACGAGGTGCTGCTTGCGTGAACGCCCGATGATCATGATGTCGAGTTCCTGCTCCAGCGCGCGCGCCTCGGCTTCCCAGTCCTCTTCCAGCTTGCGGTGATAGATCAGCGTGACCAGTGCCTCGCCACTCAGGGTGGTGAGGAATTCACACTGGAACAGACGCTCACGCAGCACCGGACTGGCCTTGAGTCGCTCACGCAGCAGCGGCATCAGCGTATTGATGCGCTGGCTGGCCACCGGGAAGTCGTCCATGCGCACCACCGTCTTCTTCTTGTTGCCCTCGTCGTCGAATTCCACCTCGAACATCGCATAGTAGAGGTCGTCATCCTCATGCCAGATACGAAATTCGCAGCGCATGCGGTAATGACTGGGCGGCGAGGGAAACACCTCGAGCTCCGGCGCATCGAAGGCGGCGAAACGGGCGCGGGTCTGCTCGGCCTTCTCGGCAAGCTGCTGTTCATACTGACTGGGATCGACGACGGCGATGGCCACACTGACTCCTGCCTGCGGGCATACCGCAGCACTGAAACGATGAGCAAAGGGACGCGGATGAGGTCATGGAGAGCCATGCCGATCACGTCCATTCAAAGGTTGGGCGCGCTAGCCTACCACCGGCAGCGCGAAGCTCAAGCACGGGTTGGTGACTCATGCAGCGACAGGGGCCGTCAGGGGCCGAGCGCGAGTCCTCGAGGGGCGGCAAACCCCTGGCTTTCAAGTGCAGTGGCAAGGCCGGGCTGACAGGCGTCCGTCGCCAGGGCGATGCCTGCGTCAGACACCTCGTCTTGCGCCAGCGTGGGCTGCGCCGTGCGGGCCGGCAACTCCAGCACATGGGCCACGCGCCGTGCGATCGCCGCGCCGGAATCCACCAGCGCCAGCGGTGGTTCACCCGGAGCATTCCTGCCCAAGGCGCTGGCGATATCCGCGCTGAGCAGCGGGAAGTGGGTACAGCCGAGAATCACCACCTCCAGCCCCGGTACCGCCGCGAGATCCGCCAGACTCGCCGCGACCACCTCGGGGCGAGCCGCCTCGCCACGCAGACGGCGCTCGGCCTCGGCGACCAGCGGGTCCGCCGCGACGCGAATCACCTGGCAGTCCGCCGCGAAATCATGGATCAACTGCTCGGTATAGGCACGCCTCACCGTGGCGGAGGTGGCCAGCAAGCCGAACACTGGCGGCTCGCCCTGTGCGCGGCGCACCGCGCTCTGACGGCTGCGCGCCAGCAGCGCGGCAGGCTTGATCGCCGGTACGGTACCGATCACCGGAATCGACAACGTCTCGCGCAATGCCTGCAGCGCCAGCGTGCTGGCGGTATTGCACGCCACCACCAGGGCACGCGCTCCACTTGCCTCGACCGCCGCCGCACACACTTGCGCGATGCGCGTCACCAGCCAGTCATCGGCCTTGGTGCCGTAGGGGAGCGCGGCGTTGTCACACACATAGGCCAGCGGCAACGTCGGCCATTGGCGGCGAATCTCCGCCGCCACCGAGAGTCCTCCGACCCCCGAATCGAAGATCAGCACCGGCGCGTCAGATAGGAGGACATGGGACTGGCTGACAACGGAGCCTGAAGGGGCGGTGGAAGGCGCCATGGTGATGATATCTCGCGCTGCGAAAGAGGAAGGTCGGCTGCAATGGCGCGCTATTTTACCTGCTTGGTAACGATGTAGGTGAAGTAACGATCGATCCCCAGCTCGGAGACCAGCCAGCGGTCGATCAATCGCTGGTAGGCATCGATGCTCGCCGTCTCGAGACGCAGCAGATAATCCACGCCGCCGCCGACCGCCACACACTCGATCACCTCGTCCGCCTCGCGCATGGCGCGCTCGAAGCGCTGGAAGCTCTCGGCATCGTGATGCTTGAGGTGTATCTCCACCCATACCGGCGTGCGCGGGGCTGCCACCACGGCACCGCCGCGCTGCGCCTCGAGCAGCGCCTGATTGATGCGCGCCGAATAGCCCTCGATGATACCGGCCTGCTCAAGGCGCTTGACCCGCTCCCAGCACGGGCTGACCGACAGATTGATCTCCTCGGCCAGCCGCGACTTGGTGATGCGACCATCGCGCTCGAGGATCGCCAGAATCTTCAGATCGAAGGCATCAAGCCTGGGCGCGGGCATCGCGCGCGCAGCGCCTGAACTCATGAGGCATCTCGCGCCAGATCGTCCACCACCTCGGCGATCACCGCCAGCGTATCGCCGAGACTGACCTGCGCCGGGAAGCGCCGTGCCACCAGCACGCCGTCGCGCTCAGCACGATATTCCACCGCCGGTTGACCGGCCCGCCCCAGCGGGTAGACCCGAGCCACGCACTGCCCCGCGCTGACCTGCTCACCCAGCGCCACGCACAGTTCCAGCAGGCCTTCATGCTCACTCTGCACGTAGCAGCTGGCATCCGGCATGTCGATCAGCAGCGGCCTGGCCGCCTGGTCGGCATGGCGTCGCTCGACATCGCCCTCCAGGTCGGCACGACTGCGTTCGCGCAGCACGCCACTGAAGGCGAGGAAGTTGTCGACGCCACGGTCGGCGATCGCCTGGCGCTCAGGCGTGGTGGAACCGCCGCCCCCCAGCTCCGTGGTGACGAAGACCTTGCCCTGGCGTTCCACGGCAGTGTCGTAGAGCGCCTCGGCATCCAGCTCGAACATCATCATCGCCGAAGGCGCACCGAAGGCCAGCGCGCCGGCCAGACTCTCGGCTTCCTGATGACGGCACTGCTCCACGCCCAGCGACGCCTCGAGATAGTCCAGGCGGTGCGCGGCCGCGAACGGCAGGATATCCAGGGTGCGGCCACCGGAATGCAGGTCCAGCGCGTAGTCACACTGCGGTACCAGCACCCGGGTGAAATAGTCGGCGATCTGCTCGGTAGGTCCCCCCTCGGGATCGCCGGGGAAGCTGCGATTGAGATTGCCGCCATCAAGTGGCGAGCAGCGCCGGCCGGCCTTGGCCGCCAGCGCATTCATGGTCGGCACGATGATGACACGCCCCTGCACGTCCTCGGGCGTGAGGCGGGCCGCCAGCTTGTAGAGCGCGGTGATGCCCTCGTACTCGTCACCGTGATTGCCGCCGGTGAGCAGCACCGTGGGGCCTTCACCGTTGGCGATCACGCTGACCGGGGTCATCACGGCACCCCAGGCAGACTCATCGGTGGAAATCGGCAACTTGAAGAAGCCGTGCTGAAGGCCATCGGCGTTCAGGTCAATGGTCAGGCTGACGGGAGATTCACGCATGACAGGCCTCCTTGGCCGGACGAACTCACAACAACAAAGGCGTATGGCATCGCATCACTGACGAACGGCCAGCCCGTCACTTGACGAACAGCTGGCGGGGCACGTCACACAATGGCTCGGCACCATTCTCGGTGATCAGGATCGACTCGGTGATCTCGAGCCCCCAGTCATCCATCCACATGCCGGGCATGAAGTGGAAGGTCATGCCCGGTTCCAGCACCGTCTCGTCACTGGGGCGCAGACTCATGGTGCGCTCGCCCCAATCCGGCGGATAGCTGATGCCGATGGGATAGCCGCAACGTGCGCCCCCCCGGTCGAAGCCGTACTTGTCCATCGCCGCGCCCAGCGCCAGCGCGATGTCGCAGCAGCGATTGCCCGGCCTGGCGATGGCCAGGCCACTTTCGATGCCTTCCAGCAGGGCGGACTCGCCGCGCACGAAATCGCGCGGCGGCCGACCGAGAAACACGGTGCGCGAGAGCGGCGCGTGATAGCGCTTGTAGCAGCCGGCGATCTCGAAGAAGGTGCCCTCGCCCTCGCGAAACGGCGTGTCATCCCAGGTCAGGTGAGGGGCAGCGGCATCACTGCCGGTCGGCAGCAATGGCACGATGGCCGGATAGTCGCCGCCGAGAATCTCGCCATTCGGCCCGACCACACCCTCGACCCCGACACGATAGATCTCGGCGACCAGTGCGCTCTTGGGCAGGCCCGGCTCGATCATCTCGAGGATGCGCGAGTGCATGCGCTCGACGATGCGCCCCGCCACGCGCATGTAGGCGATCTCCTGCTCGGACTTGATCGCCCGACACCAGTTGACCAGCGAGTTGGCGTCCACCAGTCGCGCGTGGGGCAACTCCTTGACCAGCGCCAGATGGGCACGCGCCGAGTAGTAGTAGTTGTCGAGTTCGACCCCCACCACGCCGTCGTGCCAGCCGCGCTGCGGCAGGATCGACTGGGCGAGAAACTCCATCGGATGCATGTCCGGATTCTGCACGTAGTAATCCGGATACCACAGGATGTTGTCCTCGCCCATCCAGCAGGTACGCAGCGCGCCGTTGCCGTCCTGACGGCGTCCGTACCAGACTGGCTCACCGCTCAGACCCAGCAGTACACATTGGTGCACATAGAAGGACCAGCCGTCATAACCGGTCAACCAGGCCATGTTGGAGGGGTCGGAAATCACCATCACATCGATGCCGGCACGCGCCATCGCTTCCCGGACACGCTGGATACGGGCGTGATATTCCCCGATGGTGAAGGCCTGGCGTCCGGCCGACAGTGGCCGCGGTACCCAGTTGTCGGGCATCGCCTGCGCTTCGCCATTCGGCAAGTTGTTGAGCCCCGCGAATGGAGGCTGGGCAATAGGCGGATGCGACGGGAATTGGCTCATGCAGCGCTCCTGTTCAATCAGGCCTTGAGGCAAGCAGCACGTCGGGGCGGAGCCTTACGCGCGCCTCTGGTGCCCAGAGCCGTCAACGTATATGCGAACATCCGAATTCCCCTCTTGATTCGAGTCTGTCACTCTGCCGACAGCGGGTCAAAGGCGACTCTGGCACTGTCGCCCTTCCCTTCGGCCCTTGCAAGGGCCGCGCCATCATCACGACATCACCGGGAAATACTCCAGGGCCTTTCAGGAGACTCTTTCAGATGAGCCACATGCGAATTCTGGTACATCACGAGCGGGCAGAACGCTGGTGCGAGGCACTACGTGAGCGTCTGGACAGCAGCGACATCGAGATCCTTGCCGATGACGGCGAGACTCTGGGCGACATCCTGGTGGTGTGGGCACCCCCGGCGGCACTGTTCGAGCGGCATCGCGATCACGACGTGAAGGCGATTCTCAATCTGGGTGCCGGCGTGGACAGCCTGCTGGCCAATCCCGCCCTGCCTCGAGAGGTGCCGGTGCTCAAGCTGCGCGATGCCGGCATGGCCAGCCACATGCTCGATTACGTGCGCTACGGCCTGCTGCACTTCCGACGTGACTTCGATCGCTACGCTGTCCAGCAGTCAGAGCGTCACTGGGCGCCACATCGCGTGGTGCGCGCCAGGCATTATCCGGTCGCGGTGCTCGGCCTGGGTGCCATCGGCCGGCAGATCGCCGAGGCGCTGGCGGCAGACGGCTACCCCGTGCATGGCTTCAGCCGCAGCGCCCACACCCTGGAGGGCGTGACCTGCCACCATGAACAGGGGGAAGGCGGTCGCTCGCTCAAGGCAGTGCTGGGAGATGAAACGCTTGGCCTCAAGGCGGTGATCAACCTGCTGCCCAACACCACCGCCACTCGCGACGTGCTGAATGCAGAGGTCTTCGCGGCCCTGCCCGATGACGCCGTGCTGATCAATCCCGGCCGCGGCAGCAGCGTGGTCGAGGAGGATCTGCTCGCGGCGCTGGAGAAGGATCAGTTGCGCGGCGCGCTGCTGGATGTCTTCCAGCATGAGCCGCTCGCCGGCGACAGCCCGCTGTGGCAGCACCCGAAGGTGATCATCACCCCGCACGCCGCCGCCCCGACCCCGGTCTCCGAGGCCGCCGACCAGCTGGCGGAGAACATCCGCCGCGTGCAGCGCGGTGAGTCCCTGACGGGCATCAGTCTGGAACACGGCTACTGAGGCGTGCGTTTCACACCGGAAGCGCAGTGGTCGACTTGAGACACTCCATCGCGAAGCGTGCCGAGACATCGGTGAGGTCATCGAGGGTATTGACCAGCTGCTTGTAGACACGGTCGTAGGCATTCATGTCCGCGACCTGAACCTTGAGCAGGTAGTCATAGTCGCCCGCCATGCGATAGAACTCGGTGACTTCCTCGATCTCCTCGATCACCGCCACGAACCGTTCGAACCAGGCCCGCGAATGATCGCGGGTCTTGAGTTGCACGAAGGCGGTCAGCCCCAGCCCGACCCGCTCGGCATCCAGCAGCGCCACCCGCGCGGTGATCACCCCGCATTCCTCCAGCCGCTTGAGGCGCTTCCAGCAGGGTGAGGTGGTCAGATGCACCGACTCCGCCAGTGCCGCCAATGACAGGCTGGCATCACGCTGCAACAGCCGCAGCAGCGCGCGGTCCGTGGCATCGAGCACAATTTTCTCCATACTCCCTCCTCACGACAAAATCTTGCTATAGAACATGGCCTACGCCATGACAACTGGCAAGTTTTGCCTGACAGCCGGTCGTACCATGAAGGCTCCTCCCCGCCACAGGAACCGCTGCCATGCCGACCACTGCCTTTCCCCCTCGCTCGCCGTGTGCGCCCTCTTCACTCGCCACTCCCTCGGAGGGCTTGCTGCACAGGGCGCCTCTGGAAGCATGGCGACAGGAGTGCCTGGCACAGCTGACCGCCTTGAAGGCAGCCACGCCCGTCACTCCGCTCAGGGAGCTTGCGCTTTGCGGGCTTGGCGAGGCGCGCGTGCTGATCAAGGACGAGCGCGCCCACGCCAGTGGTTCACTCAAGCATCGACTGGCCATGGCGTTGTTCGAGCAGGCCTTGAAGCAAGGCTGGCTCAGTCCCGGACGCCCGGTCATCGACGCCTCGTCAGGCTCCACGGCGGTCTCTGAAGCGTGGCTGGCACGCCGCCTGGGACTGGAATTCATCGCCGTGGTGCCCAAGGGCACCGCATGTGACAAGTTGAAGGCGATTCGTGACGAGGGCGGGCGTGTCGTGGAGATCGAGAATGCCGCCCACCTCTGCCAGTCCGCCCAGGCGCTGGCCGAGGACAGCGGCGGCCACTTCCTCAATCAGTTCCAGCATGCCGCCACGGCCAGCGACTGGCAGAGCGAGACAAGCCTGCCGGGCGAGTGTCTGGCACAGATCGCCGAACGCGAGCTGCCGGAGCTTGAGGCGGTCTTTCTCGGCGCTGGCACCGGCGGCAGCGCCGCCACCTTCGCGCGCCATCTGCGTCACAAGGGTCTTCTTCGCCACTCGGGGCCTCTTCACCACAGCGGCCATGGCGCTCGCGTGATCGGAGTGGACCCCGAACACTCCGTCTATCACGCCTGTTGGCAGCACCATCACACCCATGGCACCCGCATGACCTCACTGCCCGCGCCTCAGGCACCCAACCCCATCGAGGGCATTGGCCGCCCCTGTGTACTGGAAGCGTTCGACCCCGTGCACTTCGATGATTATCGACGCATCGCGGATGCCCGCAGCCAGGCGGCGGCACTATGGCTGGCAGAGCATGCCGGGCTTGCCGTCGGGCCCTCCACCGGCACCGCCTTCGCGGGCCTGCTGGAAACCCTCGAGCTCAAGCACGCCCGCGGCGAGGCGCTGACGGGTAGCTGGCTGCTGCTGGCCTGTGATCATGCCAGCCGCTACGCCAGCACCCTGGGCGACCCCGTCTGGCGGGCGGAACACCAGTCACGCCTCGCCCCGCATCGCGCCTGGATCGAAAGACTCACCGCCTGAAACGACGACACCCCGCCAAGGCGGGGTGTCGTCGTCGAGCATCACGAGGCGCGATGGCAGCTCGTGCCACGGCTCATGTCAGTCGCAATGCATGTCAGCCGCAATGGAGGTCAGTCACGCCTCATGCCAGCAGGGCATTGAACTGACGCAGCCACTCCGGGTGGGCCGGCCAGGCCGGCGCGGTCACCAGCTTGCCGGAGGTCACGGCATCGGTGACTTCCAGTGACACGAATTCGCCACCTGCCAGCTTGACCTCCGGCGCGCAGGCCGGATAGGCGCTGACGCGATGGCCTTCCAGCGACATGGCAGCCGCCAGCAGCTGCGGGCCATGACAGACGGCGGCGATGGGCTTGTCGGCCTCGACGAAGTGACGCACCAGGTTCAGCACGCGCTCGTCCAGACGCAGGTACTCGGGAGCGCGGCCACCGGGGATCAGCAGCGCATCGTAGTCTTCCGCCTTGAGGTCGGCGAAGCTCGCGTTGAGCGCGAAGTTGTGACCCGGCTTCTCGGTATAGGTCTGATCGCCTTCGAAGTCGTGGATCGCCGTCTTGACGATATCGCCTTCACGCTTGTCCGGGCATACCACATCGACCCGATGACCCATCGCCTGCAGCGCCTGGAACGGCACCATCAGCTCATAGTCTTCCACAAAATCTCCGGCAATGATGACAATGCTGGCCATGATGATCTCCTGATTGAACAAACGGGGTTGGCATCACTGCATCGCGCTCGCCTGACATCACCTCTGCCTGACATGTCGGGAAGCCTGCAGCTCACGCACAAGGCGTTCCCAGAGTACCTGTCCGGCGCGCATGAGCAAGCGCTGAAATAACGTCCTGTGCCTGATGCGCCTGTCATCGGGGCCATCGCCAGCAGGTCCTCATGCATCATCCACGACTGGCAGGAGAGGTGCGCCAGCGCGAGGGAACCTTGCATGCGGCCACGCTGCCCAATCATCATGCTCTCGCCCCGAACGACACCACTCCCCAAGGGCGGCCCCATTTGCGGACAGAAAGCTTCGACAGGAGTCACCATGCTTGCCCTTGTACCACGACGAATCCACTGGACACGCCTGCGACGGATACCCTCGCCTTGCCGCCTGAACGGCTGGCTTGGCGCGATGCTGCTGGGATCAGCCCTGTTGAGCACGGCGCAACAGGCGAGCGCTGACGTGAGCAGCGCGGAGTCTCCCGTGCCCTTCACCGCTCAATACACCCTGGTGCTGGACGGCTGGCCGGATGTGCCCATCACGCAGCGCATCAGCCAGAGCGGGGAGCTTTACATCGCCAGCATGGAGGCCTCCATCAAGGTGGCCAGTGGCTACGAGCAGGGACGCTTCCTCCTCAAGGAGGGCCAGCTGCAGCCGGCCGGGTATCGTTCCGGTTATCGTCTGGCGGGTATCGGCAAGGACTACAGCCGCGAGGCACCCGAGCCTGACGAGACGCTCCTCCCCGACCGCCAGACCCTGCTGGTACTGCTGAGCCAGCAGGCCGATGCCCAGTGGGCCGCGGGAAGTTGCCTGACGGGAGCCCCCTGTGCGCTGGAATATCTGGATCACAAGGGGCGCACCCGGACACTGATGTATGAGATCCAGGCCCAGGAATCCCGCGTGGCCGCCGGTCAGACCTTCCGCACCCTGCGGCTGGACACCTGGCGCAAGCATCGTGATCAGAAGCACTACCGCCTGTGGCTGGCCCCCCGCTGGCCGGGCCTGATGGTGGCTCTCGACTACCTCGACTACGAGGACAGCCCCGCAGGTGAAGTCCCCGAGCGCTCCGCACATCTGACCCTCGACCGGCTCAGCAGCTCGCGGCGCCAGGCCAGTCCGTGACCCGTCGTGAGGCTCGGTATCCGGTGCTCGGTGTCCAGAACTCTGTGTCCGGTGCTCTGAGTCCAGAACTCTGAGTTCAGAACTCGGTGTCCAGGCCGCGGCATAAGCCGCGCTGATCCCCCATCAGCAGTTATCGCGCAGGATCCACTCCCGGGGATACCCTCTGTCCCCGGCAATCGTTACAGTAACCCTTCCCAGTGATACTCACTGACAATCAATCGCTTACGTCGCTCTGGTCCTGTCGACGGCCAATGACAAGGAAGGGTCATGCTCTCGGGTCTCATCTTCATCCTGCTGCCGCTGATTCTCGGCTATCTGGTGCGTATCGAGCAGCCCGCACGCCTGGCGGTCGTCAATCAGCTGGTGAATGCCTCGATCTACGTCATCCTGTTCCTGATGGGCATGGGGCTTGCCGGGCTGGAGCAACTCGGCGCCGGCATGGCCGCCATGAGCGGGCAGGCGGTGATTCTGTTCGCCATCATCACGCCATTGAATCTGCTGGCACTGTGGGCGCTGTCACGTCGCAGTGCACTGCGTGCGGATGCCTCACGCGTGGTGGAAGGAGCGCCGATGACCCGCTGGGAAGCGCTGTCCGGCTCCCTGACACTGGCGGCGGCGGTCGCGCTGGGCGTCGCGGCGGGCGTCGTGCTGGGGCTGATGGAGATCTCGCTCGACACCGACACCCTGGCCGAGTGGGCACTCTATGCCCTGCTGGCGTTGATCGGCTGCCAGCTGAGAAGCTCCGGCATGAGCCTGCGCCAGATCCTGCTCAACCGCCATGGCCTGTTCATCGCGCTGACGGTGATGGCGAGCTCGCTGCTGGGCGGACTGCTGGCGGCACCGCTTCTGGCACTCGACTGGAATCAGGGCATGGCGATGTCGGCCGGTTTCGGCTGGTATTCGCTGTCAGGCATCCTGATCGGTGATCAGCTCGGGCCGATTCTGGGTGGCGCAGCCTTCTTCAATGACCTGAGCCGTGAACTGCTCGCCTTCCTGTTGATCCCTCTGACCATCCAACGCTTCACGCCGCTGGCCATCGGCTTCGGCGGCGCGACCTCGATGGACTTCACTTTGCCGGTCATCCAGCAGACCGGCGGCGTTGCCTGCGTGCCCGTGGCCGTCGTATCCGGCTTTCTGCTCTCGCTGGCCTCGCCGCCGATGATCCTGTTCCTGCTCTCGCTCAGCCACGTCTGACGTCGTGGTCCTTGCCGATGACACCCCGGAACGGTGACACTCGGCCTCTCTCTTTCCAGCGCCTGACATTGCCATGCCGCCTCTGCATCACACTCCACCGCGCCCCAGACGCGTGACGCTCGCCGACATCGCCGCTCGCCTGGGCGTGACCAAGGTCACGGTCTCGCGCGCGCTCAACCAGCCCGAAAAGGTCTCCGCCGCCATGCGCGAGCGGGTACGGGAGTGCGCCCGCGAACTGGGTTACATGCCCAACCGTCAGGCCGGCAGCCTCGCCAGTGGTCGCTCCCGGCTGATCGCGCTGCTGATCCCGTCACTGTCCAATGCCGTGTTCTCGGAACTGCATCGAGGGCTTGAGGCACCGCTGGCCGCCGCCGGCTATCAGCTGCTGATCGGCCATACCGGCTATTCGATGGAAGAAGAGGAGCGCCTGATCGAGACCTGGCTCTCGTTCGGCGTGGACGGTCTGGTGCTGTGCGGCAGCCGCCACAGCGAACGCGTCACCGAGATGATCGCGCGCTCCGGCTGTGCCGTGGTGGAGTGCATGGAAAAGCGTGAGGCGCCACTGGACATGGCGGTGGGGCTGGATCAGCACGCCGCCGGCCGCGCCATGGCGGAGGCGATGATCGAGAGTGGCCGCCGGCACATCGGCTTTCTGGCCGCGCGCATGGACCGCCGCGTCGAGCAGCGTCTGGCGGGCTGGCGCGCCGCCGTCGAGGCCGCCGGCCTGTCACAGGAGTACCTGATGACCACTCCGGCACCCTCAAGCGTCAAGCTGGGCGGCGAATTGCTGGACGAGATGCTGACTCGGTGGCCGAATCTCGACGCCGTCTTCTGCTGCAACGACGACCTGGCCGCCGGTGCACTGTTCGAGTGTCAGCGTCGCGGCCTGGAAGTGCCGGCACGGCTGGCGCTGGCCGGCTTCAATGGTCTGGAGATGACCCGTGGCACCTGGCCTGCGCTTGCCAGCGTGGTCACGCCGCGCCGAGAGATCGGCGAACGCACCGCCGCCCTGCTGCTGGCACGCCTGAGCGGCGACCACGCCTCCACGCCGCGTGGCCTGTGGGAAGACCTGGGCTTCAGCCTGCAGAGAGGCGGGAGTCTGCCCCGGGCGTGAGCGCTTTCGAGGATGCGTGCTGCGCCGTCAGCTGCTGACATACCTGTTCGACCAACGCCTGCGGTGTGGCACTGATGTCGAGGGTATAGACGCGCTCCGTCTCACGCTCAGGCACCTCCAGGGTCGCCAGCTGGTCATCGAGCATGGCGGCGCCCTTGAAGAAGTGATCGGTGCGCGCCTCCAGACGCTCCAGCAACAGCTCGCGCGTGCCTTCCAGGAACACGAAGCCCAGCGCCGCATCCCCGCCACGCAGCTGATCGCGATAGCGTCGCTTCAGCGAGGAGCAGGCCAGCACCAGACTGCGTCCCTCGCGGCGCGCCTCATCGATCAGCTCGACCAGGCGGGCCAGCCAGCCATGGCGGTCTTCATCATTGAGCGGGATGCCGCGCGCCATCTTGGCCACGTTGGCCTCGCCATGATAGTCATCACCGTCGATGAACTGCGCCCCCAGACATGCCGCCAACGCCTGGCCGACATGCGACTTCCCGCACCCGGACACGCCCATCACCACCAGTCGCACCCCACCCTCGGGCAAGGTGACGCTCTCGTCGTCCAGCGCGACGCTGCCCTGAGCGGACGCCGTGGATGACCCCCCTTCTGCCTGCTGCTGCATGACACCCCTTCCCCTTGAAGAATATCCGTGTTGTCTGTCGTCCCACCTTGCCACCCGGGCCGGCCACGGCGAACCCTGCGTGGCGAGCCCATGAGCGGCGGCGCTGCGCAGGATACCCCGCGCAGGCATCATCCATGTCGTGGCGACCCGGCGACATGCACCTTTCGGATCATTGCACAGACGCTTATGTTACCGGTAACTTTCATCCTGCACGAAGCAACAGGTCTTGCACAACAGGTCTTGCACAACAGGTCTGCACAACAGGTCTGCACAACAGGTCTGCACAACAGGTCTGGCAAAACCGGCCCTGCACCACAGGCCTCACACGACACGCCTCACACCATACGCCCAAGGCCGTGGCAGATCGTACCGCCACCGCCAGCCGCAAGAGTTCGCCATCATGTCCCCAGATAGCACCCTCGTCCTTGCCGCCCTCGGCGGTATCCTGCTGCTGCTGTACCTCGTCATGCGACTGCGCCTGCACGCCTTCGTCGCCCTGCTGGTGGTGAGTCTGGGGGTCGGGCTGGCCACCGGCATGCAGCCCGACGCCATCATCGATTCCGTCACCAACGGCATGGGCAACACCCTGGGCTTCGTGGCCACCGTGGTCGGGCTCGGCGCGATGTTCGGCAAGATGCTGGAAGTGTCCGGCGGCGTCGACCGCATGGCCAATACCCTGCTGGGGCGCTTCGGTACCTCACGCTCCCAGTGGGCGCTGGCGCTGACCGGCTTCCTGGTCGCGATTCCGGTATTCCTGGATGTGGCCTTCATCATCCTGGTGCCGCTGGTCTATGCACTGGCACGCCGCAGCGGCCGCTCGCTGCTCTATTACGGCATTCCGCTGCTGGCCGGTCTGGCCGTCACCCACTCCTTCATTCCGCCGACGCCGGGGCCGATCGCGGTCGCCAAGCTGATCGGTGCCGACCTCGGCTACGTGATCCTGTTCGGGGCGCTGTGCGGTCTGCCGGCGATGATCGTCGCGGGGCCGATCTTCGGTCGCTTCATCGCCAAGCGTATCGATGCCAGGATCCCGGAGTACATGGAAAATGCCGGCAGCGTGATGAGCGATGAAGAGGTCAATCAGCGCGCCCCGGGCTTCGGGTTGATCCTGTCCATCGTGCTGCTGCCGCTGGCGCTGATCGTGCTCAACACCGTCTCCGGCTTCCTGTTCGGTGACGACAGTCCGCTGGTCGGCTGGCTGGGCTTTCTCGGCCATCCCTTCGTGGCGCTGAGTCTGGCCACGCTGATGGCCTTCACACTGCTGGGCACGCGTCGCGGCATGACGCGTGAACAGGTGATGGAAGTCGCCACCAAGGCACTCGAGCCGGCCGGCATCATCATTCTGGTCACCGGGGCTGGCGGTGTCTTCAAGCAGATGCTGATCGACTCCGGCGTCGGTGACGTGCTCGGCATCCTGATGGCCGACAGCAATCTGCCACCGATCCTGCTCGCCTTCCTGATCGCCACCGCGGTGCGTGTCATCCAGGGCTCGGCTACCGTGGCGATGATCACCGCCGCCGGTCTGATGGCGCCGGTGATCGATACGCTGGCGCTGTCCGGCCCGGTGCTGGGGCTGGTGGTGATCGCCATCGCCAGTGGCGCCACCGTGCTCAGCCACGTCAATGACTCCGGCTTCTGGCTGGTCAGCCGCTACTTCGGCCTGACCGAGAAGGACACCCTGAAAAGCTGGACGGTGATGGAGACGTTGATCGGCGTGATCGGCGTCAGCATGGCGCTGCTGATCGGGCTGTTCCTCTAGACACCCGCGACCCGGAGCGCTGACGAAAAGCTGCCACGTCATGTGGCAGCTTTTTTTGTGCCTGGCAAATGCCAGAATTCCCTATCGCGCCGTCTTGCACGCTATTTCCCACTTTTGCATTGCGCCTGCATGACATCATGCGATCATCCACCCTTTCGTCCGCCATTCTGGCCCATGATCCTTCGTCTCTGCTCGGCGCTCTCGCGACTGGTCAGAGGCCGTTGTGCATCAGGGCCTGACATCTTTCGTCCGGAGTCCGCATGGACAACAGCCCTGAGTCGCCAACCCCGGCATCGCCACCCTCCGCCACTGGCAGCAAGCCACCCTCCTCCCGCCGTCTGATCTGGATGCGCCTGCTGGCGCTGATCATTCTCGCGCTGGCGATAGCGCTGGCGGCCTGGTGGATGACCCACCGCCCCGGCGCCCCCAAGCGCGCGCCCAGTGACGCCCCGGTTCCCAGTGTGGAAGTGGTGACGGTCAGCCATACGGCCAGTGCACCGACACTGGAAGGCTACGGCCGCGTGATCGCCGATCGTCAGACGACCGTATCCACCCGGGTCAGCGGTCAACTGGCCCCCTTCCCCGAGGGCATCGAGGCGGGCCGTGAAGTCCGCGCGAACCAGCTGCTGGCGAGTCTCGACCAGCTGGATTACCAGCTGGCGCTGCGTCAGGCCGAGGCGGATCTCGCCACGGCAGAAGCCAGCCTCGCCTCGGAAAAGGGCGAGCAGATCCGCGCGGCCTCGGAATACAAGACCTTCGGTCGCAACCTGCCGGCGGCGCAGAAAGCGCTGGTGCTGCGCGAGCCTCAGCTCAAGTCGGCTCAGGCCGCGGTGGACAGTGCCCGCGCCAGCCGCGACCAGGCCAGACTCAATCTGGAACGTACCGAGATCCGCGCGCCCTATGACGGCCTGATCAGCGAGCGGCTGGTCGGCGAAGGCAGTGACCTCAACGCCTTCACCGACCTGCTGACGCTGGTGGCCACCGACCGCTTCTGGGTGCGTCTCAATCTCCCGCAGGCCGACATGGAATGGCTCTCGACCCATGCCCGTGACGGTCAGGGCACGCCGGTCCTGCTGTCCAGCAAGGCATGGCCGGAGGGCCAGCATCGGCGCGGCGAAGTGTGGAGCGTCCTGCCGTCCCTGGAGGACAACGGCCTGCTGACCCAGGTGATGGTGGCAGTGGAAGACCCATTGGCGCTCGACGTCTCCGAGGAGGCGCGCGCCAGCACGCCGGCCCTGCGCCTGGGCGATGTGGTGGAAGCGACTCTGACACCTCAGCGCACCGCATCGCTGATCGAGCTGCCGGTCAGCGCCCTGCGCAGTGGCCAGCAGGTCTGGGTGCTGACGGAGGATGGCTATCTGGAGAAACGTGCGGTGGGCGTGCGCCATCTGGGCAACGACACCCTGCTGATCGCCGGGGGGCTGAGCGATGGCGAGCGGGTCATCGTGAGTGCCTTGAGCAATGTCGAGGCCGGCATGGCGCTGCGTGCCCGCGGTGATGCGCCGACGCCGACCACCAGGACCCCTGATACCAAGGCGGCTGACGACAAGACGACGGCTGGCGACAAGAGCACCGCGACAGTTGAGCAGGACACCGCGACTGGTGACAAGAACGCCACGGTTGCCGACAAGCGCGCCACGACCACCGGAAGTGACTCATGACGGCACCGTCGCGCCTCAAGGGCCCCATCCGCTGGATGCATGATCATGGTGTCGCCGCCAACCTGCTGATGCTGTGTCTGATTCTCGGCGGTCTGCTGATGTCCAGCCAGATCAAGAAGGAGGTCTTCCCCTCCTTCGAGCTCGAGATCATCAACGTCAGCGTCAGCTATTCCGGCGCGACCCCCGATGAAGTGTCCGAGAGCCTGTTGCAGGCCATGGAATCCGCGGTGCAGGACGTGGAGGGGATCGAGGAGATCACCGCCACGGCCGAGGAAGGCCTCGGCTCACTGTCCATCGAGCTTCAGGATGGCGTCGAGACCATGCGCGCCTACCAGGACATCCAGCAGGCCATCGACAGCATCACCACCCTGCCCGATGAGTCCGATCCGCCCGTCTACTCGCTGGCAGGTCGCTCGCGCAGCGTGATGGAACTCAAGCTGCACGGCCAGACGGATGACCAGACCCTGCGCAACGTCGCCGAGCGTCTGCGCCTGAGCCTGCTGGACAGCAACGACATCACCAAGGTGGAGCTGACCGGCATCCGTGACCGGGAAGTGCACGTGTCACTGGAGGAAGGGGCGCTGCGCCGTTACGGCCTCTCGCATCAGGATGTGGCCAGCCTGATCGGCAATCAGGCGCTCAACCTGGCCGGCGGCAGTCTGGACACCCAGCAGGGCGAGTACCTGGTGCGCTACGAGGCGCGACGCGACGGTGCCGCCGAGTTCGCGCAGCTGCCGGTGATCTCCAGTCAGGAAGGCAATGTCATCCGCCTGGGCGATATCGCCACCGTCACCGACGGCTTCGCCGACAGTGACAAGGAAGTGCTCTATGACGGTGAACCGGCGATCGGCCTGGACATCTATCAGGTCGGCTCCCAGACACCCAACGAGCTGTCCGCCGCGACCATGGCGATGCTGCCGGAGCTGTCCGCCAGCCTGCCGCGCGGCCTGACGCTGAGTGTCGAGGACGATGATTCGCTGGTCTATCAGGACCGTCTGGAACTGTTGCTCAAGAACGCCTGGATGGGGCTGGTGCTGGTACTGGTGCTGCTGGGCCTGTTCCTGGAGGCGCGCCTCGCCTTCTGGGTCACCCTGGGCATCCCCACGGCCTTCCTGGGCGCGATGCTGTTCCTGCCGCTGGTCGGCGTGTCCATCAACATGATCTCGATGTTCGCCTTCATCATCGCGCTGGGCATCGTGGTGGATGACGCCATCATCGTCGGCGAGAACATCCACTCGCATCGCGAGCGCGGCGCCAGCATGCGCGAAGCCGCCATCCTCGGCGCGCGCGAGATCGCGGTGCCACTGGCGTTCTCGATCCTGTCCAACATCGTGGCCTTCATTCCGCTGCTGTTCCTGCCCGGCTTCCTCGGGCTGGTATTCGGCATCATCCCGCTGGTGGTGATCAGCATCTTCGCGCTGAGCTGGATCGAGGCGATCTTCATCCTGCCCGCGCACCTGGGACACACCAGCGAAAAGCCGATTCGCTGGCTGGCACCGCTGGACCGCGTGCGTCACGGCGTCCAGCACGGACTGGAGCGCTTCACACGTCAGCGCTTCCAGCCCTTCCTCGAGGGGTGTCTGAACTACCGTGGTCTGACCGCCATCTGTGGCCTGGCGCTGCTGGTGCTGGCGATGGCCTGGATGGCCAGTGGCCGTCTCGGCTTCTCGCTGATGCCACGCGTGGAATCCAACCGCGCCGGCGTCACCGCCAATCTGCCGGTAGGCAGCCCGATCAGCCAGGACCGCGAAGTGCGCACCCTGCTGCTGACGGCGCTGGACCGCGTGCGCGAGCGCGAAGCCGACCTGGCGGTCTTTTCCACCAGTGCCGAGATAGAAGGCAACTCGCTGAGCATCATCGCCAATCTGGACACCACGGTGGAGAACAACTGGTCGCCCTCACAGCTGATCAAGGCCTGGCGCGAGGAAGCGGGCACCATCGCCAATACCGAATCGCTGCTGTTCGAATCCGATATCGGCGGGCCGGGACGCGGCGCGGGCCTCACCATTCGACTGTCATCCTCCGACAGTGCCGCGCTGATGGCGGCCGCCGCGACCCTGGCGACCTCGCTTGAGGATTACAGCTCGCTGTCGGATATCGACAGCGGTCTGGATGACGGCAAGCGCGAGCTCTATCTGCAGCTCAATGCCTATGGACGCTCGCTGGGACTGGACGGCGCGACGCTGGCCAACCAGCTGCGCGGACCGCTGTCCGGCGCCACGGCACTCAAGCAGCAGCAGGGTCGCAATGAGGTCGAGGTCAAGGTGCTGTTGCCCGAAGCCCAGCGCGCGAGTCTGGCCCAGCTGGAGAATTTCGGCGTGCAGACGGCCGACGGCGTCAGCGTGCCGCTGGGACTGGTGGCCGACATCCAGCAGGGGCGCGCCGCCTCCAGCATCCTGCGCATCGATGGTCGCCGCGTGATCGAGGTCACCGCCAACGTCACGCCGTCCGATGCGGTCAGCCAGGTGATCACCAGTCTGGAAAGCGATGTCTATCCCGAGCTGAAGAGTCAGTACCCAACTCTGAGCATCGGCTATGGCGGACGTCAGGAGGAGACCGCCGACAATCTGGGGTCCCTGCAGGTCTCGTTGCTGCTGACCCTGGCGGCGCTCTATCTGCTGCTGGCCCTGCCTTTCAGAAGCTATCTGCAGCCGCTGCTGGTGATGACGGCGATCCCCTTCGGCCTGATCGGCGCGGTGATCGGCCATCAGCTGATGGGCTACGGGCTGTCGGTGATCAGCCTGATGGGCATGCTGGCGCTGTCGGGTATCGTCATCAACGATGCGCTGGTCCTCATCGACTATGCCAACCGCCAGCGGCTGGCCGGAGCCAGTGCGCGTGAGGCGATCATCATGGCGGCCACGCGACGTCTGCGACCGATCCTGTTGACCACGCTGACCACCTTCTTCGGTCTCGCGCCGATGATCTTCGAGACCTCGCGCCAGGCTCGCTTCATGATCCCGATGGCCGTTTCCATCGGCTTCGGCATCCTGTTCGCGACGGTCATCCTGCTGATCCTGGTGCCGTCGCTCTATCTGCTGCTGGAAGACCTGCAGCACAGCCTGCGTCGCCTGCTGGGACTGCCGCCCCGCACCCCGCCTCAGGAGGAACGTGCGTCATGATCCAACCCGTGACCGCCCTGCGTTCGAGACTTTCGGTCCGCCTGTTCGTGATCCTGCTGCTGACCAATGTCGTGATCGGCGGCAGCATCTACCTGTTCATTTCCAAGAGCATGGACAAGGGCTTCGCCGAGTACCTGCAGCAGACCCAGCAGGAGCGCGTCGAGATGATCTCGACGGACCTGATCAGCGCCTATGCCGCCGAGGGCAGTTGGCAATGGCTCAAGAGTCGGCGCAACTGGGGGCGTATCGTGCACTCCCGCCCGCCGAGCGAAGAGGACGGCATGATGCCCGGGCCCGGCATGTCACCGCCGCCAGGCCGGGAGGACAGCATGATGCCCGGCCCCGGCATGTCGCGCCCGCCGGTCGGAGAGCAGGCCATGCTGCTGGGGCCCAACATGACGCGCCCACAGGATTACATGCTGCGTGATGCCGATGGCCAGCGTCTCAATGGGGCACCGCGCCCCATTCCCGGCATGCAGTTCAAGGACCTGATGCTTGATGGCAGCAAGATCGGAGAACTCGGCTATCTGCCGGTGAGCGAGATGCTGAAGCGCGGCAAGGACCAGTATCTGGAACGTCAGTCGCGCGATCTGGCCATCATCATGCTCTCATCCGCCTTCGCCTCGCTGCTGGCGGCCGCCGGGATCGCCTGGTGGCTGGGGCACCGCGTCCGTGACCTGGCCTCTGGTGCCAATCGCCTGTCGAGTGGCGACTATGCCACCCGTCTGCCGGTCCGCGGGCAGGATGAGCTGTCGCGGCTGGCCGAGGACTTCAATGCCCTGGCGGCGACACTGGAGAGCAATCGCGATTCCCGCCAGCGCTGGGTCAGCGACATCTCCCACGAGCTGCGGACTCCCCTGGCGGTGCTCAAGGGCGAGATTGAAGCCATGCAGGATGGCTTCCGCCCGATGAGCCATTCAAGCCTCGGCTCGCTGGCCCAGGAGGTGGACGCCCTCAATCGCCTGGTGGCGGACCTGCGCCTGCTGGCACAGAGCGATGCCGGTACGCTGGAAGCCTGGCGCGAGCCGCTGGCGCTGGATACCCAGCTCCGTGACAGCCTGGACGACCTGCGCGGCTGGCTGGCGGATGCCGGGATCGCACTGGAGACCGACATCCCGCTGCCGCTGCGGGTGCTGGGCGACACGCAACGCCTGCATCAGCTGTGGAGCAACCTGGCCAGCAACACCCGTGCCTATACCGATGCACCGGGCAGACTCAAGGTCAGTCTGCTGCACGAAGCCGCAAGCCCCGCCCAGGGAGCCGGCCACCCCGGCTGGGCGATCGTGCGCTGGGAGGATTCCAGCCCCGGCGTGCCGGACGCCGAGCTTGCCCACCTCACCGAGCGACTGTATCGCGTCGAGAACTCGCGCAATCGCTCAAGCGGTGGCAGCGGGCTGGGACTGGCCGTCGCCAGCGCGCTGGTGAGTGCTCATGAAGGCGAGCTGGTGCCGGGGCACTCCACACTGGGCGGGCTGCGATGGGACATTCGCCTGCCGCTGTTGTCTACTTGAGACTGACTCTTTTTCATCCGCAAGGACTCTTGACCATGAGCGACATTCACGCCGACCACTCCGATGACCAGGCACAATCTCGCAAGCCATTGATTCTGGTGGTCGAGGATGAGCCCAAGATCGCCAGCCTGCTGTGCGATTATCTGAATGGCAGCGGTTATCGCACCCGCCACGTGGATGATGGCAATGCCGTCATCGCCGCGGTCAATGACGAGAGACCGGCACTGGTCCTGCTCGACCTGATGCTGCCGGGTACCGATGGCCTCACCCTGTGCCGTCAGCTGCGCGCTGAAGACGCCCTGCTGCCCATCGTGATGCTGACCGCGCGCGTCGAGGAAGTGGATCGCCTGCTGGGGCTGGAGCTGGGCGCCGATGACTACATCTGCAAACCCTTCAGCCCGCGCGAGGTGGTCGCCCGCATCAAGGCCGTGCTGCGTCGCAGCCAGGCACTCGACCAGACGCTCTCGCAAAGCTCCGCCAAGGGCCAGCTGACGCTCAACGAAGAAGGCTGGCAGGCCCTGGCGGATGGCCATGACCTGGGGCTGACCGCCGTCGAGTTCCAGCTGCTCAAGGTGATGATGCAATCACCGGGGCGCATCTTCTCCCGTGATCAGCTGATGGACCACATGTACCGGGATCACCGCATCGTCTCGGAGCGCACCGTGGATTCCCACGTCAAGAAGCTGCGCCGCAAGATCGCCAGTGCCTGGCCGGAGCGCGACGTGATTCGCTCCATCTACGGCGTCGGCTACAAGTTCGAGCCTGACGTGCTGGACTGACTCCCCGCCTCTCCCCGGGCCCGCGAACCTTTCAGCAACATGACAACCGCCGTCTGTGACCACAGACGGCGGTTGCGTTTTTGTTGCACCCGCGGTGCTAACTTGCTGTCCAACTGCGACGGATACTGTCATCACTGCCTGAGTACGCGACATCGACTGCCGCATGAGCTCGGGCTCACGCCACAAGTGAGGTATTCGCCATGTCCCACCGTCCTGCCAAGCGTGCGCGTCCTCGCACTCGTCTGATCAGTGCCGGCATGCTGAGCGTCATGCTGATGGTGTCACCGCTGACCGTGAGCAGCGCCAGCGCCGCCGATGTCTCCCTGAGCGTATTGCTGGATGGCATCAGCCTGAACGTCAGTCAGCGCGACACCCTCGACACGCAATATCGTCACTACCGCCAACAGCGTCAGGCGGCCGAGAGCCACCACGATGCAAAGGCGCTGGCCAAGGCCCGTCAGGACTATCTGGCCAAGGTCGACAGAATCCTGAACGCCGAGCAGACAAGCCGTTTTCATCAGCACTTCGATCGCCACTACCCCGACAAGGCCAGCACGGGCAAGCAAGCCCGGCACTGACGGCCTCGTGGCAGGCTGCCGCGACAGCGTTGCAGATCCTGACATGACACATTGCACACTTACCCGCGAGTACTTGCACAATCCCGGCACATTCGCCGCCGATACTCGCTATATCGCATGAACGCAGTTCTTTATCTCGACATACGGAGTACGCCATGAACCGCATTTCTCGCAAGCTCATCGTTTCCGGTCTGCTGACCGCCCTGGCACTGCCGATGACCGCCATGGCCGCCAGCGGCGTCAAGCAACAGGAACAGCACGACGGTGCCGCCGGCCGCCAGGCAGGCCTGGACAAGATTCTCGCCAGCTGGCACCTCAGCGATGCTCAGAAACAGAAGCTTCAAACGCTGAAGCAGCAGCAGATGGAAAGCCGCAAGCAGCTCAAGGAACAGACCTTCGACTCTCGCGAAGCACGTCGTGATGCCATCAAGGCCCAGCGTGACCAGCACAAGGCCGCCCTCGCCGAGATTCTCGACGACAACCAGGTCAAGGTGCTTGAAGCCTACTGGGCCGCAGGCAAGCCGATGCACGGCAAGCATGATGCCAAGCGCCCTGATGGGGCCGACAAGCATGGCGACAAGCCGATGGCCATGAAGGACAAGCCGGCCGGCGGCAAGCACATGGGACGCGATGGCGATCAGCGCATGGCACTGATGGGCGCCCTGTTCGACAGCTGGAACCTGGATGAGGACCAGCGTGCGTCCCTCAAGGATTCCTTCGATGCCATGCGCGGCGACATGAAGTCGCTCAAGGAAACCGACTTCGACTCGCGTGAAGCGCGCAAGGCCGCCTTCAAGGAACTGCGCGAGACGCAGCACGAGCGCCTCGCCAAGGTGCTCAACGATGACCAGATCAAGGTGCTGGACATGATGCACCAGCGCGACAAGCGCGGCCCGAAGATGGCGGAGCGTCAGCAGCGCGAAGGCATGAAGGCCCTGCTGGCAAGCTGGAATCTGAGCGATGATCAGATGCAGGCGCTCAAGGAAGTCCGCAAGGAAATGCGTGACGAGATGCATGACAGCATGAAAGAGATGCACGACGACATGCGGGATGCCATGAAGGATGCCGACACCAGACAGGAGCGTGTCGCGGCCCGTCAGGAAATGCGCAAGGAGATGAAGGAGCAGCGCCTGGAACTGCGTCAGGAAGGCCGCGAGAAACTGGCTGATGTCCTGTCCGCCGAACAGCTGGACGCGCTGGAGGCCTTCATGGCCAATGGCATGCGTCATGGCGGCCCGCACGGTGGTCCGCAGGAGGGACCGGGCGAGCCGGCTCCGCAGGCCTGATGCGCGGCACCTGAGAGGCGACTCCCCTTTTCAGGTGCCAGCCAGACACGCCCCATGAAGTGACCCTGATCGGTCTTGTGGGAAAGAAAACGCGAAAACGATGCCGCCCCGGCCGCCTTCTGGTGGTCGGGGCGGTGTCGTTTTCGTCCATTGGCGACAGAAATGTCTCTCTCCGCGACATTCCTGACGGGAGGCTCTGGCATGAGGGCTCGCGCCCGACGGATCGCGACAGGTTCATAAGAGAAAGCGACAGTCCCCCTGTCTTTTTGGGTAATGGGGGTTATATTTTTATTGAACAATCAATTAAAATAATTTTGCGAGGCCTTGAGCATTACATGGCGTGATGATGAGAGTCGTGCTTTCCTGACTGCTGAGCTCCCCCGTCCGAGGGTTCTCTCGAACGACAGGGCATTGAGCAACGGTGTCCATGACAGAAGCCACCGCAGGGGGATGCCTGCAACCGTCAGCGGAAAGCGGACCCGGCACTGGCCGCGAAGGAATTCGCGCCGCGCAGATGTCGGAGTCAGAGATCTTGGCAAGACAGTCTCTGACGTCCAGCAGCGCCCTGTGAACGTTCACCATGATGAAGGTCGCGAGACAGTCGCCAGGCATGCCGTTGCCGAGGCGCCCGCCGACCGACCTTCGTGAATCGCCTTGAGGCCGTTCTCGCCTGCTGCCTGCGGATGGACCTGCCATTCCTCCGCCTGCCAGTCGACACTGCCACCGCTTCAGCGCTGCCCATGACGGGAGCTGAGCGAGGCCCGTGCCGTTCGTGTCCGTCTTTGCTGACACCCTGCCGTTGCCCCCACAGCCGCAGGCTGTCAGCAAAGCACTACGCACGAGTGAAACTTCCCCATGACAGGAGTTCCTCATGCAGAAACCCGCTTCCTCCGAGAGCGCTGCGCCGACCTCGAGTCGCATCAATCCGACGGTCTTCTACGGATCGATCATCGGTATCGTGGCGTTCCTCGCCTTCGCGATGCTGTTCACCGAACTGGCTGACCAGTGGATCGGCAACGCCCTGAGCTGGACCATCGATACCTTCGGCTGGTTCTACATGCTGGCCATCGTGGCCTATCTGGTCTTCGGTGTGCTGATCGCCTGCTCACGCTTCGGGCGCATCCGCCTGGGACCGGACGACTCGCGTCCTGAATTCTCGCTGATGTCCTGGGCCGCGATGCTGTTCGCCGCCGGTATCGGCATCGACATCCTGTTCTACTGCATCGCCGAGCCGCTGTCCCACTATGTGGCACCGGTCACGGGGGACCCCGAGACCCAGGCGGCGATCCGCAACGCCATGGTGGAAACCTTCTTCCACTGGGGGCTCTCCGGCTGGGGCATCTATGTGCTCGCCGGCATGTCGCTTGCGTACTTCAGCTATCGCCACCGCCTGCCGCTGGCCATCCGCTCGGCCTTCTATCCGCTGCTGGGCAACCGCATCAATGGCCCGATCGGCAACGCCGTGGATATCTTCGCCATCATCTCCACCGTGTTCGGGATCGCCACCTCACTGGGCATCGGCGTCATCCAGCTGAACTACGGTCTCAAGTTCATGCTGGGCGTGCCCGAGAACCTCGCCGTGCAAGCGGCACTGATCATCGGCGTGATGATTCTGGCGACGATTTCCGTCATCACCGGTGTCGAGAAGGGCATCCGCCTGCTGTCCGAATTCAACATGCTGCTGGCCACCGCCCTGCTGATCTTCGTGCTGGCCGTCAGCGACACCTCCCAGCTGCTCAACGCGCTGGTGCTCAACATCGGTGACTACCTGACCCAGTTCACCGCCAAGAGCTTCGATACCTATGCCTACACGCCGGGTACCGATGAATGGATGAGCGGCTGGACCCTGTTCTTCTGGGGCTGGTGGATCGCCTGGACCCCGTTCGTGGGCCTGTTCCTGGCGCGCATCTCACGTGGCCGCACCATCCGTCAGTTCGTGTTCGGTGCGCTGCTGATCCCGTTGAGCTTCATGATGGTATGGATGAGCGTCTTCGGTAACTCGGCCATCGACATGGTCGCCAACCAGGGCGTCAGCGCACTGGCCACCGAAGCCCTGAACGCACCACAGAACACCATCTATACCTTCCTGGAGCAGCTGCCGTACTCCACCATCACCACCGCCGTGGTGGCGATTCTGGGGATCGTGTTCTTCGTGACCTCCGCCGACTCCGGCGCGCTGGTACTGGCCAACTTCACGTCCATCCTCAAGGACGTCAACCACGATGCACCGATCTGGCTGCGCATCTTCTGGTCCGCCATCATCGGCCTGCTGACGCTGGCTCTGCTGATGGTCGGGGGGCTGAGCGCGCTGCAGAGCGCCGTGGTGATCACCGCCGTGCCCTTCTCCATCGTGCTGATCTTCATGATGATCGGCATGTACAAGGCGCTGATGATCGAGGATCGCAAGGAGAACGTGCGTCAGGACAACAGCTGCGTCTATGAAGGGGTCGACTGGCACGAGCGTCTGGATCACGTGCTCGACTTCGCCAAGAGCGGCAGTGCCGAGGCAACGCTGAAGCGCTCCATTCGTCCGGCGCTCAACCAGCTGGCCGAAGAGCTCAACCGTCGCGGCCAGGTCTCCTCCGTCAGTGAAGAGACGGCAGAGGGCGAGCCGCTGCCGCGCGTGACACTGGAAGTCGAGTTCGAGGATGCCTCCAACTTCGTCTACCAGGTGCGTTCGGTGCGTCACCAGACGCCGAGCTTCATCGATGCCAACGATGACTACTACCTGCGTCTGGCCGTCCACCTCTCCGAGGGTGGCAGCGGTCAGGAGCTCAACGGCCTGTCGCGTGCTCAGGTGCTCGATGAAGTGGTCACCGCCTATCAGCAGCATCTGGCCTTCGTGCGCAACGATACGGTCAATGAAGCCCCGGTGATGCCAGGCGTGATCGGCAAGCAGACCGACATCGACTGAGTCGTCATCCGGTGCCGAGCCTACGCTCGGCCTGCAACGCAAAAGCCCCCGCCGGTCTCCCGGCGGGGGCTTTTCCATGTTTGCGCCATCACGTCACGGGTACCCGAGGCACCGGACATCTCAGGTCGCGGCAACGGTCTCGACCTGCTGTGCGCCCTTCTTGATCATCGCATAGCTGATTGCGGTCACCAGGGTGCCGGCGACGATGGCGCCCAGATACATCAGCGGCACGTTGATGGCATTGGGGATCAGCAGCACGAACAGACCACCGTGCGGCGCCAGCAGCTTGGCACCCACCAGCATCGACAGGGCACCGGTCACGGCGCCACCGACCATGCAGGTGGGAATCACGCGCAGCGGGTCCTTGGCGGCAAAGGGAATCGCCCCCTCGGAGATGAAGCACAGCCCGAGAATGAAGCTGGCCTTGCCGGCCTCACGCTCCGGTTCGGCGAACTTGGAACGTGCGATGAAGCTTGCCAGCCCCATGCCCAGCGCCGGCACCATGCCCGCGGCCATGATGGCGGCCATCGGCGCGTAGGTCTCGCTGGCCAGCAGGCCGACCCCGAAGGCATAGGCGGCCTTGTTGACCGGCCCACCCAGGTCAAAGCACATCATCGCACCGAGCAGAATGCCCAGCAGGACCGCGTTGGCCGAGCCCATGGACTCGAGGAACTCGGTCAGCGCCGTCATCAGCCCCGCCACCGGCGTGCCGACCACATAGATCATCACCAGCCCGGTGACCATGCTCGCCACCAGCGGGATGATCAGGATCGGCTTGAGCGACTCGATGGACTGCGGCAACTTCACGTAGCGGCTGAGCCCCGAGGCCGTGTACCCCGCGAGGAAGCCGGCGATGATGCCACCCAGGAACCCGGCATCCAGTGTCGCGGCCAGCCAGCCCCCGATCATGCCTGGCGTGATCCCCGGACGGTCCGCGATCGAGTAGGCGATGTAGCCCGCCAGTACCGGAATCATCAGCTTGAAGGCCGAGCCACCACCGATCTGCATCAGCGCCGCCGCCAGCGTGCCCTCCTCCTCGAAAGCCTTGATGCCGAACACGAAGGACAGCGCGATCATCAGGCCGCCCGCCACCACCATCGGCAACATGAAGGACACCCCGGTCAGCAGGTGCTTGTAGGGGCCGCGCTTCTCGCCCTTCTGCTGGCCACCCTGACCGCCAGAGGCCGTGACGGATTCCACCTCGGCACCTTCCAGCGCCTGCTCGATGGTGTCGCGCGGCTTCTTGAGCGCGGTACCGGTGGAGGTGCGCCAGACGCGCTTGCCGGCGAAGCGGGTCGGGTCGACCTCGATGTCACAGGCCAGAATCACCACCTCGGCCTCGGCGATCTCCTGTTCGGTCAGCGCATCCTGGGCACCGACCGAGCCCTGGGTCTCGACACGGGTCGGATAGCCCAGCGTCCGCCCGGCCTCGCTCAGTGCCTCGGCGGCCATGAAGGTATGCGCCACACCGGTGGGACAGGCCGTGACCGCCACGATGGACGGCCCCCGGGACGACGTGACGGGTGTCCCACCGGCAGCAGACGCGGGTGCGGCCGAGTCCGTGAGGGCCGCGATGTCCTTGCGCTCCAGCACCCGGGCACGCGAGTCGGCCAGCTCCAGAAAGGCCTGCGGGTCCGGCAGCGCATCCTCGATGGGGGCCAGATGCACCCGCTTGCCGAGAAAGTCGTCCAGCGCCACGCTGGCCAGCGGCGATGCGGCGATCAGCACCAGCTCCGCCTCCGCCAGCTGCGCCTCGCTGAGGGTGATCTCGGGTTCGATGCGCGAGCGCATGTCGATGATCGGATTCCAGCCACGACGACGCGCGGCCTGCTCCAGGCGGCGCGCCGCCAGGAAGGTGGTCGCCATGCCACTCGGGCAGGCGGTGACGATGATGACGTTCATTGGCGTGGCTCTCCGGCTGTCTCGACATCGGCAGACGCCAATGTCTCGATGCTGGTGTGTTGTTGGAGGGTCTTGAGTGTGGTGGCAAGCGGATTGCCGGGACCGGGATGGGTCACGGCCTCGGCGGAGAGTGCGGTGGCATGGCGCAGAATCCGCTTGCGGTCTTCGGGTGAGGCATCGGGCTGACAGAGCACGCCATGCAGCATGGCGGCCAGCAGGGTATCGCCGGCGCAGACGGTACTGACGACCTGCATGCGCGGCGGCCGAGCGCGCAGCATGGCGGCGCCGGGGCTGGCCCACAGCACGCCTTCCGGCCCGGCGGAGATCAGCGCCTGCTCGATGCCGTGATCGATCAGACGCCTGAGCGCACGCTCGCGGGCCGCATCACTGTCCAGCGGCTCCCCGGCCCACAGCGCCAGCTCCTGTTCATTGGGCTTCACCGCCGTGGGCGGCACCGCCAGCCCCGCTTCCAGCGCGGCGCCGCTGGTATCGAGCCAGCAGGCGACATGGCGTTCGCGCACGCGACTGACCAGTGCTGCCAGCTGGGCATGGCTGATCCCCGGCGGCAGACTGCCGGCGATCACCACCGCACAACGTGGCAGATTGCCCTCGGCCTGCTGGCGGTCGATCCAGTCATCGATGCGCGCTTCCAGGCGTGCCAGGGCGTCCTCGTCCACCCGCATGCCGGTACCGTTCACGTCGGTGACCCGGCCACTGGCCTCGCCAAGCTTGACGTTGATGCGCGTCGCACCGGCCACGCGCTCGAAGGCGTCCACCAGCCCCCAGTCGGCAAAGGCCACGGTGAAATCGGCCTGATTGTCGGCCCCCAGAAAGCCGCTCAAGGTCACCGGGTGGCCCAGCGTCGCCAGCACGCGCGCCACGTTGATGCCCTTGCCCGCGGCTTCCAGATGATGACTGCGTGCACGGTTGACCGTTCCCAGCGTCAGACTGTCCAGCCCGATGCTCAGATCCAGCGCAGGATTGAGCGTCACGCACAGCACGGGACAGTCAGCGGCCGGGTGTGATGGCGAGTGATGGGAAGCTGTCATCACACCTGCTCCTCCTGCCGGGGATGGGGTTGGGCGTTCTGTTCGATCAGGCTGTCCAGCGCACTGCGCACGTCTTCCGACGTCGGCTGCGCCAGGGCGACGCGTGCCTGTTCGCGCGCCATGGTCAGATCCAGCTCACGCACCCGCGCCTTGACCAGCGGAATCTGGCGACTGGAGACGGACAGTTCATCCACCCCCAGGCCGACCAGCACACCCACGGCCTGATCATCACTGGCCAGCTCACCGCAGACGCCGACCCAGGCACCATGGGCATGCGCGGCCGCCACCGTCATCTCGATCAGACGCAGTACTGCCGGATGCAGCCCATCGGCCTGTGCGGAGAGCGTGGCATGGCCGCGGTCGATGGCCAGGGTGTACTGGGTAAGATCGTTGGTACCCACCGAGAAGAAATCGACTTCGGGAGCGATGCTGGCGGCCGTCAGCGCCGCCGAGGGAATCTCGATCATCACGCCGACCTGCACGTCACGCACCAGCGGCTGGCCGTGCTCGGCTTCATGGGCGGCGTCCAGCTCGCTGCGTACGCGCTCGACGATGGCACGTGCAGCGCGCAGTTCGGCAAGGTCCTTGACCATCGGGAACATCAGGCGGATCGGGCGGGAGCCCGCCGCCATCAGCAGTGCCCTGACCTGGGTCTCGAGCACTTCCGGACGCGTCAGCGCCAGACGGATGCCACGCAGCCCGAGGAAGGGATTGTCCTCTCGCGGCAGCGGCCAGTACGGCAGCGGCTTGTCACCGCCGACATCCAGGGTGCGTGCCACCAGCGGGCGGCCATCCAGCGCATCGAGTGCCTCACCGTACTGGGCGGTCTGGGTGGCGAGATCCGGTGCCTGCGGATGGGCCATGAACACGAATTCGGTCCGCAGCAGGCCGACCCCTTCGGCACCGCGCTCGACGGCGTCGCCGGCATGCGCGGTATTGCCCAGGTTGGCCACCACCTCGACCTGATGGCCATCCCGGGTGATGGCTGGCGCCATGCGGGTTTCCCAGGCCGCGGCCTGACGCTGTTCATGGCCGGCGATCGCCTCTTCGGCCCGGGCGCGGCGACTGGCGGAAGGCATCACGCTGACACGCCCGCGCTCACCATCGACGATCAACTCGCTGCCATCGGCGATCGCCAGCACGCTCGGGCCAGCCCCGACCACCGCCGGAATGCCCAGTGAACGCGCCAGAATCGCGCTGTGCGAGGTGGCCCCGCCCAGGGCCGTGACCAGTCCACGCACCCGGGAGGTATCCAGACGCGCCACATCCGACGGGCCGATATCCTCGGTCACCAGCACATGCGGCGTCTCGGGGGCGCTGGGCAGCGGCGTGTCGGTGAGCACGCCGAGCACACGGCGCCCGACGTCGCGCAGGTCAGCGGCGCGCTCGGCCAGCAGACGGTCCGCGAGGTTTTCCTGGGCTCGCGCGGCGCTATCGATGGCGGACCACCAGGCAGCCTCGGCGCTGTGGCCTTCCTCGAGACTCTCGCGCGCCGCGGCAAACAGCTCCGGGTCGCCGAGCATCTCTTCGTGCATGGAGAGAATCTCGGCCATCTCGGCGCCTTCGGCCCGATTGACCAGCTCCTGCAGCTGCTCACGCGCCGTCTGGATGCCGCTCGCCAGCCGCTGGGCCTCGTGCTCGGCGCCCGCATCGCTGCGCGCCTCATAGAGAAAGCGCGGCTGATACATCACCCAGCAGGGCGCGATGGCCATGCCCGGCGAGGCCGCCACCGCCGGCACGACACTGTCAGCCTCGGGGGCTGCCACCTTGTCGGAAGCCGGCTGGGCATCCGGCGCACTGGCCTCGGGACGCTGGTCCATCAGCGGCTCCACGGACTCGCCAAGTCCTGCCTTGACCGCCGCGACCATGGCATCCAGCGCGGCCTGATTGGCCCGGGCATCCTCGCCGTTGGCACTGAAGACCAGCGTCTGGCCACGACGTGCTCCCAGCCCCAGCACCTTGGTGAGGCTGGCGGCACTGACGATACCGCCTTCCCCCTGCTCGAGGCGCAGCGAGGGAATGATGCCGAAACTCTCGCCGGCGTCCCGCGCGGCCTGTACCAGCTGCTTGGCGGGACGGGCATGCAGGCCATGTGCATTGAGCAGCGTCACGCTCGCCAGCTGTGCCGTGGAGGACTCTCCCAGCAGCCGCGCCAGCAGAGCGGAGGTGGACAGCCCCGGCAGGCGCTCGCCCGCACCATCTTCCAGCAGCGTCAGCAGACGCTCCAGCAACACGCGGTGCTGCCCGCCATCAGCGTCCAGTGCCAGACAGGCCACGGCGTTGATGCGCCCGTGACGGGTATCCAGCGCCTTCTCGGGCGTGACCACGGACAGCGCCGGCTGGCTCACGTCCTGTCGGGACTGCACCAGCCAGATGCCCTGGCCCAGAGCGTTCGGCTCGGTCTGGAGCATCGCGGTGAGAAAGCCGTCCCCGACGCAACCGGCCTGACGCAATCGCGCCGCGCCTGCCAGCACCAGCTCATCGCGGTCGCGTGCCGGGAAGCCACACAGCACGGTATCGGCATCCAGACGTGGCGGAATCACCTCGCGGCCAAGCTCGGCGAGAATCTGCTCCGCGGTCGTCGCGGATGCCAGGCGCTCACTGACGCCTTCGCGGTCCAGCACGCGCGTCAGGGAACGCAGGATATCGAGGTGCTCATCGGACTGCGCCGCGATGGTCACCACCAGAAAGACACGGTTGCCATCGTGCCACTCCACCCCCTGCGGGAATTGCAGGACACGCACGCCGGTGGCCAGCACGGCCTCACGACTGTCGGGTGTCCCGTGGGGAATCGCGATGCCCTGCCCCAGGTAGGTGGAAGACTGCGCTTCGCGAGCCAGCAGACCTTCACGATAGGCCGGCGTGGCGCGCCCACCGGCAACCAGGGCATCAGCGGCCTGATTCAGGGCATCGCGCCAGTCATTGGCGTGGGCGGCGAGGAGGACATCCTCATGAGCAAGGCTGAGCATGGCGGGCTCCTTGAGGCCCCTCTCTGGCAAGAGGCCTGGATATGTGACGTGCGGCGCGGGCGTGACATCTGACGCACCGGCACTTCATCGGGCGAGTACCACAAGGGTAGCGGCGGCGTGGCGTGATGACGAATGCTGCTGAATCGTGTCACCTCAATGGATTCATGCTGGCCGTTTTCTTGCGCGTGATCAAGTGAATGCCATGCAGATGAGCGATTTTCCTGACTAGACATTGGGCGTAGAGCCGCCTGTGGTGCGGGGTTGCGAGGGGTCGGTCGAGGGATACCGTCATCAGTGAGGATTTGCACCTCAGGCCACAAGTGAGCATCATTCCTCGCACATGGAGCTCGCAGGTCCCGTTCTCCCTCTTCCAGCAAGGACAGTGGCATGACCCTGGCAGAAATCGCGCGTCTTGCAGGCGTTTCACGTACCACCGCCAGTTATGTGGTCAATGGGCAGGCACAGGCACGACGTATCAGCCCACAGACGGTCGAGCGCGTGATGGCGGTGGTGCAACGCCATCACTACCGGATCGATGCCCAGGCAGCCGCCCTGCGCCGCGGGGAAAGCCGGACACTGGGGTTCATGCTGCCCGATCTGGAGAATGCCAGTTACGCACGCCTCGCCAAGCTGCTGGAACGCGGTGCCCGCGAGCGCGACTATCAGCTGTTCATCGTCTGCTCCGACGACATCCCCGACACGGAGCGCGAACTGGCCCGCATGCTCAAGGCTCGCAGGGTCGATGCCTTGATCACCGCCAGCTGTCTGGCACCGGATGATCCCTTCTACCGCGAACTGACGCTGGATGGCTTCCCGGTGATCGGGGTGGACCGCGCACTGGACACGCGCCACTTCGCCAGCGTGGTCAGCAACAATGCCGATGCCGCCAGCCAGCTGACCCGTGCGGTGCTTGAGCATTCACCACGAGACCTGCTGTGGCTGGATGCCTTGCCGGAACTCGAGATATCGCGGGAACGTGCCCAGGGCATGCGCTCGGCGCTCGAGACCCATCAGAGCCAGACGCCGCTTGAGGCGACGACACTGCACGCCGCCCGCTATGAGCGCGCCGCCGGTGCCGAGGCACTGCGCGGATACCTCGCGCACTCGCCCATGCCGGAGGCGATCGTGACCGCCTCCTACACCTTGATGGATGGCGTGCTGGACGTGCTGTTCTCGAAGGGCCCGCCTGTCAACGCCCCCAGGGCGATGGCCAGCTTCGGCGATGATCGCCTGCTCGACTTCCTGCCGTTGCCGATCCACTCGCTGCCCCAGTGCCACCAGCGCATCGCGGATACCACCCTCACCCTGGCGCTCGCCGCCATCCAGAGCGATATCACGCCGGGCCTGACCCTGGTGGAACGCGAGTTGCGTCGCCGCTAGACGCCTCACGCGCCGTCGGGCCCGGCCCCGCGACCGGTTCAGCTATCCTGCCCGCCCGCCGTGGCACGATGCTCACGTATTTCCGCCAGCAGCGCATCCACGGCGGCCTCGATACGTCCCTGGGGTGCCTGCCGGGCGAGGTGCTGTTCAAGCAGCTCCGCGGCGTCGCTCAGAAGGTCATGCTCCAGCGCTGCGGCACTGCCCTTGAGCAGATGCGCCTCATGGGTGAGCTGCGCCAGATCCCCTTGCGCCAGCGCACGGGTCAGACGTTGATGCTGCTCCGTCAGCTGAGCATCGAAGGCCTTCTCGAGCTCGGCGATGCTGGCGATGTCCAGCTCATCGCGCAAGCTGGAGGGCGATGGGCTCGCCAGATGACGGGCTTGTGGTGCCGGCCCTGGGCGGCTTGGCGTCTCGGCGCATGCTCCCGGCGATGCTTTCCCTTGAGCATCACGCTGAGCCTCACCCCCGGCGTCGCCGCGAAGGCCAGGCCCCGGCTCGCCCCCCCAGTCCGGTTCCGCCTCACTCTGATGCCAGCCAGCCAGGCCTCCGTCCCGCAGCTGCCAGCGCGCCAGCATGGTGGCGACCTGGTGACGGCGCATCGGCTTGGAGAGGAAGTCATTCATGCCGGCCGCGAGACAGCGCGCCCGTTCACCGGCCTCCACATTGGCGGTCATCGCCACGATCAAGCTGGCGGTGCGTCCGTCGCGCCGCTCCAATGCCCTCACGCCTCGCGCCACGGCGAAGCCATCCATCCGCGGCATGCGCAGATCCAGCAACACCAGCACGATATCGTCGTTTTCCGTACACCAGTCCAGCGCCGCCTGACCGCTCTCGACCACCGTCACCGCATAGCCGAGACTGCACAGCATGGCGCGCGCCACTTCACGATTGATGTGGTTGTCATCCACCACCAGCACCTTCTCTCCACGGCTGAGCGGCAGAGGCGCGTGGGAGTCGGTCTGCGGCTGGCTCATGGGGGCAAGCGGCAGCGGCAACTCGCACCAGAAACAGGCGCCTTCACCCTCGCGGGAGTTCATGCCCAGACGCCCCCCCATCAGCTCCACCAGGCGGCGCGCGATGGCCAGTCCCAGTCCGGTGCCGCCGAAGCGCCGCGCGATCGAGGCATCCCCCTGGGTGAAGGGCTCGAACAGACGCTTGGCCTGCATCTCGCTGATGCCGATACCGGTGTCATTGACCTCGAAACGGACTCGCCCCGCCGGCAGCGGATGCACCATCAGGGTGATCCTGCCGTGCCGGGTGAACTTGAAGGCGTTCGACAACAGGTTGAGCAGCACCTGACGCAGGCGAACGGAGTCTCCCATGACCCAGCGTGGCAGCTGGGCCGAGCGATGATCGACGAAGGCCACACGGGTACTGTCCAGTTGCGGCAGCAACAGATCGATGACGCCATCGACGGCCTGCTGGAGATCAAAGGGTCGCCGCTCGACGGTCAACTTGCCGGCCTCGATCTTCGAGAAGTCCAGCACGTCATCCACCAGCCCCATCAACACCTCCCCGCTGTCACGCAGGCTGGTGGCATACCGGTGTGCGCTGTTGTCCAGCGGCTCGGCCAGCAGCAGCTCGCTCATGCCGATGACACCGTTGAGCGGCGTGCGAATCTCATGACTCATGGTGGCGAGGAATTCGGACTTGGCACGGCTGGCCTGCTCGGCGCGTTCGGCTTCATGCTTGAGGGCCGTGGACAGGCTCAGCAGCTGCTGGCGGGCCTGCTCCCGCGCACGGGCCTGCAGCCAGACCTGGCGACTGACCAGCAGGGTCGTCAGTACCATCAGCCCGAGCAGCAACAGCATCCAATGCACGAGTCGATCGCGCTGCTGGCGTTCCTGGGTGGACTCCTCGGCAAGCTGGGCTCTCACCCGCAGCAGTAGCGTCTGGGTGACATCACTGATCTCGTCGCTCAGCGTCTGCAGCCTCGCGACAGAGGCGGCGTCCGGCAACTCTCTGCCCTCACGCCACTTTGCCGCCTTCCGCCACTCCCCCTCTTCCCGCCATACGCCCAATCGGATGTCGAGGTAGTCGATCTGGCTCATCACCTCATCGGCCAGCATGGGCACCGAGGCCAGGCTCATCAGATGATGACGGAAGTCGCCGCGCCGGAAGATGAAGGTCCGGCTGTAGAGCAGCTCGAAATCCTCCAGCACCTCCTGCCAGGCCGCACCACGCTTCACGCCCTGCGCCTGGGCATAGCGCGCGAGGGAGTTGGTGAGGGTGATGGCCTCGCGATCCAGCTGATAGACCGTCCAGACGGCATCATCGCGAGTGCGGTTCTCGAGCTTTACCTGGTTGTGGAGAATGACACCGCCCACTCCCACGGCCGCCAGCAGCAAGGCGATGATGATGGCCATACCGACCCACAGCGGCCAGCGTGTCCGTGGCGCCTGGGCCAGAGCATGCATGGCGTGCGAGTCTGCCTCGCCGCCCGGCACCTCATCCCGTGATGCAGGGGAGCCCGCCACCGACGAGGGGGAAGACGGCTCACCATCATGTGGGTTGCCGGGCGTGGACGAGGGAGACGAGAAGATCCGATTCAAGCGCGAGCCAGAGGGTACCTGAGGAAGGGGGTGCCCAGGACGACGGCGCCCGGAGGCGACTTGACGACATCCGTCATCGCAGCCTTGGTCATCGCAGCACCAGCCCGTTGACCTGCCAGACGCTACGGAAGCGAATCTCTTCCGTCATCAGTTCCGGATGGGCATCGAAGGGATAGAGGATGAACAAGGGACCGAAATCCCGTACCGGCATCGGCTCGCCATCGCGGCGCGTCGCCAGCAACACCTCGTATCGCGTGATATCCGACATCGGGATATCGGCGGAAAAGTCATTGATGGCCTTCACGCTCACCGTCGAGACATCCTGCCCCACCCGCTGGATCAGCTCGCGCAGCAAGGGCCCGCTGAAGCGGACGACTCCCTGGGTCCATGGCGTGTGGGTGGCATTCACGCGCGAGGGCAGCGCCTCCAGCATCGGCATGTCAAAGCGAGCCAATGGCGACGCCTCACTGCCGGCATTGCCACACGTCACCACGCCGCTGATGGTCAGCACGACCTTGCCCTTGGGCGCCGGCAGGCATTCGTTGGCCTTGAGCGGGTGAGACTCCCTTGCAGGGGGCACTGACGCGTGCGCCGCCAAGGCAGACGGAGCAAGGCCTGCCGCCAACAGAGCAAGGCACAGCGAGGAGACCCGCCGCGCCCCACGCCATGCGCGAATCGCCACGGCTGTCTTCCCGGTCTTGTCAGGCGCCACCAGAGTGCTTTCTGCCTCTGTCCAGATGGCCTTGAAGCGGCCTGCCATGCACTCTTTCATCCTGCTGTCCCATGCTATCCTGCCAACGCCACGTCCGCAGAGAGCCACAACTCTACGTCAGCCACCCTGTGCTTTGCGAGCCTGCGACAAGGCGTGCCTGACGACTCGGCTGCCTTTGAAGGCCTGCATCCGGCCCCGCTCTGAACGCTCGGCGTCGCGTCGTGTCGCCTGACCGGGGACCCACACCATGCTGCCGGCCGCGATCTGCAGCGCTGCCCATTTTCACCCGTCGAGTCCGTTTCGTTCATGACTGATTGCCCAGCGTCCCCCGAGCCTTCCCTTCTCCTGCCACGCGTTCTCGCGGGTCCGATGCTCAGGCGCGTCACGCCAGACAGCATCGTACTGTGGCTGGTGACCTCGCGCCCTCAACAGGCCCGCGTGTGGCTACTGCCGGAAGACGAGAGCCGCCCACCGCTTGCGGGGCTCCCAGACACACCACCTGCCCGACTGACGGAGCATCTGGCCATCCCTCTGGGCACCCATGCCTGGCTGATGCTGCTGGAGGCCCATGCCGAGTCTCCCCTGCCCGCCGATTGCGCCATCGCCTACGAGCTGGCACTGAACGAGCGTGAGGACACCGCTGACAGTAGCGCCGCGCCGCTGGCCGGCGACTGGCATGGCATCGCCGAGTGGGGCCCAGAGATCTGCTACCCCGGCGAGCCTCTGCCACGTTTCCGTCTGCCGGCGAAGCTGACCCGCATCGCGCATGGCAGCTGTCGCAAGCCGCATCACGGCCTGAGTGACAAGGAGGCCGAACGCGTCTGTGCCAACGCCAGTGACAGTGCTCCTGAAGGCCCGGCCGGCGATGGTCTGGTCGCACTGGATCACTGGCTGAGTGAGCGGCGCACCACACCGCTGGAATGGCCGGAAGTGATGCTGTTCACGGGCGATCAGATCTACGCCGATGACGTCGCCGGCCCCATGCTGGGGGCCATCGACCAGGTGATCGAGCGCCTGGGGCTGCCGGAAGAGACCTTGCTGGGTGCCGAGGTCTCCGACAGCCGCGAACTGCGCCAGCACCCGTCGCACCTCTATCATCGCCCGCAGCTGCTGCCGGACATGCCAGCCAATGAGGGACTGGCCGCCAGTTTCTTCGGCGCCAAGCGCAAGCCCATCTTCACCTCCACCGGGGCTGACAATCACCTGATCGGCCTGTCGGAAGTCGTCGCGATGTACCTGCTGGTGTGGTCCGACGTGCCGTGGGCGGCCCTCGGGGTCGAACTGGAAGACCCGTCAGCGCTCGAAGGCCACGACGAGGCCACCCGCGAGCGCCATGCTCGCGAGGCACGCCATCTGGCACGTTTCCGCGCTGGGCTCGGTCAGGTGCGCCGCCTGCTGGCCAACGTCTCCAGCCTAATGATCTTCGATGACCACGACGTCACCGATGACTGGAATCTGAGTGCCGCCTGGGAAAAAGCCGCCTACGGCAATCCCTTCTCGCGGCGCATCATCGGCAATGCGCTGATCGGCTACCTGCTGTGTCAGGGCGCGGGCAACGCACCTCGGGCGCTCGGTGAGCTGCTGGAGCAGGCCAGCGAGCTGTTCACCGATGCGCATGCCGACACCGAGACCGCGCCGGAGGGCCATTTCGACGTCGAGCGTCAGGAGGCGTTGATCGCCCGGCTCGAGCGCTGCGAGCGCTGGGACTATCAGCTCGAGACCACGCCGGCCCTGATCGTGGCGGACACCCGCACTCGCCGCTGGCGCAGTGAGCGCAAGCTGTCGCACCCTTCGGGTCTGATGGACTGGGAGGCGCTGTGTGAACTCCAGCAACGTCTGGTGGAGCAGCGCGCGGTGGTACTGGTGTCTCCGGCTCCCGTGTTCGGGGTCAAGCTGATCGAGACGATCCAGAAGCTGTTCACCTTCGCCGGCAAGCCGCTGATGGTGGACGCCGAGAACTGGATGGCCCACCAGGGCGCCGCCAGCGTGATGCTCAACATCTTCCGCCATTCGCGCACGCCGCAGCATTTCGTGATTCTGTCCGGCGATGTGCACTACTCCTTCGCCTACGATGTGCGCCTCAGGCACCGCCGTTCCAGCCCGCACATCTGGCAGATCACCAGCAGCGGCATCCGCAACCGCTTCCCGGTGGGATTGCTTGACGTGCTGGATCGCCTCAATCGCTGGCTGTACGCCCCACGCTCACCGCTCAACCTGCTGACACGGCGTCGCAACATGCGCATCACGCCACGTCGTCACGATGCCGCAAGTCACGGCGAACGCCTGCTGAATGCTTGCGGCATAGGACTGGTGGATCTCGATGCAAAGGGCCGCCCCATCGCCATTCGTCAGCTGACCACCGAGGGCCGGGAGGTGCACTTTGTCCCACGTCGCTGAGGCTGCCTGCCCGCCACTGGCGCTGATCCATCACCCCGGCTATCGCATCGCGCTGCCCGAGAAGCATCCGTTCCCGATGGACAAGTTCAGCGTGCTCAAACGGCTGCTGGACCACCAGTTGGTCGACTGCGCCCGGGCCGTCGAGTGGGTGATGCCCCAGCCCGCCGAGGAGGAAGACCTGCTCAGCGTGCACACCCGCCGCTACGTGCATGAATTTCTCAGTGGCACCTTGAGTCATCAGGCCCAGCGTCGCAGCGGTTTCGTGTGGAGCGAGGCCCTGCGCGAGCGCAGCGTGCTGGCGGTGGGCGGCACGCTGACCACCGTGCGCGAAGCCCTCACGCGCGGCCTGGCCTGCAATACCGCCGGGGGTACCCATCACGCCCATCCCGAAGCGGCCAGCGGATATTGTCTGCTCAACGACATCGGCGTGGCGGCGCATCAGGCACTGGAAGATGGCGTGACGCGGGTGCTGATCGTCGATCTCGACGTCCATCAGGGCGATGGCACCGCGTTGATCTTCGCTGACGAGCCACGGGTCTTCACGCTCTCGCTGCATGCCGAAAGCAACTTCCCGGCCCGCAAGCAGAAGAGTGATCTGGATGTACCCCTGCCGAAAGGCATGGGCGATGAGGACTATCTGGCGGTGCTGGAGCGCACGCTGGAGGCGGTGCTGACGCGGGTGCAGCCGGAACTCGTGATCTTCGATGCCGGGGTCGACCCGCACGCCGCCGACAGGCTCGGCCATCTCGAACTGAGCGACCGCGGCCTCTACCGGCGCGAGCGCCACGTGATCGAGCGCTGTCGCGCGGCGGGCGCGGCCGTGGCCTGCGTGATCGGCGGCGGCTATGACCGTGATATCGAGGCGCTGGCGTGGCGCCATAGCCAGCTGCACCGGGCAGCGCTGGATGTCTGGCGTGAGGCACATGGTCTGCCTGCCCTGTTCGGGCCGCCGGACTGAGCCTTGCCAACCGCCCCCTGAACGCAGACGCCCGCCACCTTCGATGGCGGGCGTCTGCGTTCAGCCGCGATGCGTCACTTGAAGGCCGTGACCTCGACAGGATCACCGACCCGCAGCGGCGGCTGGCGCGTCGGATCCACCGCCACCAGGTTGTAGCCGAAGTGCACCTGGCCATCCTCGAAACGACGCACCCGCGCCAGTGTCGTCAGCGGCTCCCTGTCACCACGCTTCTCGCCGGTGGCCGGGTCGACATTGACCATCGCGCAGCGCGTGCAGGATGACACCAAGCGGAAACGTACCTCGCCGATCATCACCTCCTGCCAACCATCCTCGGCCCAGGCCTCGGCACCGCTGATCACGAGATTCGGCCGGAACTGGTTCATGCCGTGATCCGCCGTCGGCGTCTCGCGATTGAGCGCTTCCAGCGAGGCCTCGTTGGCCAGCAGCAGCGGGAAGCCGTCCGCGGCACTCACGCGCTGTCGGATGATCTCGCGATAGCGCTCGGAGCGCTCGCCCAGCCAGCACAGCCGCACCGGCATGCCGAGCTGCTCGCTCAACCAGGCATCCGCCTCGTCACTGACGCTCAGAGCGCTGAACTGGTCTGCCCACACCTGGATGTCGAGACGCTCGGCCTCATCACGGGTCGCGAAGCTCACCTCACCGCAGGCCGGGCGGTCCAGCTGCCATAGCCGCCAGTGGCCCGGCGACTGCTCGCGCAGTGCCAGACGCTGCATCTGCGGATGCGTGCGTGCGGTGACGAACTTGCCGCGTGCCGCGACCACCACGAAACGGCGGTCCTGCGTCAGGCCTTCCTCGCCGACAGTCGTGCTCTCAAGTGCCTCGGCGGCGCCTGACTTCAAGGGGTAGCGCCACAGGTGGGTCAGCTGCATCAGGGTCTTCCTTGTCGATGGATACCGAGCGAGGCACATTACCAGAATGCCAGGCCCGAGGGGGCTCAGGGGAGCGGGATCGCGGGAGACTCAGGGAGACATCGTCTCGCTGGTGCCGGCCGCCTCATCCTGCTGCGCGACCTCGTCTCCGACATCGAGACTGATCACGTCCGGGCCGGAGAGCGCGACGCTCGAGATCAATGCCTTGACGCCGAGGCCGACCTTGAGCCCCAGCTCCTCGCAGGCCAGCCGGTCCACGCGCGCTCTGAGCCGCTGGCCGGCGATGCCCAGCACCAGTTCCGCACTGGCGTGGCCGCGCTCGCTCTCGATCTCGTGAATCACGGCGGGCAACGTATTGCGCAGGCTGGTATTCAGCGGGGTTTCCAGCGCGATGCTGACATCACGGGCACGCAGTCGCAGGCGTACCCGACGCCCGACCGGCATCGCCAGACGCGCCAGCTTGAGACTCAATCCCGCCCCGAGCCCCAGACGGGTCAGCTGATGCGTTTCATCGTGCGAGAGCACCTCGGCACTGAGCAGTGAGCCGGCTTCGAAACGCCCGGTCTGCGGGGCCAGATCAAGACGTGACAGCATATCGCCGATCTCGCCGCTGGCGGTGATGCGCCCGTTGTCGACCAGCGCGAGGCGGTCCGCGACGGCGAACAGCTCCCGGGTATCGTGACTGACGAACAGGATCGGAATCTCGATCTCGCGAGCCAGACGGCTGATGTAGTGCAGGAGTTCCTGCTTGCGGGCGCCATCAAGGCCGGTCAACGGCTCATCCAGCAACAACATGCGTGGGCGTGACAGCAGGGCGCGCCCGATGGCGACACGCCGCGCCTCGCCACCCGACAGCTGACCCGGCATGCGCGTCAGTAGGTCCTCGATGCCCAGCAGCGCGACGATCTCGTGCAGGTGGTCACGGTTGCGCTGGCGTTGAGCACGCGTCAGTGCCAGCGGCATGCCGTAGCAGAGATTGCCGCGCACGCTGTAGTGCGGAAACAGACGAGGCTCCTGGAAGACCACGCCCAGATTGCGCCGATGGGCAGGCACCCAGTGATCATGCTCGCCGCCGATCAGACACTCGCCCGTGAGACGCAGATGGCCATGATCCGGGCGGTCGAGCCCTGCGATCATGCGCAGGATGCTGGTCTTGCCGCTGCCGGAACGTCCGAACAGCGCCGTGACCCCGCGTGCCGGCACCTTGAGTTCGGCATCGAGATGGAAGGCGCCCAGCGTGCGGCAAAGGTGGAAATCAAGCATCACGCCCCTCCATCCGGAGTCGGGCCCGGCGCGCCAGCCATTCGGAAGACAACAGCGAGAGCATCGCGATCACCACCGCGATCAGACACAGACGCGCGGCCGCGCCCTCCTCGCCCGGCGTCTGGATCAGGGTATAGAGCGCCAGGGGCAAGGTACGGGTCTCGCCGGGGATGTTGGCCGCAAAGGTGATGGTCGCGCCGAATTCCGACAGCGCGCGCGCGAAGGCCAGCATGCCGCCGGTCAGAATGCCGGGCAGCGCCAGCGGCATCGTCACCGTGAACAGCACCCGCAGCGGGTTGGCCCCCAGGGTACGAGCCGCGGCCTCCAGCCCCGGGTCAATGGCCTCCAGCGACAGGCGCATGGCACGCACCATCAGCGGGAAGGCCATGACCGCTGCCGCGACGGCGGCGCCCTGCCAGGTGAAGGGCAGCACGATATCGATCTTCGCCAGCCACTGACCGATGACGCCGTTGCGTCCGAAGGTGACCAGCAGCAGATAGCCGACCACCACCGGTGGCAGCACCAGCGGCAGATGCAACAGGCCATCCACCAGCGCCTTGCCACGAAACTCGCGTCGTGCCAGCCACCAGGCCGCGGCGAAGCCGGGAATCAGACTGAAGCCGACAGCCACGCAGGCGACCTTGAGACTCAGACTCAGGGCTTCCCATTCCAGTGCGCTCAGCATGCACTCTCCTCGAACAAGATCAGGTGGCGCAGGGCAGCGCGATCACGAGACGACTCGCGCCCATGGCATCGCCATGGCCCGCTCGATGATTCGCTCTGCCAGCCACGTCATTGCCGCAATGATGCCACGGAAAACCTCCAGTGTAGCGGCCCGCGTGCCTCCGGGACATGCCGGCCGGCGCGCCAGCCCAGCCGGGGCGCTCTCACTGGCTGTCAGCGGTGGCGGGTGCGGTCTGGGTCCCAAGGGTGGCGAACCCGAAGCGATGGAAGATGGCCCCTGCCTCATTGCTGGACAGCCAGTGGGCAAAGGTTTCCGCTGCCTCGTCGGGCGCATCCCCGCCCCGCGTGATCAAGGCGGCAGGATAGTGGATGGGGTCGTGGCTGCTCTCGGGCAGCAGGCCGATCTGATGGACGCGATGACTGACGGAGGCATCCGTCGAGTAGACGATGCCCAGTGGGGCTTCACCGTGCTCGACCAGCGCCAGCGCCGCACGCACATCCTCGGCACTGGCCAGATGCGAGCGCAGTGCCTGCCACTGACCCAGCGATTCCAGCGATTGACGTGCATAGATGCCCGCCGGCACGTGATCCGGGTCCCCCACCGCCAGCCGGGAGGCGTCGCCCGTCGCGGCCAGTCGCTTGGCCACGTCCGTCACGTCCCGGGCATTGCTGACGCCGGCATCCAGAGAACTTGCCCCGGCGGCTACCAGTGCCAGACGATTGCCCAGCAGATCATGACGCCCTGTCACCACCACGCCGGGCTGCTGCTCGAGCCAGTCCATCCAGCGCTCGTTGGCCGACAGATACAGCTGGGCTGGAGCACCATTGGCCAGCTGACGCGCCAGGGTCGAGGACGAGGCGTAGACCGGCAGGATATCCACGTTGGCGAGGCGCTCGTAGCGGGCCTCGATGGCATCCATCGCATCATGCAGCGAGGCGGCGGCCATGACGCGAATCCGGGTGGGTTCGTCGGCCTGCACCGGTGCCGCCAGCAGCGCCACCAGCGTCATCAGCAGTGTTGAGCGGGCCGTCAGAGAGGTGCGTCTCAGGCAGGCGGATTCCTGGCATGAGCGAAAGTGAGCGCGCAAGCGCGTGGCGAGTGACATCACGAGGTCCTTTGTCAGGCCGCGAAAGGGCCTTGGAAGAGTGAAACGCAGCGACAGCGCGTGCCACTGCTGCATGCCATGATGCCGCGCCCACCCGCCACATGCATCCCGCTCGGGCGCGGATGGGCGTCAACGAGCTGGAATCGTGAGCCCCATTATCTGAACGCGCCCGCCAGCAGAGAACGCGAATCACTTTCATGCATGCCACTCCCCCCGCCAAATCGGCTACAATGCTGGCCAAATCGGCAACTCGCCACTGGCCCTTGCGCCAGATCCGCGGCGCACTCTGCCTCCACGCTCTCTTTCATGCCATCGGCTGCCCGAGTGGCAGACAGTCTCAGGTGCCACCAATCCATGCCTCCCGTACTTGACGAATTTCAGGGCCTCAGTGCCTTCGATGCCATCATGCGCCATGGCAACCTGGGCGCCGGCGCCGAACACCTCGGTATCTCCAAGTCCACGCTCAGCCGTCGGATCAGTCACCTCGAGTATCAGCTCGGTCAGCCGCTGCTGCATCGCCAGGCCAACCGCCTGATTCCCACCGAGGCCGGCACGCTGTTCCATCAGTATTGCCAGCAGATGCTGTCGCTGGGCGAGCGCTCGCAGATGGCACTGGACGAACTCCGCGAGGAGGTGAGCGGTGATCTCAGCATCAGCGTCCACCCGCATTTCCTGCGTGGCTGGTTCAATCGTCTGCTCACCGAGTTCATCGAGGAGTATCCGGGCATTCGCCTGACGCTGACTTCAAACCTGCAGCCTCCGACACGTGAGGATGATCAGGTCATGCTGTGGCTGTGGGAAGGTCCGACCCGTGACAGCGGCCTGCGTGACGAGGTGCTGGGCCACCAGCGTCAGCATCTGTATGCCCACCCGGACTATCTGCGCCAGCATGGCCATCCGCAGCATCCCGGCGAGCTTGCCTCCCACGACTGGGTCAACCTGATCGACCGCCATCATCCCGATCTGGTGCTCCACCATCCGGAACAGGGCGAGTACCGAGTGAGCCTGCCGCCCTCGCGCTTCACGGTCGACAATGTCGTGGTACATGCCGACCACATCGCGCATGGCGCCGGTATCGGCCTGCTGCCGGACCACCACGTGCGCACCCGCTCCGTGGCACATCCCGGCCAGTTCGAGGCCTGTCTGCCCGAGTGGCAAGGACCCTCGATTCCGGTCAGCCTGCACTATCCCTTCGGGCACCCGCCGCGCAAGCTGGGCGCGCTGCTGGATCGTATCCGGCGCCATGTGCCCAAGGACTGGGGGCAGCCCTAGCCCCGCAGGCCTCACGTACCAGCGCGACTCAGCGGCCCTGGCCAAACAGGTGGCGACGCGCCTCTTCATCCATCGCCACATTGGCCGCCGGATTGATGTCGTCGATGCGCGCCATCGCCCGCCTGACACCATCACGCTCGGCCATGCGAGTGCGGTAGGCAGCCACCGCCGGGAAGCGGGCCAGATCGATCTCCTGCTTCTCGGCCTTCAGCCACGGCCAGATGGCCATGTCGGCGATGCTCAACTCGTCACCGGCCACGAAGTCACGCCCCGCAAGCTGGCGCTCCAGAACGCCGTAGAGGCGCTCGCCTTCCTTGTGATAGCGCTCGATGGCGTACTCCACCGGTTCTGGCGCGTAGTGCGTGAAGTGGTGCACCTGACCGAGCATCGGCCCCAGGCCGCCCATCTGCCAATGCAGCCACTGCAGCACATCATTGCGTGGGCGCGTCTCGCGCGGCAGGAACTGGCCGGTCTTGTCGGCCAGATATTCCAGAATCGCGCCGGATTCGAACACGGAAATCGGCTCGCCACCATCGGCCGGCGCATGATCGACGATCGCCGGCATGCGATTGTTGGGCGAGATGGCCAGAAACGCTGGCGCGAACTGCTCGCCCTTGCTGATGTTGACCGGAATGAGTCGGTACTCGAGGCCGGCCTCTTCCAGAAAGATCGTGATCTTGTGGCCGTTGGGCGTGGTCCAGTAATACAGGTCAATCATCGTGAGCACCTTTTCGAGGGCAAGACGACATGGCCCGAACGCCTGGAAGCGTTCGAGCCATCAGGAAGCGCATCGCTGACGCGATTGAGGGCTTACTGCGGGATCTCGCTGGCACGCGGCGACTTGCGTGCCATGCCGTCATGGAGATCCATCATGCGCTCGCGCCACTGCACCAGCGGATCAGCGGGGTCTTCCGTCTCGCCGAAGGGCGAGGTGTCGGAGACGATGTGGGCCCAGATGAAGAAGCCGAAGATCAGGTAATCCGCCGCCGCCGGTGACTCGCCATCCATGAAGGGCTGATTGCCCAACAGGCCACGCAACGGCTTGAAGGCGCTGTCGAGAATGCCACGGGCGATCTCGACATCGTGGAACTCCTCGAACGACATGCCGAAGCGGGCTTCTCGGGCGCTCTGGAAGTATTCACGGTCATCCGGGTGAATGGCCTGCACCAGATCCAGTGCCACCAGGCGGAAGAAACCGACGGCCATGACCTGCTCGGCATAGACCTTGACGAAATTCAGGCGCGCCCTTGCCAGTGCATCGCCGATCAGCGGGCCATGGCCTGCATCCGGATAATGCTCGTCCAGGTGCTGGAAGATGTCGTAGCTGTCCATCGACACGCCGAAATCATCCTTGAGTACCGGCACCGTGGTGGAATCGCAGAAGTCGATCGGACTCTTGTCGGTGAACAGCATGGGAACGAGTTCCGCCTCGATGCCCTTGTGGGCCAGGGCCAGCCGCGCGCGCCAGCAGAACGGCGAGAAACGCAGACGGTCATCACGGCCTCGCAATTCATAGAGTACTGGGGTCATGCAGGTATCCTCCGGTGTCATTCAAGCTCAAGATGTTCGGCATGACGTCGCCGTGGGCGTCTTGCCCATGGCAATGTTTTGGACGTTGTGCCGCGCAAATGCAAGCAAAATGAGCATTCGTTCAATATCCCGCTGATACGCCGCTCGCCGTGCTTCCACCCGCTCACCCTTGCAGTGGCGCGAGGTTGGACCCATTGAGGAGGGATTCGCGACACGCGCCGGTCATTGACCAAAGGATATTGATGACACTCGGCCTCGACAGCGCGAATAATGGATCCACGCTGTCGCACCCGCCGCGTCTCGCCCTGCTCTCATCACTCATTTCCCAAGGAGTCTCGATGTCCGTCGAAGACCTGCACCTTAACCTGCGCAACCTGCAGGAATCCGACTACCCCCAGCTGAAACGCCTGATGGACGGCATCTACGACGACATCGGCGGCGCCTGGCCGGAACACACCATCAATCGCCTGGTCGCGGAATTCCCCGATGGTCAGATCGTGATCGAGGACGGCGAGATGCTGGTCGGGGTCGCGCTGACGGCGCTGGTGGATTACGACGCCTTCTCGAACCCGCACAAGTACGATGATTTGATCGGCCAGCGCGAAGTCATCCTCAACAACCCCGAGGGAGATGCGCTCTATGGCCTGGATGTCCTGATCGACCCCAACTACCGGGGCTATCGTCTCGGCCGCCGCCTGTATGAAGCGCGCAAGGAACTGTGTCGCTCCATGAATCTGCGCTCGATTCTGGCCGGTGGGCGCATTCCCCAGTATCACGAGTATGCCGCGGAGCTGTCCGCGACCGACTACATCGACAAGGTCGAGCGACGCGAGATCTACGACCCCATCCTGTCCTTCCAGCTGGCCAATGGATTTCTGGTCAAGCGCCTGATGCGCCAGTATCTGCCGGAAGACGAGAGCTCACAGGGCTATGCCACCTTGCTCGAGTGGAACAACATCCTCTTCGAGCCGGTCGAGCGTGTGCTGGAAAGCCGCAAGACGATGATTCGCGTCGGCGCCGTCCAGTGGCAGATGCGCAAGTTCGATTGTGTCGAATCCGTGCTGCAGCAGGTGGAATATTACGTCGATGCTCTCTCGGACTATCAGAGCGACTTCGCCGTCTTCCCGGAGCTGTTCAATACACCGCTGATCGGCCTGCTGGAAGACCAGAGTGACCCGGTGCGCTGCATCCGCTTCCTTGCCGGCTTCACCGAGCGCTTCAAGCAGGAAATCTCGCGCATGGCGGTGGCCTACAACATCAACATCGTGGCCGGGTCCATGGTGGAGGTCGGTGATGACAACGAGCTCTACAACGTCACCTATCTCTGTCACCGCGATGGCGAGATCGACCGTCAGGCCAAGCTGCACATCACGCCCCAGGAGCGCCGTGACTGGATCATCAAGGGCGGCGACGAGCTGGCCGTATTCGAGACCGACGCCGGCCGCATCGGCATGCTGATCTGCTACGACGTGGAATTCCCGGAGCTGTCACGTCTGCTGGCCGACCAGGACATGGACATCCTGATGGTGCCGTTCTGGACCGACACCAAGAACAGCTACCTGCGCGTCCGCCACTGCGCCCAGGCGCGCGCCATCGAGAACGAGTGCTATGTGGTGGTCTGCGGCAGTGTCGGCAATCTGCCGTCCATCGAGAGTCTGGACATCCAGTACGCCCAGTCAGCGGTATTCTCGCCCTCTGACTTCTCCTTCCCGCATGATGCGGTGATGGCCGAGACGACCCCGAACACCGAGATGATCATGTTCTCGGATCTCGATCTGGAACGTCTCAAGGTCGTGCGCAGCGAAGGCTCGGTGACCAACCTCAAGGACCGTCGCAAGGACCTCTTCGACCTGCGCCTGCGCGACTGGTCCTGGAAGTCCGGCAGTCGTCAGGACTGACTCGATGCCCCCCTGGTGGCAACGGCTGTGGCAGCGATCCGAGCGCCACGGCCATGATGCCGACGCCTCAGCCCCCTTCTCTTCCCAGACCCAGGAGGGGGACACCCTGTGGCAATCCGTCCGCGAGCGTCTGCCGATCCTCGAGGAACTCGACGCCGAGGCGCTCACGCGTCTTGAGCGCCGCGCCCGCCGGCAACTGCATGACTGGAAGCTGACCAGCGCCGAGCCTCTCGAGGAGGTCGAGGCGCTGGCATTGGCGGCTCAGGCGATGCTGTTGCTCAATGGTTGGGCGCATGCCGAGCGCTGGCAGGATGCCGGCGCTCGCGTCCATGAGATCATGCTGCCGCTCGAGGCCATCCGCCGTGAAGTGGAAGAGATGGATGAGGCAGGCGTGGTGCATGTCTTCCAGGACACCCGGGCCGGTGAGACCTGGTACCAGGGGCCGGTGGTGGTCACGCAGCAGGACCTGGCCGCCAGCGGTGACTGGAGCGGCTTCAATGTGGTCATCCACGAATTCGCCCACAAGCTCGACATGGCCAACGCCACCGATGCCGATGGCTTTCCGCCTCTGCCTGGCCACATCAGCGCTCAGGAATGGCACGCCACCTTCACTGCCGTCTGGGATGACCTGAGCGAGCGCCTGGCACACGGCATTCCCACGCCGATCGATGACTACGCCGCCAGTCACCCCGCCGAATGCTTCGCCGTGTGCTGCGAGTATTTCTTTACCGCACCGGACACCCTCGAAGCCGCCTATCCCGAGCTGTATGCCCTGCTGGAACGCTTCTTCCATCAATCGCCATTGCCACGCTGCCCGACGGCTCACGACTGATCGCCTGACAGCCAGGCAGGCAGACGGGCAGACAAGAAGATCCGGACAATGAATAGCGACCGCTCACCCCCTCAACCACCGGCTCAAGCTAACGGTATATCAATCAGGGTGTGCCGCGGCGGGCCCGCCGTTGCGATTCCCCGATGCATCAAGAGCAGTACCTGAGTCGGTCACTGCTGACTTTTCCACCAGGTAATCCCAGACACGCTGGGCCGTGGGTCGCATGGGACGTTGGGAGGAACGTACCAGCCAGAAATGCTGCTCGGCAGGAATCGCCAGCGGGAAGGCCTGCTCCAGTCCGCCATTGCCGGAGGCCATCCATTGCTGAAAATGGCCTTCATGCACCAGCGCCACGCCCATGCCGAGACGCGCCATTTCCAGTGTCATGACCTGGGTGTCACAACTGATGGTGGACGTCGTCTTCTCCAGTCCCAGCTGACCAGCCGCGACCAGCCAGCGACGCCAGCCCACCGCGAATCCCGCCGCATGCAGCAGCGTCATTCCGGTCAGATCCGCCGCCGTGCTCAACCGGGCGCTCAGTGCCGAGCTTGCCACGACGATCATCCGCTCCTGCTCCGCTCCCACCTTGATCGCCTCGACCTGCGGCCAGTCCCCCTGGCCATAGCGCAGTTCGATATCCACTTCCTCGCCATCGAAATCACGCGCCCAGAAGGCACTCACCAGCCGCAGGGCGATCTCGGGTTGATCTCGATGAAAGCTGGCCAGACGCGGCAACAACCAGGCCTGCTGGCTCATCGGCGTCGCACGCAGACTCACCGGCGCGGCGCGCGAGGGTCCGAAGACTTCCAGCGTGCCCTCCTGCAGACGCTGGAAGCCATCCTGCAGCGCCGGCAGCCAGGCCTGCCCGGCCGGTGTCAGATTCAGACTGCGAGCATGGCGCACGAACAGCGGCTGGCCGAGCCGATCCTCCAGCTGGCGGATACGCTGACTGATGGCGGACTGGGTGACGCTCAGCTCCTCGGCCGCCCGCGTGAAACTCATCAGGCGTGCCGCCGCCTCGAAGGCCTGCAGCCAGGCCAGGGGTGGCAACGGGCTGGACAAGGAAACAGGCAAGACACTCGGCGGCGAGGAAGGTGAGTCGTGCATGGCAATCTCGTGGCGGACAATGGAGGAGCATGACCACACATTAGCTCAGCTAAGCCATGGGCGTCATATTTCGCGTTGGTCAGCCTTCATGACACGCAAGACAATAGACTCACTCTCAGCACAAGACTCACCGACACCGACAGAGACAAGGAAGGCGCCCATGGAGACTCTCACAGCATCTGATTCCGACACTTTCGGTACCAGCGACACTGATGGTATTGGCGACACTAGCGTGACGAACGACACTATCGATACGAACGACACTATCGACACTACCGACACGGCAGCGACGGATGCCGGCACGCGTCATCAGTGGGACATGAAGGAATATCAGCCCCATCATCGCGGCACTCCCCTGATTCAGGCGACCCATGACGAGGCACTGGCGACTCTGAGCTGGGCCGATGGGGATCAGGCACGCTTTCCGCTGATCTGGCTGCGTGATCACTGCGCCTGCGACGCCTGCCGTCATCCGCAGACCTTCGAGCGCACCTTCATGCTCATGGATGATGCGGCCCTGACGGTGCATCAGTTGCGTGTCGAGCAAGGCAATCTCGTCGTCATCTGGCAGGACGGCCACACCAGTCGTTTCGATGCCGGTTGGTTGCTGCAACGTCGCCCGAGTGATGCGCCGCCAGCCACGCCGGTCCCCTCGAGCCGCGCCTGGCAGCAGGGCCATCAGCCTCACGCTACCGCCTTTGCCGACTACATGGCCGGTGGGCAGGCACGACTTGGCTGGCTGGAAGCGCTGTGCCGCGACGGCTTCGCGATTCTGGACGGCGGCACCTGTGAAGGCGGTGAGATCGATGCCATCGCGGCCACCATCGGCCCCATCCGTGCCACCAACTTCGGCGGGCGCTTCGAGGTCTTCTCCAAGCAGGCGCCCAACAATGCCGCCTACACGCCCATCGCGCTGGAACTGCACACGGATCTGCCCAACTGGCGCCAACCGCCGGACATCCAGATGCTCTATTGCCTGGTCAATGACGCCGAGGGCGGTGAGTCGATCTTCGGTGACGGCATGGCCGTCGCCGAGGAACTACGCCGGCGTGACCCTGCCGCCTTCCGCCTGCTGGCCGAGACGCCGGTGGACTTTCGCTTCGCGGATGAGCAGACCGACCTCGTGGTGCGTGAACCGGTCATCCACCTGGATGCCAGCGGCAAGGTCATCGAGGTGCGTTTCAACAACTGGATCCGCGATAGCCTGCGCCTGCCGCTGGAACGGATGCAGGCCTGGTACGCCGCCTACCGCCACTACTGGAGCATCCTGCGCGAACCGGACTTCCGCCTGCACCTCAAGCTCGAGGCCGGTCAGATGGTGGCCTTCGACAACCGCCGCGTGATGCACGGGCGCCGGTCCTTCGACCCGACCACCGGGCGCCGGCACCTGCAAGGCTGCTACGTCGATTACGACATGGTGGAATCGGCATTGCGCGTCACAGCGCGCCAGCTGGACTGACGACGGCCCGCGAGCGTTGAAGCTCAGTGATTCAATTCGTCCAGTCCCAGCAGCAGACCACGCAAGGCGATGGCATCCTGAGACTCTGGCTACTCAGGTACCGCCCATGAATCCCATGACGCTCTGCTTTGCGGATGACACCCTGGAACGACGCTATCGTCGACAACAGATCGAGACCTCACACAAGCTCAGCCGGTTCACCATCCCGCTGAGCTGTGTGATGTTCGCGTCCTATGCGCTGATCGAGATAAGTCTTACCCACCATTTCGAGAGCCTGCTGCTGCTGCGCGCCGGCATTCTCGCCAGTGTCCTGAGCCTGTTCCTGCTGTCACGCCATGCGCGATACAGACACCGGGTCAATGGCCTGCTGTGCCTGGCCTCCCTGAGCGCGGCGCTGGGCACGCTGGCCATGTTCCATCTCGGCAATGACCACGCAGTGGATCACCATGAGATGCATGAGGGTGAATTCCCGGCCTATTTCGTCAGTCTGCTATTGCTGGTGTTCTGGACCTACACCCTGCTGGGGCTGCAGTTCATCTATGCACTGGCCTGCGGATTGCTGATCTGGATGGGCTGCACCGCCAGCTGCGCGATCCTGCACAGTGGTACCGGCGTGCTGGTGGAAGCCAACGAAGCCTTCTTCATGATGTCCGCCAACCTGCTGGCCGGCATGAGCGCCTACTCGCGAGAGCGACAGAGCCGCCTGCTGTTCCTGCGCGAATGTCACGTCACCGACGAGCGAGACAATCTGCGTGACCACGCGACACGCGACTCGCTCACCGGACTGCTCAATCGACGCGCCCTGATGGAGCATCTCGATCAGGTGCTCGACATCCAGGCACCCGGCGTCATACAGGCTGCGCTGTTTATCGACCTGGATGGCTTCAAGCCCATCAATGACCGCCATGGTCACCATATCGGCGACCAGGTCCTGAGCATCATCGGCGAACGACTCGGAGACACCCTGCGTGGCAACGATATCGTCGGCCGCCTGGGAGGCGATGAATTTCTCGTGCTGATCAGTCGTGAAGGCGATAGCCGCCAGGGCCCGGAAACACTGGCCAATCGTCTGGTGGACGCGATCAGCAGGCCCATCCACCTCGAGGTCGACGGCGAGCCGCTGATCATCGGTGTCAGCGCCAGCGTGGGCGTCTGTCTGTTCCCCTTCTCCGGTGCCACGCCGGAAACCATCATCGCGCGTGCGGACGGTGCCATGTATGAAGCCAAGCAACGTGGCCGCGGGCGAGTGGTCGCGGCCAACCCGCTGCGCCTGGTGCTGTGATCCCACCACGAATGATGCCCCCTCCCTCTTGAGACAACCGCAGACGCCCCAATGAGAGAAGGATGCCTGTGCATCCTTTCATCACGTAACGACGCCCCGCGACGATTCGCCGGGGCGTCCTGTCTCATGGAGCCCGCCAATGACACGCCTGCCGCATCTCGCCCTCTCGCTCGCTGGCCTCAGCCTCCTTGGCGGCTGTGCCGGTGTCCCGTCCGGCACCCAGCCCGTCGGGGACTTCCAGCTCGAACGCTACTACGGGCAATGGCACGAGATCGCCCGCCTGCCCAACAGCTTCGAGGAGGGACTGAGCTGCGTCACCGCCGATTACTCGCCCCGCGAGGACGGCGGCGTGCGCGTCATCAATCGCGGCCTTGATGCCGACAAGGGCGAATGGAGTCAGGCCGAAGGGCGGGCCTACTTCACTCAGGGCAGCGAGACCGCGGCCCTCAAGGTCAGCTTCTTCGGCCCCTTCTATGGTGGCTACAACGTGCTGGCACTGGATGATGAGTATCAGTGGTCGCTGGTGGCCGGTGCCGATCGCGACTACCTGTGGATACTGGCGCGCGAGCCGCAGCTGGATGACGGCACCTATCAGGCGCTGGTCGATCAGGCCGCCGAGCTCGGCTTCGCCACCGATTCACTGATCAAGGTCGAGCAGGGTGAGACATGTCCCGTCGCTGACGGCGAGAGCTGATGACGCAGGCGCTTGCTCACGGCGCAGGCTCCACCCAAGGTCTAAACCGACACGTGACGTTTACATGGTGCGGACAGCCGCTTTCATCCAACCGACCTTGCCTCTTGCCACGCGCCAGCGGCTCGCCAATGGTGAGCTGACAATCTGCCGAGGCAGCGTCTCGCCGAGTGCGCTGCCCTGCTGCCAACCGCCAAATGCCGTCGCCCAGTGTCAGTGACACCTCGCTGCACTGGGCAACTCAGTTCAGAGGGAGCTCGTGCCATGGATATCCAGCAGTTCTTCAGCGCCCTGTGGGATGATTACGTCGCCATGACGCCCCAGGCCCAACAGATCCAGGATGCCTTCGTGGCCGACGGCGAGACCATCGTCAACGACCACGTGGCCTTCCGGACCTTCGACCGCGGGCCGATCACCCTGAGCGCGCTGGAACCTCATCTGCTGGCGCTCGGCTACACCCGCTTCGCCCCCTATGACTTCCGCGAGAAGAAGCTGCGCGCCTTCGGCTATCTGCCGCCGTCTCCCGACATGCCGCGCGTCTTCCTCTCCGAGCTGAAATGTCATGAGCTTTCCGAGCGCGCCCAGTCGATCATCGATGGTCTGGTCAGCCAGATCTCGCCGGATGCCGCCACCCAGCCCTCCGTGCTGTGGTCAGGTCGCCTGTGGGACGCGCCGACCTTCGAGCAGTATCAGCGTCTGATGGAGGAGAGCGAATACGCGGCCTGGCTGTCGATCATCGGCCTGCGCGCCAATCACTTCACCATCAGCGTCAATGCACTTACCCGTCATGACACGCTCGACAAGGTGCTGACGCGCGTGGAAGCGCTTGGCCTGGGCATCAATCCGGCCGGCGGACGCATCAAGGGCTCACCCGAGGTCCTGCTGGAGCAGGCCTCCACCCTCGCCGACCGCCAGACCTTCACCTTCGCCGGCGGCGAGCAGCACGAGATCGCGACCTGCTACTACGAGTTCGCCCGTCGCTATCCGGATGCCGACGGCAAGCTGTATCAGGGTTTCGTGGCCGCCAGTGCCGACAAGATCTTCGAATCCACCCACCTGACCGAATCCTCCGATACCGGCCAGGACAGCCCAAGGGAGCACTCCACCCCGTGATTGCCGACTGGCTTGACCTGACACTCGAAGGCCACGCCAGCGCGCGTGGCATGGGACGCATCCCCGGTGGGCGCTATGAGATCGTCGCCCCCGGCGTGCTGGAGATCTGTCCGGACACCCAAGGGCCTGCGGCTCGCCCCTGCGTGCTCTCGGCGGGAATTCACGGCAACGAGACGGCGCCCATCGAACTGCTGGGTGAGCTGATCGCCGGTCTCGAGAGCGGCCACCTGATCGCCGGTGCCCCGCTGCTGCTGATTCTGGGCAACCTGCCCGCCATCCGCACCGGTGAGCGCTTCCATGCGACCAACCTCAATCGGCTGTTCCGACGTACCGAGACGGCGACCGCCATCTCGGTGGACGCCGGCAACGCGGCTGCCGGCAAGGCCAATGACTGTCCTGCCGATGATGAGCCGGCACGCGCCCGCCAGCTGATGGCGGCAGTGGATGACTTCTACGCCCGCTTCCCGCCGGCCGATGGCACGCGACGCCTGCACTACGACATGCATACCGCGATCCGCGACAGCCACTACCCGCGCTTTGCCGTGGTGCCCTTCAGCGAGGGAGAGGCCATCAGTCCCTCACAGTGGCCGATATTGAGCGCTGCCGGCCTCCAGGCCGTGCTGCATCAACATCAGCACAGCTGGACCTTCTCGCACTACTCGCGCCACTACCATGATGCCGATGCCTTCACGCTGGAGCTGGGCCAGGTGCGTCCGTTCGGCGCCAATGACATGGCGGCACTGGCGCCGATGTCCCGCCTGCTCGCGGCTCTGGCCACCGGAACGCCGCCGGATGAGTCTGATCCCGGTGCCATGGATTACTTCAAGGTGGAAGTGGAGCTGATGCGCCACTCCGCAGACTTCGCGCTGTGCTTCAGCGAGGACGTCGCCAACTTCACCCGCTTCGCCCCCGGCACGCTGATCGCCCGGGATGCGCAGGCGGGCCCCTGCATCATCGGGGACACGCCGCTGAGCGTGGTATTCCCCAATGCCAGTGTCGAGATCGGCGCCCGCGCCGCCTTGCTGCTGGCCAGCTGTGCTCCCCCCGAGACAGTCTGATCATGAAATGCGCCCCACCCACCAGCCACCGCCGTACTGCCCCACGCAGCACGGCGCATCGGCAGGGTGGGCGCCCCCAATAATGACAACAAGGTCCCCACTCATGACGCATTCCTGCCGTTCTGTCCCTCCTGTCGCCAGCCAGCGACTCTTGCCGACACGCGCTCAACCAAAGTCGTATCCGGCGACGCTCCAAGGAAGCAGTTAACCCAGCGTTGAGCTGGTAGAATCTGCCCCCTTTCACGATCACGACCGTGATACCACTCGAGCGGCTGCGACGACATGGCCAGCTGCCAGCGAGATTCAGTCTCGCCTGGCGACGTCATGCACCCTGTGCCGCCGTGTCGACAACGCACAAGTTCCCACGGGTCCGTGCCGCCCTGCGGCAGACTCAGGACGCGCCCGCGCCGCCTGGCAAGGCAGCGATGCGCTGCGTCTGGATCGGAGTAACGGCATGACCAAGACATCCCCCGGGATCGAGACCCCGAACCGCGAGGTGCTGCCCCTCGAGGTTCGCGACATCACCAAGTCCTTCGGCAGCAATCAGGTGCTCAAGGGCCTGTCGCTCAAGGCACGCAAGGGCGACGTCATCACGCTGATCGGTGCCTCTGGCTCCGGCAAGAGTACCTTTCTGCGCTGCATGAACCTGCTGGAACAGCCGGACGGTGGCGACATCTTCGTCCACGGCGAGCAGATCGGCTTCAAGGACACCCGCCGCGGTCGCGAGCCGATGGACTGGCGTCAGGTCGAGCGCATGCGCGCACGCCTGTCGATGGTCTTCCAGGGCTTCAACCTGTGGTCACACATGACCCTGCTGGAAAACGTCATCGAGGCGCCGATCCACGTGCTCGGCAAGCCGAAGAAAGAAGCCATCGCGCACGCGCGCAGCCTGCTGGATCGCGTCGGCCTGCTCGAGCGCGCCGACTACTACCCGGCCCAGATGTCGGGGGGCCAGCAGCAGCGTGGTGCCATCGCGCGCGCCCTGGCGATGGAGCCGGAAGTGATGCTGTTCGACGAGCCGACCTCGGCTCTCGACCCGGAACTGGTCGGTGACGTGCTCAAGGTGATGCGCGACTTGGCCGAGGAAGGCCGCACCATGGTGGTGGTGACCCACGAGATGAGCTTCGCGCGCGACGTCTCGAGTCAGGTGGTCTACCTGCATCAGGGTCTGGTCGAGGAAGCCGGCGATCCGGCTGAGGTACTGGGCAATCCCCAGTCAGAGCGACTCAAGCAGTTCCTGGCGCCCAAGTACTGACAGGCAGGACTGATGAACAGGACTGACGGACGGCTCTGATCAACCGCTCGCTCCGCCGGCGCTTCCCCCGGCACGGTGATCCCGTGTCCGGCACATGATTCAGCACCGCGAGCGCCATGCCATCGGCAGGCCTCGAGGCGCAAGAGATTTCAGGAATGAAAGTGATGAAACAGTTCGCGACACGCGCCCTGATGGGCGTCACCCTCGGTCTCTCCACTCTCGCCATCTCGGCAGGCGCCGTGCAGGCCGCCGATGTGCCGGACCCGCTGCGCCTCGGCATCGACGTGCCCTACGCGCCCTTCGGCTACAAGCTGCCGAGCGGTGAGCTGACCGGCTTCGAGATCGAGCTGGGCAATGCCATCTGCGAGCAGCTCGCCACTCGCTGCGAGTGGGTCGAGCAGGACTTCGACGGCATCATCCCGGGCCTGATGGCACGCAAGTACGACGTCATCATGTCCGCGCTGACCATCAACCCGGAGCGTGAACGTCAGGTGCTGTTCTCCGCGCCCTACTTCACGCCGCCGTCCGGCTGGTTCGTCAAGGCGGACAGCCCGCTGGCCGGCGCGGACAGCCTCGATGCCGAGGCTCTCAAGGGCAAGGTGATCGGTGTCCAGCGCGGCAACCTGCAGGATCACTACGTCACCGACCTCTACGCCAGCGTGGCCGAGGTGCGTCGCTATACCAAGCTGGATGATCTGGTGCTGGACATGGACAGCGGTCGCGTCGATGTCGCCTTCCTTGATCTGCCGGTCGGTCAGGACACCCTGGTCGAGGCCAATGATGGCAATTTCGTCAATACCGGCAGCGCCATCAGCGAACCGAAGAAGTACTTCGGTGACGGCTTCGGCATCGCCATGAAGCAGCGCGACCGTGATCTCAAGAAATCCATCGACGAGGCACTGGACACGCTGAAGGCCGACGGCACGCTCGAGCGTCTCAACGCCAAGTACTTCGCCAGCGCCGCGACCGCCAACAGCCAGTAAACCGCTGAGCGGTTTGCACGGCGCTTCACGGGAGGATTCCCATGATCGACCTACAAGGCTACGGGCCAAGTCTGCTGGAGGGTGCCTGGGTCACGGTGCAGCTGGCCGTGCTGGCCCAGCTGCTGGCCATCGCCCTCGGGCTGATGACAGCGACCGCCAAGATGTCGCGTTCCACGCCACTGCGCTGGATCGCGACGCTCTACACCACCATCATCCGTGGCGTACCGGACATCGTGTTGATGCTGCTGCTGTTCTTCGGTGGTCAGATCGGCATCAACATGGTCACCGACTGGCTGTATGACCGCTATGACATCGATGTCTTCGTCAACGTCGACGAATTCACCGCGGGCGTCATCACCATCGGCTTCATCTTCGGCGCCTACATGGGTGAGACCTTCCGCGGTGCCTTCATGGCAGTGGATGCCGGCCAGATCGAGGCCGGACGTGCCTATGGCATGAGCAACTGGAAGGTCTTCAAGCGCATTCGCTTCCCGCTGATGATGCGTCACGCCCTGCCGGGGCTGGGCAACAACTGGATGGTACTGCTCAAGACCACCGCCCTGGTGTCGGTGATCGGGCTGGTCGACATGGTGCGTGTCGCCAGCGAGGCCGCCAAGGCGACCCATGAGCCCTTCACCTTCCTGTTGCCGGTCGCGGCGGGCTATCTGCTGATCGCCACCGTGTCCGAATGGGGGCTTTCGCGCCTCAAGAAGCGCTACAACACCGGATTCGGGGAGGCCAGCGCATGGAACAACTGAACGATGCGGGCCCGACAGGCATCATCGCCCAGCTTGGCCAGATGCTCGATGATGTGCTGAGCGACAACTACATCTTCACCGCCACCACTCTCTGGCACTACTGGGAGGGGCTGGTCACCACGGTGCAGCTGGTGTTCCTGTCGCTGATCATCGGGCTGGTGCTGGCCGTGCCATTGGCGATCCTGCGCGGCTCGCGCCGCCGCTGGATCAAGATGCCGGTCTACCTGTACACCTATGTCTTCCGTGGTACCCCTCTGCTGATCCAGCTTTACCTGATCTACTACGGGGTGGTGTTCTTCGATGGCTTCGACATCTCGTTGGGAATCACCAGCGTGCATGTCCCCAGCATTCAGGACACCTGGCTGTGGGAGTACTTCCGTGACCCCTTCGTCCCGGCGCTGCTGGCCTTCGTGCTCAATACCGCGGCCTATACCACCGAGATCTTCCATGGTGCCATCCAGTCCACGCCCAAGGGCGAGATGGAAGCTGCACGCGCCTATGGCATGTCACGCGGCAAGATGATGCGTCGCATCATTCTGCCCAGTGCCTTCCGTCGGGCACTGCCGGCCTACGGCAATGAAGTCATCTTCATGCTGCATGCCAGTGCCATCTGCAGTGTGGTGACGCTGCTGGACCTCACCGGGGCGGCGCGTGACATCTATGCACGCTTCTATGCCCCCTTCGAGGCCTTCCTGTTCGTCGCCGCCATCTATCTGTGTCTGACCTTCACCATCATTGCCATCTTCAGGCAGCTGGAGAAACGTCTGCTGGCACACTTGAAACCATTGAATTGAACTGAAAGAAGCGCCTCTTGCCGGGCGCTTCTTTCGTTTTTCACTCCTGATCCAGCAATGCATCTCGTTTAACGAACGTTTGAATCCGACCATTTTCCCCCTTCACCACAGCGCAGGACTGGGCTAGTGTGGAGAACAATGGCTGACGACAGTCCTGTCTTCATCGGCGCAGACGCCTGATACCTTTTCAGGGAGCGTCTGGTGTCGCTGACACGTCAGCTCGACCAACAACAACGAGGAACGGGAACGACATGAAGAAGCTTCTGGGAATTTCCCTGCTGGGTGCAGCACTGATGGCCGGTGGCGCACAGGCCGCCGAGACACTGCGCATCGGCGTCGATGTGCCTTATGAGCCGATGGAATACAAGACACCGGACGGCGAGCTGACCGGCTTCGACATCGAGCTGGGCAATGCCATCTGCGCGAAGATCAACCGCGACTGCGAGTGGGTCATCCAGGCATGGGACGGCATCATCCCCGGCCTGATGGCACGCAAGTACGACGCCATCATGTCCTCGATGACCATCAACGAAGAACGCCGTGAGAAGGTGCTGTTCTCCGACACCTACATCACGCCGCCGTCTGCCTGGTTCGCGCCGTCCGACAGCGCGTTGAGCGCCACCTCCACCGAGGCCCTGGCGGGCAAGGCCATCGGCGTGCAGCGCGGCACCCTGCAGGACAACTACGTCACGGATCTCTACGCCAAGAATGCCGAGGTCAAGCGCTACACCACCGCCGATGACCTGGTGCTGGACATGGATGCGGGTCGCCTCGACATCGCCTTCCTCGACTTCCCGGTCGGCAAGTCCACCCTCATCGATGGCGGCAACGGCAACTACAAGGCCGTGGGGGAAGTGGTCACCGAGCCCAAGAAATACTTCGGCGACGGCTTCGGTATCGCCATGCGCAAGCGTGACAAGGACCTGGCCGAGCAGATCAACGGCGCACTGGCGGAACTGAAGGCCGATGGTACCTACGACACCATCCACACCAAGTACTTCGGCGAGAAGAAGTAAGATCGCCTCCCATGTCATGACGCGCGCGAGCTGACAGGCGCAAGTGACACGCAAGACAACACGTCCCGCTGGCATCTGCCGCGGGACTTTTGCGTTGAGACAGGGTCATTCCCGACCCAGCCCCTTCATCAGCGCCGCCGGGGAATGAGAGCAAGCCCCCGCCACGCCTGAGCCAGATGCCAAGTCATCGCGTCCCCTTGCACAATTGGTGCAAATTGAGAACCAAAGCAGTGTGGCTGAGAGGGCTTATCCCGTCTGCCCGGCCTCTCTAGGATGCCCAGCATCCCACTCCTGCAACGGTAGCTCCCCCATGTCGAGACATCCTTCACGTCCGGCGCGCCTTTCTCGTATCGCCTCTTCCCTGCTGTTGACCCTTGGCGGTCTCCTTGCGCTCAGCGCCTGCAGTGAAGGCGATGACGAGGCTTCCGCTGGCGCCCAGCCGACACCTCCCACGATGGAAGTCGTCGCGGCCAAGGCTCAGCCGGTCGCGGCCTGGCACACTTACACCACCCGCCTGGAATCTCCGCAGAGCGTACAGCTGCGCCCGCGCGTGAGCGGTGAAATCGAAGAGGTCCTGTTCACCGAAGGCAGTCAGGTGAGCGCCGGCACCCCGCTGGTCCGCCTCGATCAGCGCCCCTTCAAGGCCGAGGTTGATCGTCTGGAAGCCGAGGTGGCTCGCGTCAAGGCAGAACTGGCCAACGCCCGCAGTGAATCCGGACGCGCGGCCAGCCTGGTCAAGCGCAACCTGATCTCCCGCGAGGAAGCCGATTCACGCAGCACCAGCGTCTCCGGTCTCAACGCCCAGCTCAAGGCCGCCATCGCCCAGCTCGAGCGCGCCCGTCTGGATCTCGACTACGCCACGGTGCGTGCCCCGATCGATGGCCGACTGTCCAATGCCCGCATCACGCGCGGCAATACCGTTCAAGCCGGTCAGAGCGTGTTGACCACCCTGGTGGAAACTCGCCAGCTGGACGCCTATATCGACATCAGCGAGCTGACCTGGAATCAGGACTTTGCCGACGTCTCCGCCGAGGATCATCTGCCGGTGGAACTGCAGCTGGCAGGCCAGCAGGACTTCCCGTTCCAGGGCGAGCTCGACTTCATCGACAACAGCGTCGACATCGATACCGGTACCCTGCGCATTGGCGCCACCTTCACCGCAGAGGACCCTGCCCTGCGGCCGGGCGCCTTCGCGCGCCTGCGCATCGCCTCCCCCGAGATTCGCGACGCCGTGCTGATCCCGGAGCGTGCCATCGGCACCGATCTGGATCGTCAGTTCGTGCTGGTGATCGGCGAAGATGACACCCTCGCCTACCGTGGCATCACCACTGGCCCGCGCTTTGGCCCGCTGCGTGCCGTCACCGATGGCCTGGCCGCCGGTGATCGCGTGCTGGCCGCCGGCCCCGCCAAGGCAGGCCCGGGCATGCCGATCACGCCCAAGCTGGTTGAGATGTCCGACGATGGTGCCCTCAAGGCCCTCGCCGAGCGTGTCGCTCGCCTGACGCAACACCAGAAGGATCAGCCGTCGCACGACAATGATCAGGATGCCGCGGCGCTGGCCGAGGCCGACCGCCAGGCAGCAGGAGGCCGTACGTGAACGTCTCCAGCTTCTTCATCAAGCGCCCGGTCTTCGCCGCGGTGCTGTCGATCCTGATCGTCATCTCGGGGCTGCTGTCACTGTTCCAGCTGCCCATCTCCGAGTATCCAGAAGTCGTGCCACCTACCGTGGTGGTGCGCGCCAACTACCCAGGTGCCAACCCGGAAGTCATCGGTTCGACCGTCGCCACGCCGCTGGAGCAGGAGATCACCGGCGTCGAAGGCATGCTGTACATGGACTCCCAGGCGACCTCCGACGGCAACCTGACCCTGACGGCAACCTTCGCGCTGGGCACGGATCTGGACAAGGCCCAGGTGCAGGTGCAGAACCGTGTGGCACGTGCCACGCCACGCCTGCCGCAGGAGGTGCAGCAGCTCGGCATCACCACCGAGAAGGCCTCGCCCAACCTGACGATGGTGGTCCATCTGACCTCTCCGGATGGCCGCTATGACCAGCTGTGGCTGTCCAACTACGCGCGCCTGAATCTCAAGGACAACCTCGCCCGTCTCGACGGGGTCGGTGACGTGCGCCTGTTCGGTGCTGGCGAGTATTCCATGCGTGTATGGCTGGACCCGGACGCCGTGGCGGCGCGTGGACTGTCTGCCGGTGACGTGATCAGTGCGCTGCGCGCCCAGAACCAGCAGGTCGCCGCCGGTTCCGTCGGTGCCCAACCCGCCCCGGATGACAACCAGTTCCAGCGCCTGCTCAATGTGCGCGGACGTCTCGAGAGCACGCAGGAATTCGAGAACATCGTCATCCGTGTCGATGAGGATGGCCGCCTGACGCGCCTGAAGGATGTCGCCCGTGTCGAACTGGGTGCCGACAGCTACTCGCTGCGCGCGCAACTCGACGGCAAGGATGCGGTGGCGATGCCGATCTTCCAGCGCCCCGGCTCGAATGCCATCGCGCTGTCGGATGCGGTCCGCGAGCGCATGAGCGAGATGTCCGATGCCTTCCCCGATGGTGTCAGCTACGACATCGTCTACGACCCCACCGTCTTCGTGCGCGGCTCCATCGAGGCGGTCATCGATACCCTGTTCGAGGCCATCCTGCTGGTCGTGATCGTGGTGATCCTGTTCCTGCAGACCTGGCGCGCCTCGATCATCCCGCTGATCGCGGTGCCGGTCTCGCTGATCGGCACCTTCGCGGTCATGCAGCTGATGGGTGTCTCGATCAATACGCTGTCGCTGTTCGGACTGGTACTGGCCATCGGTATCGTGGTCGATGACGCCATCGTGGTGGTGGAGAATGTCGAGCGAAACATCGAGCTGGGCCACTCTCCCATCGAGGCGACCCAGATCGCCATGCGCGAGGTGACCGGCCCGATCATCGCCATCGCGCTGGTGCTGACGGCGGTCTTCGTGCCCACCGCCTTCATCAGCGGCCTGAGCGGCCAGTTCTACAAGCAGTTCGCGCTGACCATCACCATCTCGACGCTGATCTCGGCCTTCAACTCACTGACCCTGTCGCCGGCGCTCTCGGCCCTGCTGCTCAAGCCGCACGGTGCCAAGCCGGACTGGCTGACACGCCTCATCGATGGCCTGTTCGGACGCTGGCTGTTCGCGCCGTTCAACCGGGCCTTCAATGCGATGTCCAACGGCTACACCGGCCTGATCAAGAAGCTGCTGCGCTTCGGTGTCATCGTCGGCGTGATCTATCTGGCCCTGCTCGGCGCCACCGGCAAGCTGTTCGACAGCGTGCCCGGCGGCTTCATCCCGGGACAGGACAAGCAGTATCTGGTCGCGATGGCTCAGCTGCCGGACGCGGCAAGCCTTGATCGCACCACCGAGGTCATCAACGAGATGCAGAAGCTGGCACTCGAGACACCAGGGGTCGCCCATACCGTGGCCTTCCCGGGGCTGTCGGTGAACGGCTTCGTCAATGCCTCCAATTCCGGCATCCTGTTCACGCCGCTGGATGACTTCGAGGATCGCCAGTCGCCCCAGCTCTCCGGCCAGGCGATCGCCGCCGAGCTCAACCGCAAGTTTGCCGGCATCGACGAGGCCTTCGTCGCCGTCTTCCCGCCGCCGCCGATTCTGGGTCTGGGGACCACGGGCGGCTTCAAGTTGCAGCTGCAGGACCGCGGCAACCAGGGCTTCGATCAGCTGTTCGCCGCCGTGCAGACCATCACCGCCAAGGGCAATGCCGACCCGCGCCTGAGCAGCGTCTATTCCAGCTTCCGCATCCAGGTGCCGCAGTACGACATCGATGTGGACCGCGAACAGGCGATGATCATGGGCGTCCCGGTGGAACGCGCCTTCGAGACCCTGCAGATCTACATGGGCTCGCTGTACGTCAATGACTTCAACCGCTTCGGGCGGACCTATCAGGTACGCGCCCAGGCCGAGCAGTCGGCGCGTCTCGACCCGGATGACATCCGCAATCTCAAGGTACGCAGCGACAACGGGCGCATGATTCCGCTGGGCAGTTTCGTCAAGGTGACGCCGACCACCGGTCCGGACCGCGTGATGCACTACAACACCTATGTCAGCGCCGACATCAACGGCTCGCCGGCACCGGGTGTCTCCAGCGATCAGGCCAAGGCCGCCATCGAGGAAGTGCTGGCAGCCAATCTGCCCCAGGGCATCGGCTACGAGTGGACGGAGGTGACCTACCAGCAGGTGCTGGCCGGCAACACCATGATCTATATCTTCCCGCTGGTGGTGCTGCTGGTGTTCCTGGTGCTGGCTGCCCAGTACGAGAGCTGGTCGCTGCCGCTGGCGATCATCCTGATCGTGCCGATGACGCTGCTGTCGGCACTGGCTGGCGTGTGGCTGACGGGAGGCGACAACAACATCTTCACGCGGATCGGGTTGATCGTGCTGGTGGCGCTGGCCTGCAAGAACGCCATTCTGCTGGTCGAGTTCGCCCGTGAGCAGCAGCATGAAGGTCAGAGTCGCCTGGATGCCGTGCTGACGGCCTGTCGTCTGCGGCTGCGCCCCATCCTGATGACCTCGGTGGCCTTCACCGCCGGCGTGGTGCCGCTGGTACTGGCCACCGGTGCCGGCAGCGAGATGCGCCAGGCGATGGGCGTGGCGGTGTTCTCCGGCATGATCGGCGTCACCGTGTTCGGCCTGTTGCTGACGCCACTGTTCTATGTCGGCATCCGCAGGATGGTCGAGAAGCGTACCTAGAGAAGCCGGGGCTTCACGGACCACACCGCCAGTGCGGCGACGCGAGATGACTCGCCGCACTGGCTTGCCTCGTCGCACTGGCTTGCCTCGTCGCATCATCTCGGCACACCGCCGAACCTACATTGTTCAATACTCGGGAGCGGGTAGCATGTACGCCGATACCTTCAATGATCTGGCCCTTGAGGCTGAACTCGAGAACTTCGCGCATCGCTGGTTCTCTCTGCTCAACCGCCTGGCGCCGTCCATCGAGCTGGCCGAGCTGCTGGGAGACGATGCCGTGATCCAGCTGCTGGATGAGACGCTCACTGGCAGCGAATTCCTGACCAATTGGGAACAGCGCCGTGATGATCTGCTGATCAACAGTCATGCACTGGGCTGGGTACGTGCCCGACGCGAGAGTCTCGACACGGCCACCCTGCGCATGGGCGGCGAGCACCGCGCCGCGCATCACGACGGCAGCGTGCTGCACACGCATTTCGATGCCGAGTGGGTGCTGGATCTGAGCTGGGGTGAGCCACGCATCCAGCGCATCAAGCTGCTGGACGTGCGCACGCTGTAGAATGCGGATGAGCAGACACAAGGACGCCCCGTCACCTGAAGGTGACGGGGCGTCCTTGTGTCTGGCGCGATGGCTTGCCACCCAACGCTTGCTCAGGCATTTGGGGGTGGGAGACTTCGCCGCCTTTCCGCCAGCATCGCCGGTGTATCGATATCGTCGAGAATGCCGACATCGCTGACGACCACCTCACGCAAGGCATCACGATGTCGAAGGATCACTTCCCGCGCACCCTCACCGCCCTCAAGCGCTGCCAGCTCACGCCATAGCATCCGCCCGAACAGCACCGGATGCCCGGGGCTGCCCTTCTCGCCTGTCAGCACCGGCCGCACCACATGCTCCGCACTCGCCTCACGGTGCAAGGCGTGGAAGGTCTGCGGCGTGATCTGCGCCATGTCCGCCAGCCATACCGCCGCCACCTGCACATGCGCCAGGGTGGCGTCCTCACTCAGCTGACGGAAGGCGTCTCCGAGACTGGCACCGAGGCCGTTGCCCGCCTGCGGCGCACGCCAGATTCGCCGGGCATGCTCACGCGCGAAGTCATCTCCCAGCAGTGCGGCGGGATCATCGTCCTCACGCAGCAGCAGACGCCAGTCCACCTCACAGGACATGACCTGCCAAAGCGTCGCCATCAACAGTGTCTGGCCATCCGCCAGACAAGCCTGACGCTTGTCACTGCCAAAACGGCGACTCTGACCGGCCGCCATCACCAGGATGATCGTCTCACTCATGTCGGGTCTCACAGACTTTCCCGAGCGCGCCCACGCCGGATGCGCACGATATCGGCCATCACCGCCAGCGCGATCTCGGCCGGTGTCTTGCTGCCCAGATTCAGCCCGATCGGCATCACGATGCGCGCAATCTCCTCGGCGCTGAGCCCGCCGCTGCGTGCCAGCCGCTCGGCGCGCGCCTGAGAGGTACGCTGCGAGCCCATCACGCCAATGTAGAAGGCGGGCTGGCGCACCGCCTCGATCATCGCGAGATCATCGATGCGTGGATCATGGGTCAACGCCACCACGGCGGTGGCGGCATGGCAGCCCTCCGCCGCGATGAAGCGCGAGGGCAGCTCACGACGCAGGGTGACACCGGCGAGCGGCGTCTTGCGGGCATCCCAGTCCGCCAGCACTTCCTCGCGTGGCTCGCAGATGATCACCTCGAAGCCGAGGCTGACGGCGAAGGCCGCGCAGGCTTCCGCCACCGGCGAGAGTCCCGCCAAGAGCAGACGCGCCACCGGCCCGACCCTGAGCTGATAGCCGCTCGTCTGGTCATCGTGGCCCTTGAGTGGCTCGACCCGCTCCCCCAGCCCGCTGTCCTGCTGAAGCGCACGCGCGCCATCCCCCGCCAGCATGACCTGACGCAGACGCGGCGTCTGACCCTCGAGTGCCTCGCGCAGTGCCTTGAGATGCGCGATGTCCGCCTCGCTGGCCGTGAAGCGCTCGACCAGCACGTCCAGCAAGCCACCGCACGGCAAGGCGATCCCCGCACCCTGATGGCCGCCCTCGCCATAGCGGATCACCTGGGCGCTCGCGGTGAATTCGCCTCCCGCCAGGCGCGCCAGGAAGTCCTCCTCGACACAGCCACCGGACAACGAGCCACGATGCTGGCCATCGGCACGCGCCACCAGCCAGGCGCCCGGCTCACGCGGTGAGGAGCCGAAGGTGGACAGCACCGTACACAGCCAGATCGGGCTGTCAGGCCGCGTGCCATCTGACGGCGCCAGCCAGTCGATCGCCTGACAGATCACTTCAAGATCAAGATGTTGCATCAAAATTCTCTCATATCGGAAGCCGGCTCCCAACCAGAAGACACGAAACCCGCCACCCGGACATGCCGGAGTGGCGGGTATCAGACGCATTCACCGGTGAGGATCAGGCCTCGCTGAGCGCGGCCTTGAGCGCCGCCGGGCGCATCGGCAGATCACGCAGGCGAACGCCTACGGCGTGATGGATGGCATTGGCCACCGCCGGTGCGACCACCGTGGTACCCGGCTCGCCAAGACCGACCGGCATCTCGGTACTGTCAACGAACTCGAGATCCATCTGCGGCACCTGATGCATGCGCAGCGGCTGGTAGGCGCCCAGATTCTGCGCCACCGGGCCACCCTCGCGGTATTCGGTACCTTCGTGCAGCGCCATCGAGACGCCCCACAAGAGCGAGCCCTCCAGCTGCGCCATGGCGCCATCCGGGTGTGCGAGGGTACCGGCATCGACGACACTGGTCAGCTTCTCGATCTTGACCTCGCCAGTGGCGCGATCGACCTTGACCCGTGCCACGCAGGCCACCCAGGTCGGCATGCTGCGTTCCTGACCGAAGCTCAGCGCCACGCCCATGCCGGTATCTTCCGGCAGGCTGTCACGCTCGCTCCAACCGGACTTCTCCATCACGCGCGTGAGCACGTTGCGCAGACGTTCCGCCCCGCCCGTGCTGACCGGCGCCTTGCCGGCATTGCGGCCTTCGGCGTCCAGCAGCGAGAGGCGGAATTCGGCCGGATCCTGCTCGGCTGCCTGCGCCAGCTCATCGATGTGCTGCTCGACCGCCCATAGCGTCCAGCCCGGTGCGACGGAGCGCAGATACCCCGGCACGAAGGCCTCATGAGCGACCTTGTTCTGCTGCGCCCAGACACGCTGGGTGCCCACGTTGTACCAGTGGTCCGCGCCACTGATGGAAAAGGAATCCAGCTTGCCACCGCCTTCCACGGCTTCGGCGAGGAAGCTCGGCATCAGCGCGGCAGTCGGCCAGCCTGCCGCGGCGGCGTGCTCGGAGGCCACGACACGGCCATCGGCATCCAGACCGGAACGCACACGCTGCACCGAGGGCGAGCGCACGCAATCGAAACGGCTATCGTCCGGGCGCGTGAAGATCATCTTGACCGGACGTCCCACGGCCTTGGCCGCCAGTGCCGCCGGCACGGCGTAGTCACCGTGGAGACGACGCCCGAAGCCACCGCCCAGATACAGCTGGTGGTGAGTGATCTTGCCATCCTCGACGTCCAGCGCCTTGGCGACGAGGGGAATCAGCAATGACTGCTGCTGGTTGCCACAGTGGACATGCCAATGCCCCTCCTCCTCATAGGCCAGTGCATTGGCCGGCTCCAGAGTGAAGTGCAGCACGCTTGAGGTGGTGAAGGTGGACTCCACCGTGGTCGCCGCACCTTCGATCAGCGCGGAAGGGTCACCCTGATCCACCATCAGCGAGCCATTGTCACGACTCGGGGCGCTGACCAGTCGCTGGCCTTCTGCCTGGATCGCCGCCTCATCGACGTGATAGCTGTCGCCCTTGCTCCATTCCACCTTGAGCAGGTCGGTGGCACGCATGGCCGCCGAGAAGTTGTCGGCGATGACCGCCAACCACCCCTGACACATGCCGGACGGATCCTTGAGCTCGATGGTCTGGCGATAGCCGATGACCTTCTGGGCTTCGCTGTCATCCACGGCCGTGACCTTGCAGCCGAAGCGACTCGGCGGCAGCACCGGGCGCGCATGCAGCGTCTTGCCGACACGGGCTTCCACCTCTACAGGCAGGGTGTAATCGATGCCGTAGACCGCCTGACCGTTGGTCTTGGCCGGCACGTCCAGCGCATTGCCCTTGGTGCCGAGCACGCGGCGCTCGGAGGCCGGCTTGAGCTCGATGGCCGCCAGCTCATCTTCCGTGAAGCTGCGCTCAAGGCCCGCGGCGACGATCTCGCTATAGCCCAATGACTGATCGCCACTGATGACACGGCCCTTGCGCGCCTTGCAGCTCTCGACGGACACGCCCATCTGTCTGGCGCCCGCTTCGATCAACGCGATACGCCCGGCAGCCCCCGCCTGCGACAGCGGCTGGTAGCTGTGATTCACCGACCAGCTGCCGCCGGTGATCATGTAGCCCCACTTGGGATCGCTGTCGACGTAGACGATCTCGACGGAGGCCAGATCGGCCTCGAGCTCCTCGATGACCAGACGCGCCAGGCTGGTGGCGACGTGCTGTCCCATCTCGGCCTTGGTGATATGGATGGTGATGGTGCCGTCAGTGCCGATGGCATACCACATGGTCGGCTCGAAGGCGCCGGCGGACAGCGTCTCGCTGGCAGAGCGGCCGTCATCGGCGCCGCTGGCCAGGGCCGCGCCGGAGACCCCGAACGCCAGCATCGCGGAACCCGCGACACTGCCGATCAAAAAACCACGCCGCGTGATGCCGTGCTGGCTCGAGGGGTGACGAGTGGCTGCCTGAGCGCGCTGATGCCGGCCCAGCGTATCTTCAAACCTTGCCATGAGATGTCTCCTCGGCAGCAGAATGGCTCACGGCATCTGCCGTGGCACGCGGATCGAATGTGCCGACACCGGCAGTCGCGGCGGTGGCCTCGGTCTGCTGGCCCATCACCTGCGCCGTGTCGCGCTCACTGGCGATCGCGGCGGCACGCTTCACCGCACGATGGATACGCACGTACGCCATGCAACGACACAGGTTGCCCGCCATGGCGGCAGTGACCTGCTCATCGGTGGGGTTGGGCGTGTGCTTGAGGAAGTCGGCGGCCTGCATGATCTGGCCGGACTGGCAGTAACCGCACTGCGGCACCTGCTCCTCGACCCAGGCTTGCTGCAGCGGGTGGTCATCGTTCTCGGCCAGCCCCTCGATGGTGACGATGTCGCCACCCTCGGCGGCCAGTACCGGCAGGACACAGGTGCGCGCCGCGGTGCCGTTCAGGTGCACGGTGCAGGCGCCGCACTGGGCGATTCCGCAACCGAACTTGGTGCCGGTCAGGCCCAGGTGTTCACGCAGCACCCAAAGCAACGGGGTTTGCGGATCGACCTCGAGACTGACGGCCTTGCCGTTCAGAGTGAAGTTGGCCAAGGGGCTTCTCCTCAGGAGCATGAAGCAGGGGGACAGGGTTCGGACAACGCGTGCAGGGTGTCGCGGCCAGCCATGGCGTGATCTGACTGACGTGGCGTGGGTTCGGCGTCAGGGACCGACCCCAGGCTTTGAGGCCTGGCACGATTCGAATCGGTGAATTCTACAGGTCACGATTCGGCACCACGGTGCCAAAAAGGAAACAGTGTGATGTCACTGGGCTCATCATGGCCATGCAGATGCTGTCTCGCATGCCACACAGTATAGCGTTTCACGCCTTGTCATCGGCAGATGTTTGCATGACATCGGTCCGCCTCGGGACTGGGCCGGTAGCGGTCGAGAATGATGGCGGCGCACCGGAGCGAGGACTCCCGCGAAGCCATGTGACTGCCTGGTATGGACGAGAGTGTCGCAGACGCGTCTGACAGTGGCGTATCCGGCATCTGTACTTTTATGAGAATAAAGTGAAATGTAGCGAGAGTCCTCATGGAGGATGTTCCGCCCATGGCCAGCACCGGGTGCAGGGACTGCAAGAACTGCAAGAACAACGACAATAACGATTCCCGGCATGAGGATCTGACATGCAACTCAACTGGAAGGCGGCGATCGCGCTGGCAGCGCTGATACTCGCCATCAATACCGGCGCGCGCCAGGCGATGGGCTTCATGCTGCCACCGATGGCCAGCGAGCTTGCCTGGGGCATGGGCAGCCTGTCATTTGCCCTCGCCATCCAGAATCTGGTCTTCGGGCTGGCCGCGCCCATCGCCAGCAAGCTGTCGGATCGCTTCGGCACGCTCAGCGTCTTCCTGGTCGGCAGCCTGTGCTATGCGGTCGGCATGGGCGTCACCGCCCTCTGGCCGACTCCGACGGTGTGGATGCTGGGTGCGGGCGTGCTGGCCGGCATCGGCATCGGGGCGACCACCTTCCCGCTGGTGCTGGCCGCCGTCACGCGCGTGGTCCCCCTCCAGCATCGTGGCATCGGGCTGGGCATCGCCTCGGCCGGCGGCTCCTTCGGGCAGCTTGTCTACTCGGTCGCGACCCCGATGCTGGTGCTGATCGACTGGAAGATCGCCATGCTGGCGCTCGGCGCCAGCTGTCTGCTGCTGATTCCCATGGCCCTGCCCTTGCTGCGTCGCCCGCCGGCCGGCAGTGAAACACAGGCAGAGGATGTCCCGAGCCAGGGCCCGCTGCTGCAGGACCGGCGCTTTCTGGCGCTGGCCGGCGGCTTCTTCGTCTGCGGCGTGCACGTCGCCTTCATCGCCACCCACCTGCCCAATTTCGTGGTCGCCTGCGGCCTGCCCCTGAACGTGGCCGGCAACACGCTGGCGATCATCGGCGCGCTCAACATCGCCGGCACCATTCTGTTCGGTGCCTGGGGCGGCCGCCGTCACCCGCCGCAGCTGTTGATGCTGATCTATCTGTGCCGCGCCGCACTGGTGATGGCGATGGTGGTCATCCCGCCCAGCAGCATGCTGCTCTACGCCTTCGGTGCGATCATGGGCATTCTGTGGCTGTCGACGGTGCCGCTGACCAGCCAGGCCGTCGCGCTCTACTTCGGCCAGAAGCGTCAGGCCTTCGTGTTCGGCATGGTGCTGGCCGCGCATCAGGTCGGCGCCTTCCTGGGGGCCTGGGGCGGTGGTGTGGTCTATCAGCTGACCGGCAGCTACGACCTGCTGTGGATCGCCAGCGGCATCTTCGGCCTGCTGGCCGCGCTCGTGCACTGGCCGGTGCGCCGCGAGCCCAAGCGCATGGTGCAGCCACAACTGGCCTGAGTCGCGCCACGGCATCTGATTCTCAAATGTCAGACCATACCTCCACAACGACACAGCCCCCATCGGCGAACCCGATGGGGGCTGTGTCGTATGGGGCTGTGTCGTATGGGCTCGGGCCAGGCGATCAACGCTGGAAGGCGTAGACATTGCCGACCTTCAACAGCCGCGTCAGCTCATCTAGCGCCGCCAGTGTCTCTTCGGCCAGCTGCGGGTCGGCGAGATCCGCCGGCGTCAGGCTGTCACGATAGTGACGCTTGACCCAGTCACCCAGCTCGCCGTGCAGCTGATCCGTCATCATCACGCGCCCGGACAGCGCGGCGCGCTCGGCGTCACTCAGTACCACGCGCAGACGCAGGCAGGCCGGGCCGCCGCCATTGCGCATGCTCTGCTTGACGTCCTTGACCAGCACTTCCCCGATCGGGTTCGGGCCGGCCAGAATCGCATTCTGCAGCGCATTCCATACCGCCTCGTTCTCCTGACACTCGCCCGGCACCACCAGCGTCATGCTGCCATCGTCATTGGAGAGCAGCTGCGAGTTGAAGAGGTAGGAGGAGACGGCATCCTCGAGGCTGACGGCCTCCAGCGGCACGCGGATCGGGATCAGCGGTGTGGACAGTTTCGCGCGAATCTCGTCGAGCACCGCCTCTTCATCGCGGAAGGCCAGCTCGTGGTAGAACAGCACCGGGCCATTGCCCACCGCAATCACATCGTTGTGGAAGACGCCGGCATCGATGGCCTCCGGGTGCTGCTGGGCGAACACCACCTGAGACTCGCTCAAACCATGCTGACGTGCGACGGCCTGACTGGCTTCCAGTGTCTGACGCGCCGGATAGCGACGCGGTTCGACGCCGTCACCGCCGAAGGCCTGACGGCCATAGACGTAGAGATGCACGCCCGGCCCGCCGTGGCCATCGCACAGCCGCGTGTGGTTGGCCGCACCTTCATCGGAGAAGGCCGGCGTCGCGGGCAGCGCAGGATGATGCGCGAAATGGGCATCGTCGGCGAAGATGGCGCCCAGGATGCGCCCGGTGGTCGCGGGCTCCAGGTAGCGGTGGAAGCTGGATTGCAGGTTGGCCGGCGTGAAGTGCACGCGGCCATCACCGCTGTCGCGCGAGGGCGTGACGGTGGCGGCGTTCGCCGTCCACATGCTGGAGGCGGAACACACCGCGCGCAAGAGTTGCGGTGCCTGCTCGCTGGCCGCCTTCAACACCTGGGCATTGCTGCCGGTGAAGCCGAGATCGCGCAGTGCGCCAAGGTCCGGGCGCTGCTGCGGCAGCAGAATCCCCTGTGCATAACCCAGATTCGCCAGCGACTTCATCTTGTCGAGGCCCTGCAACGCGGCTTCGCGCGGGTTGGAGGCCAGGCCGCCGTGGCGCATCGAGGCCACGTTGCCATGTGCCAGACCGGCGTAGTTGTGGGTCGGGCCTACCAGGCCATCGAAATTGATCTCTTGATACGGGGTGTCGGACATGAAGGTCTCCTGCCACGACGCCTTGGCACCTCAGGGAGCAGGCACGGCGAGCGTCGTGGTCAACAATGGGTAAGCGGCAGCGGTGCCCGAACGGACGGCCTTACAGACGGATACCGGCCGGCAGGGTCGCGGGCAGCGCCAGTGCCTCGGCTTCCATCGAGGCGACCGGATAGCTGACATAGTCGGCCGCGTAATAGGCACTGGGACGGTGGTTGCCGCTGTCGCCGATGCCACCGAAGGGCGCGTCGCCGGAGGCGCCGGTGGTCTGGCGGTTCCAGTTGACGATGCCGGCGCGAATGCGCAGCAGGAAGTCGTCCCAGTCAGCACGCTCACCGCCGATCAGCCCGGCCGAGAGACCGTAGCGGGTGTCATTGGCCAGCGCGATGGCCTCGTCCCAGTCGGTGTAGCGATGGATCTTGAGCAGCGGACCGAAGAATTCCTCGTCCTCGAGCGCAAGGCCGGTGACATCGATCAGCGCCGGGCTGAGCAGACTGGTGCCCTCTTCAAGCTGCTGCATGCGCACGAGGACATTGCCGCCCAGCGCTTCGAGATCATCCTGCGCCTTGAGCAGGCCCTCGGCCGCCGCGACACTGGCCAGGCCGCCATAGAAGGGCGCGTCCTGCTCGAACTGCCCCGCCACGCGCAACTCGCGCAGCGCCGTGGCCAGCGCCTCGATCAGACGATCACCGACCTCGCCCTGCGGCACCATCAGGCGGCGCGCACAGGTGCAGCGCTGACCGCCCGAGGCGAAGGCCGACTGGATGATCGCCAGCACCGCGGCGGTTTCATCCTGCACATCACGCACCACCAGCGGATTGTTGCCGCCCAGTTCCAGCGCCAGCAGCTTGCCGACCTGACCGGCGAACTGACGGTGCAGCAGCTTGCCGACCTTGGCACTGCCGGTGAACAGCAGCCCATCGATACCCTCGGACTGGGACAGGGCCTGACCGACGTCCGCCGCGCCCTGCACCAGATTGATCACGCCGGCCGGCAGGCCCGCGGCCTCCCAGCATTGCAGGGTGAGATCGGCGGTGGCCGGGGTCAGCTCGGAGGGCTTGAACACACAGGCATTGCCCGCCAGCAGCGCCGGTACCATGTGGCCGTTGGGCAGGTGCCCCGGGAAGTTGTAGGGGCCGAAGACGGCCATCACGCCATGCGGGCGGTGGCGCAGGACCGCCTGGGTGCCCGCGACATCCTTGGCGCGCTCGCCGGTACGCTCGTGATAGGCCTTCACCGAGATCGCGATCTTGCCGATCATCGCGCCGACCTCGGTACGCGCTTCCCACAGCGGCTTGCCGGTTTCACTGGCGATGCTGATCGCCAGCGCTTCACGATGCTGCTCCAGCTGATCGCGGAAACGCTCCACCACCGCCAGACGTGCCTCGAAACCCAGGCGCGCCCAGGTCGGGAATGCCTGACGCGCTGCCGCGACGGCCTGCTCGACCTGCTCGGCAGTGGCCGAGGCACCCTGCCACAGGCGTGCCTGGGAGACGGGGTCGGTCTTGGTGAAGGATTCGGCCTCCCCCGCTTGCCACGCGCCGTCGATGAAGAGCTGTTGACGCACGTTGAGTGTGGCGGGAGTCGGAGTCGTAGTGGTCATGGCATGCCTCATCGAAAGGGCGCGCCGCGTAAGCGACGCTGAACAAGGAGATAACGGGGCAGTTGGCGATCTGCCCCGCTGATGGCAAAAGGACGCAAGGCGACATGGCCTGCGAGATGGCGCAAAGAAGCGGATGCCTGGGGCGAACGCTTCAGCTGGCCAGCACGCGCAACGTGTCGCCGCCGGTGACGCCGAGGCGTTCGGCCTCATCACGGTGCAGGCGCACATGGCAGGCACCCGCGTCGTCCCGCGTGACAGCATGGCTGATCCAGCTGGCGCGGAAGTCCGCCATGCCGGTGGTGGCGGCCATGACGGAGGGACGCTCACAGGCCGGGGCATCAGACGCGATCACCTCGACACATGCCAGCTGGCTGTCACGGACGCCGCGCACGTCATCGATATAGGCCTCGACCGTCGGGCCGCCATCGAAGATGTCGACATAGCCTTCCCAGCGCAGCCCTTCCTTCTTGAGCATCGCCACCGCCGGGCGGGTGTGCTCATGCACCTGACCGATGGCAGCCCGCGCGGACTCGGAGAGAAACGGCGTATAGATCGGGAACTTGGGCATCAGCTCGCCGATGAAACTCTTCTGGCCCATGCCGGTGAGGCGGTCGGCCTCATTGAAGTCCATCGGGAAGAAGTGGCTGCCCAGACACTCCCAGAACGGGCTGCGCCCCTCGGGCGTGAAGACACCGCGCATCTCGGCCAGCACCTTGTCGGGGAAGGCCTCGCGGAACTGGGCCATGAACAGCCAGCGCACCTTGGAGAGCAGCGCACCATTGCGGTCCTTGCGCCAGCCCTCACGCAGGAACAGCGAGCAGACCTCGGCATCGCCGGTGTGATCGGAGCACAGCGTCAGCGTATCCAGGGTGCGATGCAGGTCGAGCTGCACCGAGGAGTGCGCCAGCGAGCCGAGGCGGTAGTGATAGAACGGCGCATCGGTGCCCACACAGGCCTCGATGGCACAGCAGCCCGCGATGCTGCCGTCGCGCTCATCCTCGAGCACGAAGAAGTACAGGCGATCATCACCGGGTTCCCGGCCTTCGAAAGCGGCCAGGGTGCGCTCGATCTTGGCGCTGAGAAATTCATGATTGTCCGGCAGCGAGGTGAAGCCGACGCCGGTTTCCCGCGCCAGTACCTTGAGGCCTTCGATATCGTGACGAGCGATAGGACGAATACGCATTACAGCTCTCCCTCATCGACCGCCGGCAAGGGCATCGGCACGGCAAGCACCGCACGCCCCTCTTCCACCCCCAGCACCTCGGCCTGCTGCGGCGTCAGCATCAGCTGGCCGGTCGGCGTCAGTGCATAGCGCGCCAGCACGCAGCGGAAATCGCCGAGCCGCTGGTTGGCGACCATCGCCGGCACCGCGTCCGGCAGGCTTTCCTGCGGGCGGATACGCACCGGGTGCCAGCCGCACTGCTTGAAGGTGTGCAGACGTTCGCACTCCGCCAGCAGCAAGGGGCCCGCATCGAAGATGTCGACGTGGCGCGAGCGCGAGAAGCCTTCGGCGAGCATCTCCTGCATGGCGTACTCGTGGCGCGGATTCTCGCGCCCGATGGCGGCACGCGCCTGGGGCGTGAGAAGCGGCAGATAGAGCGGGAACGGCGGCATCACCTCGGCGATGAAGCTCTTGGAGCGCACCCCCGCCATCTGGTTGATGTCATTGAAGTCGCGATCAAAGAAGTGCTGGCCGACGCTGTCCCAGAACGGGCTGACCTGACGCTCGTCACGTGTTTCCAGATAGCCCGGGAAGGCCACCGCCAGTTCATTGGCGAAGCGTTCCGGGTACTGGGCGATGAACATCAGGCGTGCACGACGCAGCAGACTGTCCGCATCCGTCTCGCGGTAGCGGGCATCCAGCGACAGCGCGCACAGCAGCGTGGCATCCGACACCTCATGCGACAGCGACAGCGTCTGCACTTCATGGCGCACGTTGAGCTGCTGCGAGGCGTGGATCAGCGTTTCCTGACGATAGGTGTAGTAGGCCTCCCGCGCGCCAGCCTCGGCGCGCAGCGAGGCGGTACCGACCACTTCCCCGCTGTCGAGATCCTCCAGCACGAAGCAGTAGATCTCGTCACCGGGAAAATCGATCTCGGCACGCAGGCTGCGCTGGGAGCGCGTGATGCGCTCCTCGAGGCGGTCACGATGTGCCGGCAGATTGGTCAGGCGTGGCGTGGCCGAGGCCGCGAGCCGCTCGAGAGCGAGCAGATCGCGGCTTTCGGCAGGCCGCACCACCAGCATCGGGGCACTGCTCATGGCGCTGCTCATGCAGATGCAGAGGCGGCGACGAAGCTCGCCACGGCACGGTCGAGCTTGTCGAGACCGCTCTGGAGCTCGGTTTCACTGATCACCAGCGACGGCGCCAGACGCAGCACGTCAGGTCCGGCGACCAGCACCATCAGACCTTCTTCCATCGCCAGATTGAGAATGTCCTTGGCACGCCCCGCATAGTCCGGCGCCATCTGGGCACCGATCAACAGACCCATGCCACGCACTTCCTTGAAGACACCGTGACGCTTGGCGATGCCTTCCAGGCCATTGCGCAGCAGTTGGTGGCGATGCGCGACGCCCTCGAGCACTTCCGGCGTGTCGATGGTCTCGAGCGCCGCCAGACCCACCGCACATGCCAGCGGGTTGCCGCCGTAGGTGGAACCGTGAGTACCGATGGCCATGGCCGGCGCGATGCGGTCCGTGGTCAGCATGGCGCCCAGCGGGAAGCCGCCACCGATGCCCTTGGCGGTGGTCAGGATGTCCGGCACCACGCCGAAGTGCTGGTAGGCGTAGAGGTGGCCGGTACGTCCGGCACCGCTCTGGACTTCATCGAAGATCAAGAGCGCATCGTGCTGGTCGCACAGCTCACGCAGCCCCTCGAGGAAGGCCTGCTCCCCCGGAATGATGCCGCCCTCGCCCTGCAGCGGCTCGACGATGATCGCGCAGGTGTCATCGCCCATCAGCTCGCGCACGGAGTCGAGGTTGTTGAATTCGGCGTGCTGGATCCCGCCCGGAATCGGCCCGAAGCCCTGGGAATACTTGGGCTGACCACCGACGCTGACGGTGAAGAAGGTGCGGCCATGGAAGGACTGACGGAAGGAGATGATCTTGTCCTTCTTCTCGCCATGGGTGTCGTGGGCGAAACGACGTGCCAGCTTGAGCGCGGCTTCGTTGGCCTCACCACCGGAGGAGCAGAAGTAGACCTTGTCGGCGAAGGTGCGCTCGGTCAGCGCCTTGGCCAGCGCCAGGGCCGGCTCGTTGGTGTAGACGTTGGACAGGTGCCAGACCTTGTCGGCCTGATCCTTGAGCGCCTTGACCAGTGCCGGGTGGCAGTGACCCAGCGAGGTGACGGCGATGCCGCCGGCGAAGTCGATGTACTCACGACCTTCCTGATCCCACAGACGGCTGCCCTCGCCGCGTACCGGAATGGCAGCCTGGGGTGCGTAGTTGGGCACCATGGCATGGTCGAAATCGGCACGGGTCAGCTGGGTCATCGTCTCTTCCTCATCGCGGGGGCGTTGCGTGGCAGGCCGATGATCGGCGAGCCACGGGTCATGACTCCCGAGTATAGGGAGGCGAGATGACAAAGACTTTCAGCGAAAGGACGACGACTTATGTCAGGAGGCGACTTTTGTCACCGATGCGACATTTCAGGCCTGCAGCATGAGACGTTCGTCGCGGGGGCTGCGCCCGAAATGGTTGCGGAACGCCGTGGAGAAGTGAGCGGCGCTGGAAAAGCCGGTGGCCAGCGCGATCTCGCCGATGGGCTGATCACTCTCGCGCAAGAGCTGACGTGAGCGTGCCAGGCGCAGATCCAGATAGTAGCGGCTGGGCACCGCCTGCAGATGCTTCTTGAACAGCCGCTCCAGCTGACGCCGCGAGATGCCGAGATGCTCGCCGATCTCGTGGGTGGACAGCGGCTCCTCGATATTGGCTTCCATCAGGGTCACGGCCTCCACCAGCGGCTGGGGCGCATGGGCGAAACGGTTCTTGAGCGGCACGTGCTGTGGCTCGTCCGCCAGCCGGATACGCTCGCAGACGAAATGCTCGGAGACCTTCTCGGCCAGCGCACGACCATGCTGCTGGGCGATCAATGTCATCATCATGTCCATCGCCGCGGTACCCCCGCCGCAGGTGACACGATCACGGTCCAGCTCATACAGCTGATGGGAGACGTTGACCTGCGGGAAGTCGCGACGGAACGACTCGGCACGCTGCCAGTGGATCGTCGCACGATAGCCATCAAGCAGCCCGGCGCGAGCCAGCTCACGGGTGCCGGTGGAGATACCGCCCAGCATCACGCCACGCTCGGCCAGACGCTTGAGCCAGGCCAGCAGCGCGGGATTCGAGGCCACCTCCTGCAGGCCCGCCTCGCCCGCCGGCTGAGCACCGCACACGAACAGGGCGTCCAGATGGCGCGAATCACTGGCGACCAGGCTGTCCGGCGACAGGTTCAAGCCCGCTGCGGACGCCACACCGCGCCCGTCCAGCGCAAAGGTGACGGCCCGATAGAGTGTCTGCCCCGCGAGCTGATTGGCCACCTGCAGGGGCTCCAGCGCACAGGCCTGGGACAATAACGAGAAGCCGGGCAACAGCACGAAGCCTATCTGGCGTTGCTGGGCCTGGGGGGAAACCAGTGAATCCACGGGCATGGGTGTGAGTCGAGGTCCATCGCGTGAGGGTGGGGACAACCTGCCGCCATATTGTGCCATGCCTCTGGCACTTGTGCCTGGCCCGGACTGGCATGACGCTCAAGATGAGGCCGCCACATACGACGACGCCACCCCGAAGGGTGGCGTCGTCATCGCTCAGCGGGCAGCGGTCAGCTGGCAGCGCTCGCTACCCTGACCTCTGCGCTTGCTGAAGCGCTCTTACATCTGCACGACATCGAATTCGACGTCGGTGGCGACGTCGGCATCGTAATCGACATCATCACGCGTGAAGCCGAACAGCTTGAGGAATTCCTGCTTGTAGCTGGCGTAGTCGGTGATATCGAACAGGTTGTCGCTGGTGACCTGCGGCCACAGTTCCTGACAGGCCTGCTGGACGTCGTCCTTGAGCTCCCAGTCGTCGAGACGCAGACGGCCGGACTCGTCGGTGGCGATCTCGCCTTCACCATAGAAGCGCTCGGCGTAGAAGCGGTTGAGCTGCTCGATGGTGCCTTCGTGCAGGCCCTTCTCCTTCATGATCTTGTAGACCATGGAGATGTAGAGCGGCATGACCGGAATCGCGGCGCTGGCCTGGGTGACCACGGACTTGAGCACGGCCACGTGGGCACGACCGCCCTTGGCGGACAGCTTCTCGTGGATGCTGCCGGCGGCGCGGTCCAAATCTTCCTTGGCGCGACCCAGCGCACCGTGCCAGTAGATCGGCCAGGTGATCTCGGTACCGATGTAGCTGAAGGCCACGGAGCGGGCGCCATCCGCCAGCACGCCGGCGTCGTCCAGCGCCTGCATCCACAGCTCCCAATCCTGACCACCCATCACGGTGACGGTATCTTCGATTTCCTGCTCGGTGGCCGGCTCGACCTCCGCTTCGATGATGGTGTCCTTGTTGGTGTCGATGGCGGTCGCCCGGTAGGTCTCGCCGATCGGCTTGAGCACGGAGCGCTTCACTTCACCGCTGTCCGGCAGCTTGCGCACCGGAGAGGCCAGCGAGTAGACCACGAGATCGACTTCGCCCATGTTGGCCTTGATCAGCTCGATGGCCTTGGCGCGCGTCTCGTGCGAGAAGGCGTCGCCATTGATGGCCTGGCTGTAGAGCCCTTCCTGCTTGGCTAACTTGTCGAAAGCGGCAGAGTTGTACCAGCCTGCGGTACCGGCCTTCTTCTCGGTGCCCGGCTTCTCGAAGAAGACGCCCAGGGTGTCCGCGCCGTAACCGAAGGCTGCCGTGATACGCGCCGCGAGGCCATAGCCGCTGGAAGCACCGATCACCAGCACCTTCTTCGGGCCACCGTCGCGCTTGTCACCGACCGTCTTGCGGGTGATGGCGATCTGCTCGGCAACATTCTGCTCGCAGCCCTTGGGATGAGTCGTGGTGCAGATGAAGCCGCGAACCTTGGGTTTGATGATCACGTAAGAACCTCGTTTGCTGTTGGCCCGGCGTGTACCCGCCGATGCTGATGCCCGATTCCAGTATGCAACGACCACGGCGCACGCTGCGCGACCGGTGCCTTGCTCTGAAAACGTCTGGTGAGTCTGGCTGTCGAATCAGGGCATGCAGGCGTGTGTGCCTGCTGCTGGCCGCTATTCTAGCGGCTGTCGGCGACGCTGTCCGCCCCGGCGGGCCAACCCGCGCTGATGTCACGTCACTGGAGCCCTCCATGGCGACTGCCGTATCATGTGACGCATTCAGCGCACCGCCATCACACCGCTGTCCTACTTCGCGCCATCCGTTGATAGTGTGTCTGTCTGACAGCCTTCGCTCGGGATCTCTCCATGAACGACCAGAACGCTCACCTCGCCCCCGATGTGGCCGCCCTGCTCGAACGCCGCCAGGAGGTCTGGCTGGCGCTGGCGCCTCTCTGGGAGGAGCGTGACCCCCGCGAGGCGGAGTATCAGCACATGGCCGAAGTGGTCGAGGCACACGGCCTGAGCTTCCGGGAACTCGAAACGCTGTATCGACTCGAAATGGCCCCGGTGCTGGTGCGTGAGCAGGTCAGCATGGCCCCGAGCTACAAGGAGCGCGACGAGAACCGTCTGCTGTCGCGCCTGCTGCAGCATACGCATCAGCTCACTCGCGGGAAGCGCCTCTTCTGGCTGCTGTTCTCCGGCCTGGCGACCATGCCCAGCCGTCACCGTTACGGCAACCTGCTCGAAGTGCTCCATCTGCGCGGCAACACGCCGGAATGAAGCGATCCGACACCGCATGAAGCAGAACGCCCCGTGGCGGTCCGGCCACGGGGCGTTCTGCTCGATACCTGTCGCGATTTGACGCTGAACTGCCCCTCGCCTCAGGGGCGCTTGCGCAGGGGAGCTTTCAGGACGCTGTCCTTGTAGCGTCGTTGCCAGTCCGTAAGACTCGACAGCCCTCGGCTGTCGCTGATGCGCTCTCCCCCCTCCAGCCGCTTGCTCATCCACAACGCGTTGCCATTGAAGCTGTAGATCGGCAGGAGATCGGTGCGCTCACTGGCCGGCAGGATGGAGCTGTTGAGGTTGTCCAGCACATCAGGCATCGACATGCCCGCGCCCTGATAGGTGACGACCATGTGGAACTGGTTGAGCCTCAATGCCTTGACATAGTGCAGCCGCAAGGAACTCTCCGGCACGCCCAGCTGACGCAATGTCAGATACTTGGCCATGGCGAAATCATCACAGTCCCCTGCGCCGGCCCCCAGGAACTCAAGCGGGGTCGCCCAGTAATCCTCCTTCCCCCAGACGCGCATGTCATCGGTGAAATGCATCCGGTTGAAGAAATCATTGACCTCACTGAGCTGACGCCTGGCCGGCTGCCCGTCGAGATCCACGAGCAGCTGCTCCCATTGCTGGACTCTCGCCCACCCCGGTTGACCATAGACCTCGATGAAACGTTGTGCCTGCGTATCGCGGGCCAGTACGGAACCGACCGTGAACAGCATCAATACCCAGGCGATCAGCCAGGTGAAGCAGCATCTCTGCCACATGGCGACCAGCCCCTGGCTGTCTATCAGGGCTTCCTCGCCATGACATCGACGGCCGGTGCCACATAGCCCTGATAGCCGTCGGCGCCAAGGGACATCACGCGCGCCTGGTCCTGTTCGGATTCGACCCGTGTCACGATCACCAGAGACTCGACCTGATGCGCCGTCATGCACAGGCTTTGCAACAGCTCGGTGTCCACATCGTCACGCTTGAAGAACGCCTGATCGATCTTGACGTAGTCCGGACGCAGCGCCTCCAGATAACTGAGCTCCTTCAGCTCACGTGCAAAACGGTCAATGCCTCCACGCGCGCCCAGCCGGCGTGCACGCCGGAACAGCAGCTTGACGCGCTCCAGATGGCGAAGCGCGATGCTTTCCGACACTTCTATATCCAGACGCTTGCAGAGACGCGGATGGACTCCCAACCAGCTGATGAGTCCCGAGAAGCTCGCCTCATCATCCAGCGTCTCCTCGGTGAGGTTGAGCGCCAGACGTGGGGCCTCGATGCCATCGACATGGGCAGCCAGCCACTCCAGCGCATGCAGGTCGAAGCGTGCTCCCAGACGGAAATGGCGCACGACCGGCAGGAAATCGCCGGCTCGGTGCAGCTGGTCCCCTTCACGCAGACGCGCGAACAGCTCCCGGTGCAGCTCACTGCCATCATTGAACAGCACGGGCTGCGCCACGAAATCGAGCCCATCAGGGCGCTCCAACGACTGCTCGATGACGTCTCGCCATTCGCCGCGTGGACGCGCCTGATCCCCTTCCTCGGCAAGCGCGACGCTGCTGCCATGCTCGATGGCCTGCAGCAAGGTCGTGTCCGCCACCGTGAACAACTGGGTGCGGGTCATGCCCGGCTCTCGCCTTGCCGCCCCGATGACACAACCGATCGGGCGGCTGTTCGCCATGGGATTGGCATCCAGCAGTCGATCGATATCTTCGGTGATGCCCTTCAAGAAGGCCTGCAGCGCGGACTCATCGGCTTCTGGCAACAGCAAGCCGAAGTCATGATTGGCCAATCGCCCTGCCACGATGGGCTCCCCGGCCAGCTCACGCTGCTCAAGCCGCTGGGCGATGGCGCGCAGCAGTGCATCGCGTCCCTTGTAGCCCTGCTCCTGATAGACGACTTCAAGCTGCGCGACCCGCAACAGTGCGAAGCTGCCTCCCAGAGGCTCACTCAGCCATTCATCCACTGCACGATTGAGGTAACCACGGTTGCCAAGCCCCGAGACAGCGTCCTGTTCTGCCTGGCGCTGCAGGCGCGCCAACTGCGCCGCCTGAGCCTCGAACTGGGTATGCAGACGCTGCCCGAGTCGATTGACCGCCGACGTGATGCCACGCAGCTCCTTGACACTGGTTTCCTCCAGAGGCGCGTCGAAACGCTGTGTCTCCATCTCGTTGAGACGTGCGGAGAGGCGGTCCAGAGGGCGCAGCAGGCGACGCATGACCAGCGAGGCCACCAGCAGGGTCAACAAGCCCCCCAACAGCAACCAGAGTCCGAGCCGTTTGGCGAGCTTCCAGAGGTCATCGTGACCCTGGGCCGGCTCTCCCGTCAGCGAGATCGTCCCCAGAGAGGCCCACCCACCCGGCAATTCACGGCTGACTGTTTCTACCGGCATGGGAATCATCTGCTGAAACCACTCGGGTGCCTGACTTTCTCGTGTAATGTCAAACGCGATGGGGGCCGGGAGCGCGACGCTTTCCAGCTGGATATCCCGGACATATCCACCATCCAGGGTGGCGCGAATCAGGGTTTCCGCGCTGGCAGCATCACCAAGCTCGACATGCGGCACCAGTGCAAGACTCAGGCTCTGGGCGAGATTCGAGAGCTCGACACGCTGTCGTTCGGCCAGTGAATCACGGGTATTGTTGACCTGAATGAAGAAGATACCGAAGGAAAACACCAACAGCACCAACAACATCAAGGTAAACAGGCGGCGCGAAAGACTCATCTGATTTCCTCATCAGCCGTCAGTATGACCACGGCACCACTTCCTGGTGGTGCCGTGAGCGACTCAACCCTGTCGGGTCGGTACGGCAACGTTCATTGAATCCAGCAATGCACCTGTCGCGGACAACAAGCGATAGTTGGCCGTTTCCAGGTCAAAACGTGCACGAATCAGATTCTGCTGCGAAGTGAACAGCTCACTTTCGCTGTCCAGCAGATCCAGCAGCGTCCTGCGGCCGATATCGAACTGCTTGCGATAACTTTCGCGCGTATCCGTCGCGGCACGCACATAGCTTTCCAGATAATCGATCTGACGCTTGAGGTTCTCGCGTGCATTCCAGGCCAGTCGGATCTCGTCACGCACATCGCGCATCACGCGATCATTGTCATGCTCGACGGTTTCCAGCGCCGCCTGGCGTCCGCGAATCTCGGCCTGATCCCGCCCACCGCGATACAGGTTGTAGCGCATGACCAGTTCGACGCTCCAGTCATCGGAACTGCTCTCGTCCTGATCATAATCGTCCGTCAGCGTGCGATTGCCTTCGATGCTGAATTCCGGGTAGTTGTCACCCTTCTCAGCGTTCACCTCATGACGAGCCGCATCAATGGACACCCGTGCCGCTGCCAGCAGGGGGTTGCGCTGATTGGCCTGGACATAGGCACTCTCTACATCGGCACTGATCAGGTCGGTATCGAGGCTGGGGAGGTTCAGATCCGTGGGCAGCTCACCGACCAGACGCAGATACGCCGAGCGGGAATCCTCGAGGTTGTTCCGGGCGGACAGCACGCTGGCCTCGGCATTGGCCAGGCGGCCATCCACCTGACGCACGTCACTGCGTGCGCCGAGACCGGACTCTGCACGACGCCCGATATCACTGGAAATACGACGGTGCGCATCGAGATTGGCCTGCGCATATTTGAGAATCAGCTCATCACGCATGACATCCAGATAGGCCCCGGCCGTATCCAACGCGACATCATTGGCTTCGGCGGCCGTCTGCAGGCGCTGATAGTCAGCTTCGGTCTCTGCCTGACGGATGCGCTCGATCGTGGTGTCACCGTCCCAGAGCAGCTGGCGAATGGTGAGATCCAACCGACGATAATCGTGCCAGTCATCCTCGTCATTGACCCCATCATCCTCGGAGTCGAACTTGCCATAGCCCAGTCGTCCGGTCAGATCGACCGTCGGGCGATAGGCCCCACGCTGGACTTCCGCTTCTTCCAGACGCTGGATATGACGGGTCACCTGCAAGCGGGTACGCGGATTTTCCATCACTGCCTTGGAAACGGCTTCTTCCAATGACTGCGCAGAGGCGGAGAGACTGGAACTCATCCCCGCCATCACGCTCAATGCCAAGAGTGTCTTTTTCATTATGGGTTGCCCTTGAATACTTCATGTCCATGATCAACGTTCACGCAAGGCACCTTGCCTGGCGCGCAGAATCGGCTTCATCAGGTACTGCAGGATGGTCTGCTCACCGGTGATGACATCCACGCTGGCCTGCATGCCCGGGATGATCGTGAGCGGGTCTGAGTCACTTCCAAGGTGGTTCTGCTCCGTGAGCACCTTGATTTCATAAAAGCTGTTGCCTTCTTCATCCTGAACGGTATCGGCACTGATCTGCTCCACCTCGCCTTCGAGCCCTCCATAGATGGTGAAGTCGTAGGCGGACAGCTTGACCACGGCAGGCTGGCCAATACGCAGGAAGCCGATGTCCTTGGGTGCCACCCGGGCCTGGACCAGCAGCTGATCTTCGATGGGAACGATCTCCATCAGATCTTCGCCAGGCTCGATGACCCCGCCTATGGTATTGATATTCAAGGTCTTGATGGCCCCCTGAACGGGAGACGTCACCAAAGTACGGTCAAGACGGTCCTGAAGACTGGTACGCCCCTCACGCAATCGCCCGAGATCCGCCTGAGTCTTGGCCAGCTCATCTGCTGCACGCGAACGAAATTCCTGGGCAACACCGACACGATTCGAGATGGCCTCATCCAGCTCCGACTGCTTGCCGGGCACTGCCAGTCGCGCCGACTCCAGATCCCCCCGCAGATCATTCACCTCACGCTGGATCTTGAGCAGATCGACTTGCGATACCACGCCTTCACGTACCAGCGGTGCTGTCATGTTGAGCTCACGACGTGACAGCTGGTAGCTGCGCTCCAAGCTATTGATGCGTGACTTCAGCTCTCTCAGCTCCTGCTCCTTCTGCAGAATCTGCTCACGAGAGCCATTCAAGCCACTGTTCAACTGGTTGAGGTGGGTGCGATAGGCAGTCATCGCACGCGCGACAAGTGCAGGACTGCGAGTCTTGAACTCCTCATCGAATGGCAGGGGGACGCGGGTCATGACGACCTGGTCCTTCCAGTCATCAGCAGAGGCGTCCACCGCGATGGAATCCAGCTCGGTGTCGTACAGGATGATGGTGGCCTGCAGGCCATCCAGGGTCGAGACACGCTCGCGCAGGTCGGAACCGGCGCTGGTGTCATCAATGCGCAGCAAGGGCTCTCCGGGCGACACGATCTGCCCTTCCTTGATGTAGATCTCGCGCACGATCCCCCCTTCCAGATTCTGCACGACCTGGAGGTGGGTGGAGGGCACCACCTTGCCGGAACCTCGCGTCACGACCTCCAGGCTCGCCTGGCTGGCCCAGATGACGAACACCACGATGAAGGCCAGCACCATCCAGATCAGGATGCGTGACTTCCAGGGGGTCGCCAGCAGAACGGCTGAGCTGACGTCATCCAGGTGGTGAAGATCGCGCTGTTCAATCGGTGCCTTAGCCACGTTGAGCCTCCTGCTTGCGCCCGGACACACGCCCTTCATTCAAGGCATTCAATACCTTGTCCTTGGGACCGTCAGCGACGATACGCCCACCTTCCATCACGATGACGCGGTCTACCACTTCCAGCATGCTGCTCTTGTGCGTCACCAGCACCATGGTCTGGGTACGCGGCAATGACTTGAGCATACGCCTCAGGCGCAGCTCGGCACGATTGTCCATGTGCGAACCGGGCTCATCGAGCAACAGCAGCGGCGGTCGCATCAGAAGCGCCCGAGCCATCAGGACCGTCTGACGTTGGCCACTGGACAGCATCCGTCCCCCTTCCCCGACCTGGCGATCAAGTCCCTCCGGGTGATGGCGAGTGAACTCGGTCACGCCGGCAGCATCGGCCGCAAGCTCAATCTGGGTATCACTGGCATGCGGCTGCCCCAGGGTGATGTTGTCGCGGATAGAGCCGAAGAACAGCGCACTGTCCTGACCGGCATGCCCGATATGACGCCGGACATCGGCGGGATGGATCTGGTTGAGGTCAAGACCATCGACTCGCACGCTGCCGGCGGTAGCGCGATAGAGTCCACATATCAGGCGCTGCAGGGTGCTCTTGCCGGCACCGATACGGCCGATGATGGCCACTCGCTCGCCTGGCTCGATGGTCAACGAGATATCGGTCACCGCCGGCGGCGTGTTGGCCGCATAGGCGAAGCCGACACGATCGAACTCGATCCGCATCTGCAGTGTCTCGCGATGCACGTACCGACGATCTTCTGCCTCTTCAGGCAACGCCATGATCTGCTCAAGCGCACTCATGGCACTGCGCGTCTGCCCGATACGGGTAATCAGCAGCGCCAGTTGCCCCAGGGGCTGAAGCGCGCGCCCGGAAAGCATGACCGCGGCAATCAACCCACCCACCGAGAGTCGTGCATCCGCGATCAGATAGACCCCGAACACGACCAGTGCCACCGTGGTGGCCTGCGTCAATGACATGCTCAGCGAGCTGACGGATGTCGTCAGATTGCGGCTCTTCACTCCCCAATGAGCGATCTGACCCACCGCACGCTCATAGCGGCGCTGGGTCTCTCCCTGAGCATTGGCCAGCTTGAGGCTCTCGAGCCCCGAGACCGCTTCCACGAGACGTGCATTGCGCTCGGTCGCCAGCCGCGAGCCCTTCTCGATGCTGTTGCGCAGCGGTCTCTGTATCGCCAGGCTGTAGATCAGCAGGATGACAAGAGCTATCAGGGGGACAAGTACCAGGGGCCCGGCGACGATCCAGATGATGGCGAGAAACAGCAGCGCAAACGGCAGGTCGACGAGCGTGGTCAACGTCGCTGACGTGAAGAACTCGCGAATGGAATCGAATTCCTGGAGATGCTTCACATAGCCGCCCACGGAGCCGGGGCGCGACTCCATGCGCAGATTCATGGTCTTGGCAAACAGCTTGGAAGTCAGCAGCACCTCGGACTTCTTGCCGGCGGTATCCATGAAATAGGCACGCGTCTGCCGCATCACGAAATCGAATACCATGATGATCGCCATGCCCGTCGCCATGACCCACAAGGTGTTGAACGCCAGATTGGGCACCACCTTGTCATAGGCATTCATCACGAACAGTGGCGATGCCACGGCAAACAGATTGATCAGGACAGAGGCCAGAATCACGTCACGATAGATAGGCGTCGAGAGCTTCAGCGTCGACCAGAACCAGTGGCCATCGCTCTGTTCCAGCGTTTCCGGGGCGCGCTCATCGAAACGGTGTTCCTGCTTCAGGTAGACCACTCGTCCATCATGGCGTGCCGTCAGCGTTTCCAGTTCGATCCATGCATCGCCTTCCGCTTCCGGTTGATGGATTCGCGCCTTTTCTGTCTTGGCATCCACTTCCAGCAGCACGACAGCGCGCCCTTCATTCAACATCAGAATGCAGGGCATCAACAGATCGCTGATCGCGGTGATCTGTTGATTGACCAGTTTGGCGCTCAGATTGGCACGCGCGGCTGCACGGCTGACAAGCGCCAGAGGCAAACGCCCGTCCTCCATCGGCAGTCCGTCCGTCAGCACGGCGGCTGACCGGGGATTGCCGTGGTAACGCGCCATGAACACCAGCGCATTCAGCAGAGGGTCGCCCTCTCTTTCGCCGACCGGCTCTGATCTCAATGGCGTGGGTTGATCGCTCAACCTGTCCTCCTTAGTGGGGCACTTCGCAGACATTCATTCGGTGAAGTCTAATGCAATAAAAGGGAGATGGCCTAAGCCATCTCCCTTATCTTTTGCATCAACCGTCAACGTTGGTCTTGAGGCTATTGCTATCCAGCAGCGACTGGATGATCTGGGCATCGGAATCACCGCCCGATGTCAGATCCACATCCTGCAGAGTGATCTCCTGGGTGACATTGCTGCCCGCAGAGCCGTCCACACTGATCTCGATGGTGGTACCGCCGTCCCCATCTGACTCGAAGTGCAGGAAGCTGGAAAGGCTGTTTGCATCTTCGTCTTCCCTCAATAAGTCAGAAAGATCTAGAACATCCCCCTGACTCACGCTGAAGTCAGTGATGGTATCCACAGCTTTTCCACTTGACCCGATCACATCATCGCCCTGCATCCAGGCAAAGACATCAGCTCCCTTACCCCCAGCCAGCAAGTCATCACCCTGTCCCCCGACAAGCACGTCTGCACCATCTCCTGTGATCTGGTCACGACTTTCACTGCCTGTAGGTGACACACGTTCATCCGTATTAGTGTCTCCATCATCACCAATCAAACTGTCATTACCAGAACCACCGATGATAATGGAATCATTGACGCCAGATGGGCTGAAGAAGAGAGAAAATTCCGAGGAATCCTCTGAAATAGTCCCATTTTCCTCAGCTGTAGCGGTTACAGTGAGATTCACGAAACCACGGAAGTCATTTGCCGTAGAAAGCGTAGCCCCTTCGAAATCCGAGGCATCAAAGGAAACTCCACCATTGATTGGCGTCAGCGCCACACCGTCTGACAACGTCACTAACGCTCCATCTGGCATTCCTTCCAGTGAAAGGGTTTGAGATTCACTACCATCATAATCCGGAAATTCGTAACTGATAAAATCGCTCAGCAAGAGACTATTCCCTGCCAAGGCACCATCGTATTCATCCAAGGTAATATCATCGATGAATGCCCCTCGGCCATTAGAATCAAGGCCAGACCCTGTCGCCTCAATTACCAGGCTTGAGGTGTCATCAATACCCTGGAAGGTAAATTGTACAGTTCTCCAATCGAAATCAGCGATTATTTGTCCACCATCATCTCTGTATAGACCTGGAGACGAATCTTCGTATGACCCGATTTCAGCACCATCATAGTACACAGTAATCTTGGTAACCGACACGTCATACGTCGGACGTGGCGAGTAGTCCAAAGACAGCACGTATATCTTATCAGAATCTGTCTGTACATCTCGCCCAACAGCCTGCGCAGGAAGGAACGTGTTGTCTCCTACCCTATTAAGCTCAATGAACTGCCGACCATTTCCTTCAGCCACCTCAATTGGAACAGTAACATTTACTCCATTACCGTAGTTCCATCGAGTCCCCATAGAATCACCTTCATTCCAAATTTCTATGGCATTGGCACCAGATGCGGGCTGCCATCCATCCGCCTCAAGGTAGAAGTCTGATGGGTTGTTCAAAGATAGAGCGCTCAATATCTGTTCACCCTCAAAGCCTGAAGAGAATATCCTCTCTGAAGTACTTGAAGAAGTAACCGTAGGCTGATCTGCATCTCCCAACCCTTGGACAGTGATGTTCACAACAGTTTCGCTACCATCATTCAGCTGGACAATAAATGTCTGTACCAGCGTCTCACCATCATCTAGAGCCTGAACAACGCTATTATCGTTATCCAATGTAAAGGTCCACTCTCCACTCTCGGATACGACCAACTGCCCATAGTCCTCAGTCAGTGTGGCAGCCTCAAAGGCCAAAGCAGGATTATCCACATCAACTGCCGTGAGCTGACCTGACGAGGTAAGCGTGACATCCTCCTGGACAGCACCACTCCCAGAAGAGATCACCGATGCATCATCAGTTCCCACGATGGTGACGACGATACCCTGGGTATTGGTAGCGCCTTCCGTATCCGTGACAGTGACGGTGTAGGTCAGGACCAGTGACTCGCCTGCAGACAGGTAGTCGAAGCTTTCCCCGGCAGCGCTGCTGTCGAAGGTCCAGTTGAGCGTCCCTTCAGTGTTCTCGTCATCGATGATGGCGCCGGTGTCCACCCCCAGCAGCGCAAGCAGATCATCGTTGTCCAGCGCGCCAGTATCACCATTGCTGGAGACACTGGTCACGCTTGGCGTCACGCTATTGCTGAGATCCACATCCGTCACCGACAGCGTACCGCTGGTGCTCAGCGCGGAGTCCGTTTCCGTCAGGCTGGCGGAGGCGCTATCACCACTGTTGACGCTGATCGCCGGGCCGTCGTTGCGACCATTGATGGTGATCGTCAGGGTAGTACTGGAGGTATCACCGTCAGCATCCCTGATCACGTAGGTATAGACATCCGTGACCGACTCACCCGCCGCGAGGAACTGCAGATCTTCGCGTGCTGACTGGTAGCTGTAGGAGCCATCCGCTTCAAGCGTCAGCTCGCCATGAGCACCAGTGATCACCGCCGCCGCGCCATCGCTCACCGCGACGGTTTCTGATCCGGAAGTGACGGCGGTGACGGTGACCGCATCGGCCCCCAGGGTGTCCGCCGTCGCAGATGAGCCGTCCACCACATTGCCGGTAACGGCAGCACTACGATTCTCGTTCATGCTGCGGGTATCAGCATTAGCTATCGGCGCGGTGTCCAGAACGGTGACATCCAGACTGGATGTGGTGCTCTGACCGGCAAGATCCGTCACCACGACAGCGAAGTCGTCAACGACACTGTCATCGCCACCGGAATGATCAGCCGCAGTGCCATCTTCCACATAGCTGTAGGAGACCACCCCGGTGTCGGCATCATAGCCAGTGACGGTCAGCGTCCCTTCGCCATCTGGATTGGAGATCACTACCGGTGAGGTGTTGGCATCCGTGATATCCACACCAGCGATCGTCACTGCCGCAATACCTGCCGCAGCTTTCACGGTAAAGGTATCGGTGACCGTACTTCCTGTCGCTTCGGTGACGGACTGATCTTCCAGTGAATTGATGACCGGCAGTGCATCATCAGTACCGGTGATCACGATATCCACTGTCGTGGTGGAACCATCGCTGAGCGTGACGGTGTACTGCTCGACAATCTCGTCTTCAGACGTCAGCCCCTGAACAGCAGCTGTGTCGTTGTCGAGCGTATAGGTCCAGCTACCGTCAGCATTGACAGTGAAGCTGCCGTAGTCACTGCTGTCATCGGTCGCGGCCACGAATGTCGGCGCAACACTATCGACATCGGTCGCGGTCAGCGTACCCGACGCTTGTGTCACACCATCTTCGACAACAGCGCCATCATCTGTACTGATGACAACCGGGTCATCGACCGCCGTGACATCCTGGAAGCTGAGAATGGCTTCATCAATTTCGGTGCCATCCGTGATCACATAGGTGGTATCAGGCACCGGACCGTTGTAGTTCTCACCGGGCGTGAAGGTGAAGGTACCGTCAGTATTGATCAGCAGTGTGCCGACTTCGCCAAGATCCGCCGTCTCGCCCGGGTCGTAGGTATCGCCGTCAACAGTGAAGCTGACGACGCTCAACTCATCACCATCGGCATCAACATCGTTGCTCAGGACGTTGCCGCTGACCGGAGTATCTTCCTCGACCAGAATCGGGCCATCGTCATAGGCCACCGGCTTGTCGTTCAAACCCTGGACATTGATGGTGATGACAGCGGTATCCGAATCCCCATCCGCATCAAGAATGGTGTACTCGAACTCCTCCTTGACCAGATCACCCGCTCCCAATGCCTGGGCACGTACATCGTCCAAGTCATAACTGAAGCTGCCATCGGTATTGAGGGTCAGGCTGCCATAGCTGCCATCGACGGTAACACTACCCCCGTTGTCTGCCAGCAAGATGCCGTCCAGTTTCGTGATGGTCACGGCATCCGCACCAAGCTCATCCTGCCCGCCACCTACGACGCTGGAGATCACATTGGTGCTGATCACCGGCTCACCATCAGGGGAAGTATCGTCCTCACGAATGGTGTAGGTGTCATCATTGGCAACCGGCGCGGTATCCAGAACCGTGACGTCGAGGCTGTCGGTAGCTGTTGCGCCGGTAACATCCGTCACCACCACGGTGAAGCTATCGACAACGCTGTCATCGCCGCCAGAGTGATCAGCGGCAGTACCATCTTCCACATAGCGGTAAGAGACGGTGCCCGTGTCGGCATCGTAGCCAGTGACGGTCAACGTACCTTCATCACCATCCGAGCCAGGAATCGCGACCGGATTGTCTGCAGTCGCGCCGGTGATATCGGTGCCGTTGATGGTGACGGTAGCGATGCCAGTATCAGCCTGGACATTGAAGGTATCGGTGACGGTCGCACCCTCACCCTCGATGACTGACTGATCTTCCAACGAGTCGATGGTCGGCTCACCATCATCAGCACCGGTAATAATGATATCGACGGTAGTGCTGGTGCCATCCGACAGGCTCACGATGTATTGCTCGGTGACGGTCTGTCCTTCAATCAGGCCTTGTACGTCTGCACTGTCGTTATCAAGCGTGTAGGTCCAGCTGCCGTCGGCGGCGACCTCGAAGCTGCCGTAGACACTGCTGTCATCGGTGGCGGCGACGAAGGTCGGAGCGATGCCGTCCACGTCGGTAGCCGTCAGCGCACCAGTGGCACTCAGTACGTCGTCCTCACTCACGGCACCAGTGTCTGCGGTAAGTACCGGCAGATCGTCAGACCCCGTGATGTTGATGGTCAGCGTGGTGGTAGACGTATCACCATCACTGTCCTCCAGGACATAAGTGAAGACATCTTCCGCCTGCACACCATCAGCCAGCGACTGCGTCTTGGTGGTATCCAATACGTAGGTATAGCTGCCGTCACTATTGAGTGTCAGCGTGCCATAGTCGCCGGTGACGGCCGCACTGCCGCCGTCGGCAATCCCTTTATCGTCCAGTTTGCAGACCATGAACGGCGTATCGGCGCCCAGCGTATCGGCGGTGTCATTGATACCGTCAATCACGTTGCCTGTCAGTTCATCCGTCGCATCTTCCTCGATGGTGCGTTCATCAGGGTTGGCAACCGGCGCGGTATCCAGAATCTTGACGTCAAGGCTGTCGCTCGTGCTCTGCCCTGCCAAGTCAGTGACGACCACGGCGAAGTTGTCGAACACGCTATTGTCACCAGCCGTGTGATCCGCAGCCGTGCCATCCTCCACATAGGTGTAGGACACAGTGCCGGAATCGTAGCCCGTGATAGTCAGCGTCCCTTCGTCATCAGTCGCGCCCGGAATCACGATGGGGCTATCCACTGACGCCGAAGTGATATCCGTGCCATTGATGGTGACGCTGGCGATGCCGGCATCCGCCTCGACCTGGAAGGTGTCAGTGACAGTGGCACCCGTGGCCTCGGTCACTTCCTTGTCTGCCAACGTGATGATGGGGACTGCGTCGGTGGAGCCGTCGACGGTGATGGTCAGCGTGGTGCTGGAGGTGTCGCCATCGGCGTCGGTG
>NZ_JARWKT010000011.1:0-110720 GCF_029846385.1 Cobetia sp. 10Alg 146
CCGCTCCACGACCGTCATGAAAAGCTCGTCAGGCACTTATACTGAACCGCCCCTGCAGCCTTGCTGCAGGGGCGGTTCTCTTTGTGCGTAGGAAAAAGTGGTGCGCAGGAAAGTGATATGCAGAACGGGATGGCGTGCACCCCGCTGAGTCATCCATACGAGAGTTCTGTCCCTGTCGCCTCGACGTGAAGCCCGATTCCTCCTGGAGTCGGGCTTTTTCGTGGGTTGACCTTGATTGTGCAAAGACGGTGCTTTGCCCCTCGTGGCATGAGCCGACGATCAAAATGCCGTAGTCTCTAGGCATATCTCTTTGATGACAGGGAAGGCAATGGACGAGTTGATCGTGGTCGGTGCCGTGTTTGCGGTTCTGGTCATCGGTGGGGCGCTGACGGGTTGGCTCAGTCTGCTCAAGATCAAGGGACTGGAGCAGCGTGTTCTCAAGCTAGAAGCACAGCTGCGAGAGGTCGGGCCACAGCTTATACACAGCACCTCCAGGCGTCAGGGTGTGGATAAGTCGAATGATGGCTCTACCACGACTGACGATGCCGAGGGGGACTTGTCACCTGATGGGAAGAGGGCTGCAGCGAGCCGAAGTCCTATTGACGAGGCATCCTCTCATCAGGCGGATGCGGATGCGGGTGCCGCTCCCTTGAAGCTGCTCGAGTCGCTATGGACACGCTTGCTGCATGGCGCGTCTGGCAGGCCCAGGGGGGAGGGGCGTGAGACCGGCAGCACGGAGCGCGCCGGTGGCACCCCCATGGCGCGGAGCTTCGCGGTAATGCGCGAGCACTGGATGATACTTGTCGGTGCCCTGTCTCTGGTCATGGCGGGCGTGATGCTGGTGGGTTACTCCCTTGAGCAGGGGCTGCTGGGGCCGGGCATGCGACTGGCGCTGGGGCTGGGCTTCGGCATCGGCATGATCGTGCTGGCTGAATGGCTACGATGGCGCACGACGCAATCTCCCAGCTTGACCGGAGCCGTGAGTGGTGCGGGAAGTCTGGTCACCGCAGCAAGTCTGTTGGCCGGTCACTACCTGCTGTCGTTGGCTTCTCCACTCGTCACCTTCGTGCTGTTGGCTCTGCTGAGTCTGTGGACGCTGGAGCGTGCCCGCCATCATGGCCCATGGCTGGCCGCGCTGGGCATGCTAGGTGGTTACGCCCTCCCGCTTGCCTTGCCCCTTCAGGCACAGTTGGGAGGAGCCGCCAGCCTGATGCTGCTGGGGCATCTAGGGGTCATCGCCCTGGCATGCCGCCTTCTGCACCGGAAGATCGGACTGAACTGGCTGTATTGGGGGGGATTGTGCGGTGCCTTGCTATGGTGGATGGCGCTGCTCCCCCTGGAGGCGGGAACTGTTGACCTGCGACCTGTCTCAGGCGAGCTGGAGCGCGGACTTGCGGGTCTCTGGTTGTGCCTGTTGGCTATTGCGTACCTCCATACCTGGCGAGACGAGTCTGGACGATCCGAAGGCCGGGTGGTGGCAGATGGCGCGCAGGGTGGCGTGAGTGCCACGGGGGAGGCCATGACCTGGTGGCCATGGCGTGCCACCCCGCGGGTGCAGCGTCATTGGATCGCGGGTCTGCTGCTGGGGGCCGTCAATGCCATGAGCCTGTTGCTGCCCCATGTTGGGGGGCTGGAGGCTGCCAATGACATCGCGCCCGGTGACTGGTTGCCGAGTGTCCTGCTGCTGTGGGTCACGGGATGGACCGCACGACACATGGCGGCTAGCTGGTCGATGATGGTGGGGGCGGTAGCGTTCTGGTTGTTGGCATGGGGATGGAGCCCACTGACGGCGAGCGGGATCTGGGTGATGACAGGGCCGATGGCGCTGTGTGTCGGGTTGGTTGGCCTTGCCTGCTGGAAACCGCAGGCCTCGCAGGCACCTGCCAAGCAGGCGCACATGCTGTCTGCCTGCTGGAAACCGCAAGCCTCGCAGGCACCTGCCAAGCAGGCGCACATGCTGTCTGCCTGCTGGTGGGCCATGGCGACTCTGGTACCGCTGGTCGCGTGGGGGCTGGCCGTCTGGAACGGCACCATCCCTGTCGGGGCGGGGGGTGGAGCGGCCCCATGGCTGAACACCGCCATGCCACCCTTGATCTGGGGGCTGGTATGTTGGGTTGGCGCCAACCGTTTCCATTCGCGAGAAGGAGTGCGTCTGGCTGCCGGCCTGTGGCTGCCCGCTCAATTCGGGATTGCGCTGGCGCTGGTGATCGCGCTTGATGGACCATCGCTGACATTGGCGTTGGCATTGCAACTGCTTGGGTTGACGGGGTGTGAGTGGCGTTGGTGGCGACTCCAGGCTGATGAGGATGGCGCCGGACGCTCCCTGTTTGCCGAGTTGGCGCGCCTGCTTGCCTGGGGGTTGGCCCTGCGTCTGGCCTGGGGTGTCGTCACTGGCACGTATGACGACATCAGTCACTGGCCGTTGCAGGTCTTTCTGCCGGTGCTTGTCTGTGTCGCCCTCAGCAGTCATGGCATGCGTCACCGCAAGTCTATCCAGCGCTGGCTGGAAGGGGGTGTGGTTCAGCTTGCGCTCGCCACGACAGTGCTGGAGATTCGTTATCTGCTGACAGACGGTCAGCCTTTCTCCGGCCCTCTTTCACTGGCGGAACTCTCCCTGCAGGTGTTGGCGCTCGCTGGTGTGGCGGCGGGCTATGCCTGGCGCGGGCGTGGTTCGGCGACAAATGTTGCGCTATACCGCCTGCTGGCCTCCGTCGTGGGCGGCCTGGCAGGAATCATCTGGCTTGCCGGCATCGTTCTGGCATTCAATCCGCTGTGGCAGGACGGTGATGTCGGTCGCTGGCCATTGTTGAACTGGCTATTGCCCGCTTATGCGCTGCCGGCGCTGGGAGCCGCCCTGGTATGGCGTCTTTCGCAGCATGCTGCCTTGCTGCGTCGTCTCTGCGAGGTGGTGGGTCTGCTGGCTGTCGGGCTATGGATTGGGCTCAGCTTGCGCCATGTCTGGCATGGTGGGGCGCTCGGGCTCTGGCTCGGGGTCGAGCAGGCGGAGCTTTATGCCTATAGTCTCGCCTTGCTGGCCGTTGCGGCGAGTCTTGTGATCGGCGGTGCCAGAATGGGGCAACCGCACTGGCAGCGCGTCGGACAGGGGCTGTTGGTCGTGACGATTCTCAAGGTCGGACTCTGGGACACGGCGACTCTGGATGGCCTGTGGCGAGTGGGGTCATGGCTCGGGCTTGGAACCGTGCTGATGCTGCTGTCAGCGTTGTTCAAGCGCCTGGCAGGGGCCGGTACGCGAAGGGAGGAGCAGGAATGAGTGAAAAGCCCCCGAACTTTGGTCGTTGTTCTTGGCTCGCAAGCCCATGAATCCGATAGAATGTGCCCTTTTGCACAGGGACGCTCCCCGCATGACCATCCGTGATCTCATTCGCCTGCTCGGAGATGGTGACTACCACTCCGGAGAGGCCCTGGGCGAAGAGCTCGGGGTGTCGCGTACGGCGGTCTGGAAGCAGCTCAAGAAACTTGAGGCGCTTGATATCCCGCTTGAGGCTGTGAAGGGGTTGGGCTATCGACTGGCCAACCCTATCGAGTTGCTTGATGGGCAGCGGATCATCGAAGCGCTGCCACGCGAGACTCGCAAGCATCTGAAGCGCCTGTTCATCGAGGAATCGCTGGATTCCACCAATACCTTCATCCGTGAGCGCTTTCGCCAGGGAGCGGGTCATGCAGAGGTCTGCCTGGCTGAGGTGCAGTCTGCCGGGCGGGGTCGTCGTGGTCGCGAGTGGCAGACGCCATGGGGCCGCAGCCTGGTCTTCTCACTTGGTTGGCGCTTCGAGTCAGGTGCCGCGTCACTGGAAGGCTTGAGCCTGGCGATCGGCGTGGCAGTCGCCGAGGTGCTGGAGGCGGATGGGTTGCCTGCGCGCCTGAAGTGGCCGAATGATGTCCTGCTTCAGATACAGAAGGACCAGCCGAAGATTGCCGGCATTCTGGTCGAGGTGACAGGTGATGTCTCCGGGCCTTGTGATGTCGTGATCGGTATCGGGTTGAACATCGAGTTGCCGGCGAGTCATCGCGAGGATATCGGGCAATCGGTCGCGGCGGTACGTGACATCATCCCGGGCGCTTCACGCAACGCTTATGCGGCTCGCCTGATGGAGTCGCTGCTGGCCCTGTTGCCTGAGTTCGAAGCTGAAGGGTTCTCTGCCTGGCAGCAGCGCTGGAATGAGCGCAATGCGTTCAAGGGGCGCGATGTGGTGATTCTGCGAGGCGACAAGCGGGAGGAAGCCATCGCTGAAGGTGTGGATATCAACGGAAATCTCGAGGTGCGCATGAATGGCGAAACCATCACACTCGCCGGTGGCGAGATCAGTCTGCGCGCTGTCTCATGATTCTGGATCTTGATATCGGCAACACCTTGTCCAAGTGGCGTCTCAAGGACACTGTCTCCAGCGAGATCCGCTCACGCGGCGCAGTATGGACACGTGAAGAGTGGCGTCCAGGGGAGGATATTCCCGATCTGGACGTCGTCACGGCAGTGCGCATTTCCAGCGTGGCGCGCAAGCAGGTATTGGATGAGACCGTCGAGCTGCTGCGCAAGCAGGTCGGGGCAGTGCATGTGGCACGCTCGACACGTGAGGCGCTGGGGGTCACCTGCGGGTATGAAGAGCCGCAGCGATTGGGGGTGGATCGCTGGCTTGGCGCGCTTGCCGGGCATCATCTGACCGGCGGATGTTGCAGTGTGGACTGTGGAAGCGCCATTACCGTGGACTTCGTGTTGCCGGGCGGGAAGCATCTCGGGGGCTATATCATTCCCGGGCTACGCCTGATGAAGGAGAGCCTCAAGCTGGGGACGCGCAACGTGGCCATCGACCCGGACAGTGAGGTGGACAGCCTGCTGGCGCCGGGACGCAATACGGTGGAGGCGGTCAATCACGGGATCTACATGGCGGCGGTCAGTGCCGTCAATCGGTTGTATGCCGAGGTGTGTGATCGTGAGGGGGTCGCGCTGCCGCTGTTGCTGACCGGAGGGGATGCACGCGTGGTAGCGAGAGGCCTGCGGGTTCCTCATGCATTATGGCCGGACATGGTCTATGCCGGTCTCGAGGCGCTTTTCCCGCTGACAGCGGCGGAGCGTGCCGGACGCCTGTCAGGCGCGCCGGAGCAGCCGCGCGTTGCTGATCTGGAAAAACTTCGCTCAGGGCTTGCACTTACCCAGATGCTTTGACATACTACGCCCCGTTCTGAGGAGATACATTCCCTCAAGCGCTTGAAGTCAAAAGAAATCAAGCACTTGACAGCGTATCCCAAGCGACGTAAGATTTGTCGCCATAGAAGAGGTGGGGTTCCCGAGTGGCCAAAGGGAGCAGACTGTAAATCTGCCGCGAAAGCTTCGAAGGTTCGAATCCTTCCCCCACCACCAGATTAGCTCATGATGGCATGTTCATCTGGGCAGCAAGAGTTGGAAAGCGGGCATAGTTTAATGGTAGAACCTCAGCCTTCCAAGCTGATGACGCGGGTTCGATTCCCGCTGCCCGCTCCAGTTCATCTCGTCTGACGAGATTGCGCAAAGGTTTTGCTCGTGTAGCTCAGGGGTAGAGCACACCCTTGGTAAGGGTGAGGTCGGCGGTTCAAATCCGCCCACGAGCTCCATACAACGGAAAGGCGAGTCGCAGTTTGGCTCGTCTTTTTCGTTTCCGACGACCTCCCAGGTCGCGGTCAAAGATAAGGCTTGTCAGTATGGGTTGTCTCAGCTATGATGGCGCCCGCTGTTAATTCAGCCTTGTTTTTAGTCTCTGGAACACGCAAGTGTTACAGGCCAGTAGCTCAATTGGCAGAGCAGCGGTCTCCAAAACCGCAGGTTGGGGGTTCGATTCCCTCCTGGCCTGCCATCCTTCCCCAGGATGGTATTCGACTTCTTACCGATTCTCGATTCTAGCGATCGCTGCACCCTTGAGGAGTCTCTTTGATGAAACAGAACGCCGAGGTGCAGGAAGCGCGCCACGACGGATTCAAGTGGTCGGTCGTTGTCATTCTTCTTGTGCTGGCTGTTGCCGGCAACGCCTATTTTGCTGACCAAGCGCTGCTTTATCGCGTGCTTGGCGTCGTCGTGCTTGGCGTTGCAGCGGCTGCTCTGGCCATCACGACCAACAAGGGTCGTGATGTCGTCGAGCTGGCAAGCAGTGCGCGCCGCGAGATCCAGCGCGTCGTTTGGCCGACCCGACAGGAAACTGTCCAGACAACTGCCATCGTGCTGGGTGCCGTGCTTATCGTGGGCCTGTTGCTATGGCTCATCGATACCACCCTCGGCTGGCTGATGTCCGGCATCGTCAGTTAACGGAGTTTCCATGTCCAAGCGTTGGTATGTCATACACGCCTATTCCGGTTTCGAAAAGCAGGTCATGCGCTCCCTGAATGAGCGTGTGAAGCTGTATGCCATGGAAGAACACTTCGGTGAGATCCTGGTGCCTGTGGAAGAAATCGTCGAGATGCGTGACGGCAAGCGCCGCAAGAGTGAGCGCAAGTTCTATCCAGGCTACGTGCTGGTCGAGATGGACATGAATGATCAGTCCTGGCACCTGGTGAATGAAACCCCGCGCGTCATGGGGTTCATCGGTGGCACGCCGGAGAAGCCGGCTGCGATCACCCAGAAAGAAGCCGACGCCATGTTGCGTCGCGTTCAGGACGGTACTGACAAGCCGCGTCCGAAGACTCTCTTCGAGCCGGGCGAGACAGTGCGCGTCACCGACGGTCCTTTCGCCGATTTCAATGGCGTCGTCGAAGAAGTGAATTACGAAAAGAGCCGTCTGCAGGTCAGCGTGCTGATCTTTGGGCGTGCCACGCCAGTGGAGCTCGAGTTCTCGCAGGTCGAGAAGGACTGATCTCTGGATCACCTTTCCTGTCTGGATACGAGCATCACGGCAACACGACGGGTCGCCTGAGGCGGCCCGGTTTCACGGGGAGCCGCAAGGCGCTACCACCCAAAATGGAGTCCTATCATGGCCAAGAAAGTACAGGCTTACATCAAGCTGCAGGTCGCAGCCGGTAAAGCTAACCCGAGCCCGCCCGTGGGTCCTGCCCTCGGTCAGCACGGTGTCAACATCATGGAGTTCTGTAAAGCGTTCAACGCCGCTACCCAGAACGTCGAGCCGGGCCTCCCGACTCCTGTGGTCATCACCGTGTATTCCGACCGCAGCTTCACCTTCGTCACCAAGACGCCGCCTGCCGCCGTCCTGCTGCTGAAGGCTGCTGGTCTGAAGTCCGGTTCTGGCGAGCCGAACAAGAAGAAGGTCGGTACCGTGACTCGCGCTCAGCTCGAAGAGATCGCGACCACCAAGGAACCGGATCTGACAGCTTCCAATCTGGACGCTGCTGTTCGCACCATCGCCGGTACTGCCCGTAGCATGGGCCTGAACGTGGAGGGTCTTTGATCATGGCCAAGATTTCAAAGCGCGCCCAGGCGATCAGCGCAAAAGTCGAATCCGGCAAGGTCTACAGCGTCGAAGAAGCTGTCGCCCTGCTGTCCGAGCTGTCCACCGTCAAGTTCAAGGAGACTGTTGAAGTCTCTCTGAACCTGGGTGTCGATCCGCGTAAATCCGACCAGGTCGTTCGCGGCGCTACCGTCATGCCGAACGGCACCGGTAACGACGTGCGTGTCGCTGTCTTCACCCAGGGCGCCAACGCTGAAGCAGCGAAGGAAGCCGGTGCAGACGTCGTCGGCATGGACGATCTTGCTGAGCAGGTCAAGAAAGGCGTGATGGACTTCGACGTCGTCATCGCTTCTCCGGACGCCATGCGCGTCGTCGGTCAGCTGGGTCAGATCCTCGGCCCGCGCGGCCTGATGCCGAACCCGAAAGTCGGTACCGTGACGCCGGACGTCGCGACTGCCGTGAAGAATGCCAAGGCAGGTCAGGTGCGTTTCCGTACTGACAAGAACGGCATCATTCACGCCGGTATCGGCAAGATCGACTTCAGTGCAGACGCGATTCAGGGTAACATCGACGCCCTGGTCGCCGAAGTGAAGAAGCTGAAGCCGAGCACTTCCAAAGGTATCTACCTGAAGAAGATCACCCTGTCCAGCACCATGGGCCCGGGTCTGACCGTCGATCACGCCAAGTACGCGTAAGGCAGTCACAGAATGTTTCACTTTGCGGTCCCCGTGCTCAGCCGCGGGGCGCCGTCAAAGACCGCAGGTGCCAGCCTTGTCGCTTCGGTGGCAGGGCTGGCTTAATCGCGACGTGATGCCTGCATCGCGCGCAGCCTGCGCAGATGGTGTCCCAGCCTCGCTGGTGGCAGCCATCCTCCAAGACTCTCCCGCGCAGTTCAGGTGAGAGAGATGGTAAACCACTGGGGAATTCGTTCCCCGGCACGAAATGGAGTCAACACCGTGGCTTTAGGTCTCGAAGACAAGAAGGCAATTGTTGCTGAGGTCAGCGAAACCGCCAAGGGTGCTCTCTCCGTAGTCGCTGCCGACTCTCGTGGTGTAACTGTTGGCGCAATGACCGAATTGCGCAAGCAGTGCCGCGAAGCGGGCGTCCAGCTGCGTGTTGTTCGCAACACCCTGGCTCGCCGTGCGCTGTCCGGTACCTCTTATGAGGTGCTGAACGAGTCCTTCGTCGGCCCGACCCTGCTTGCATTCTCCATGGAACACCCGGGCGCTGGCGCTCGTCTGTTCAAGGAATTTGCCAAGAAGGTCGAGGCATTCGAAGTCAAGGCACTGGCCTACGAAGGCGAGTTCATCCCGGCGGCCAACATCGACCGTCTGGCATCTCTGCCGACCCGCGACGAAGCACTGTCCAAGCTGCTGTCTGTCATGAAGGAAGCTTCTGCAGGCAAGCTGGTCCGTACTATCGCAGCACTGCGCGATCAGAAGCAGGAAGCCGAAGCCGCCGCGTAAGCGTCGCTTCTTCCTCCTGGCTGTCTCGTGCAGCCTGAATCGATTTCCGTTTGACCGAGCATCTTTGCTCCGCAAAGTTTAGGATTGCTAAAATGGCACTGACCAAAGAAGACATCATCAACGCCGTCGCTGACATGACCGTCATGGAAGTGGCTGAGCTGATCGAAGCAATGGAAGAGAAGTTCGGCGTTTCTGCCGCTGCCGCCGTCGTTGCTGGCCCGGCCGCTGCAGGTGAAGCCGCTGAAGAACAGACCGAGTTCGACATCGTTCTGACTGCTGCTGGTGACAAGAAAGTCAACGTCATCAAGGCTGTTCGCGAACTGACTGGCCTGGGCCTGAAAGAAGCCAAGGCAGCTGTTGACGGCGCTCCGGCCACCCTGAAAGAAGGCGTGAGCAAGGAAGACGCTGAAGAAGCGAAGAAGAAGCTGGAAGAAGCTGGCGCGTCCGTGGAACTCAAGTAACTCGTGTTCCAGGCTACGCACGCTGCGTAAGCTTCCTGGCTGGTGGCGGACTCCGCCACCAGCCTTTTTCTGTTGCAAGACGAATTATGACGGCGAGCCAGCCCGCAAGGGAGGCTTGCCGTCCGCGCCTGATGGACATCGCCGCGCCATCAGGTATGAGCCGACCACGCATCGGTCACCCAAGGTGAACAAGCTGGGGAATACAGATGGCTTACTCATACACTGAGAAAAAACGCATCCGCAAGGATTTTGGCAAACTGCCCCAAGTGATGGATGTGCCTTACCTGCTGGCCATCCAGCTTGATTCCTACCACGACTTTCTCCAGCAGGACAGGGCGCCAGAACAGCGCCTGGAAGTCGGCCTTCACGCTGCCTTCAAGTCCGTGTTCCCGATTGCCAGTTTCTCTGGCAACGCAGCGCTCGAGTATGTCAGCTACCGTTTCGGTACGCCGGCGTTCGACGTAAAGGAATGTCAGCTGCGCGGAGTGACCTACTCTGCACCGCTGCGCGTGAAAGTGCGCCTGATGATCTACGACAAGGAATCGTCCAACAAGGCGATCAAGGACATCAAGGAGCAGGAAGTCTACATGGGGGAAATCCCCCTGATGACAGAGAACGGTACCTTCGTCATCAATGGTACTGAACGTGTCATCGTGTCTCAGCTGCATCGCTCGCCGGGTGTGTTCTTCGATCACGACAAGGGCAAGAGCCACTCGTCCGGCAAGTTGCTGTACTCCGCACGTGTGATTCCTTACCGCGGTTCCTGGCTGGACTTCGAGTTTGACCCGAAGGACAACGTCTACGTCCGTATCGACCGTCGTCGCAAGCTGCCGGCCTCCGTGCTGCTGCGTGCCATGGGCATGACCAGCGAAGAGATCCTCGGTACCTTCTTCGATACCACCATGTACCACATCGAGCGCAGCGGCTTCTCCGTTGAGCTGGTGCCGTCACGCCTGCGTGGCGAGACTGCCGCCTTCGACATCAAGGATGCCGATGGCAGCGTGATCGTGGAAGAAGGTCGTCGCATCACCCAGAAGCACGTCCGTCAGATGGAAAACTCCGGCCTCGAGCGTCTCGAAGTGCCGATGGAGTACCTCTACGGCAAGGTGCTGGCCAAGGATCAGATCGATCCGGCCACCGGTGAGCTGGTGTGCGAATGCAACAGCGAGATCACCCCGGAACTGCTGGAGAAGATGGCTCAGGCCAAGATCACCCAGTTCGAGGTCATCTACACCAACGATCTGGATTGCGGTCCGTTCGTGTCTGACACATTGAAGCTGGATACCACGCGTAACCAGCTCGAGGCACTGGTCGAGATCTACCGCATGATGCGTCCGGGCGAGCCGCCCACCAAGGACGCGGCAGAATCACTGTTCCAGAACCTGTTCTTCAGCGAAGACCGCTACGACCTGTCGGGCGTGGGTCGCATGAAGTTCAACCGTCGCCTGCGTCGCGAAAGCGATACCGGCAGCGGCGTGCTCGATCAGGACGATATCCTGACCGTCATGCAGGAACTGATCAGCATCCGTAACGGCAATGGCGATGTCGATGACATCGACCACCTGGGCAACCGTCGTATTCGCTCTGTGGGCGAAATGGCGGAAAACCAGTTCCGTGTCGGTCTGGTCCGTGTCGAGCGTGCGGTCAAGGAGCGTCTCTCCATGGCCGAGAGCGAAGGCCTGATGCCGCAGGATCTCATCAACGCCAAGCCGGTTGCGGCGGCGGTGAAGGAATTCTTCGGTTCCAGCCAGCTCTCCCAGTTCATGGATCAGAACAACCCGCTGTCCGAAGTGACGCACAAGCGCCGTGTCTCCGCGCTTGGTCCGGGTGGTCTGACCCGTGAGCGCGCCGGCTTCGAAGTTCGTGACGTTCACGCCACGCACTACGGCCGTCTGTGCCCGATCGAGACGCCGGAAGGCCCGAACATCGGTCTGATCAACTCCCTGGCGACCTACTCCAAGACCAACAGCTATGGCTTCCTCGAGACGCCGTACCGCAAGGTCGTGGATTGTCAGGTCACCGACGACGTCGTCGATCTGTCCGCGATCGAGGAAGGCGATTTCATCATCGCCCAGGCCTCCGCGACCGTCGACGAGAACAACCGTCTGGTCGACGACCTGGTTCAGGTGCGTCACCGTGGCGAGACTACCTTCATGGCGCCGGAAAAGGTCACCATGATGGACGTGTCTCCGCGTCAGGTCGTCTCCGTCGCTGCGGCATTGATCCCGTTCCTCGAGCACGATGATGCCAACCGCGCCCTGATGGGTGCGAACATGCAGCGTCAGGCCGTTCCGACCCTGAAGGCTGACAAGCCGCTGGTCGGTACCGGCATGGAGCGCTTCGTGGCGCGTGACTCCGGCGTCTGCGCCGTGGCACGTCGTGGCGGTGTCATCGACTCCGTCGATGCCAAGCGTATCGTCGTGCGTGTGCGGGAAGAAGAGATCATCGGCGGTGAAGCCGGCGTTGATATCTACAACCTGACCAAGTACGTCCGCTCGAACCAGAACACCTGTCAGAACCAGCGTCCGATCGTGCGCCCGGGCGACGAAGTCGCCATCGGCGATATCCTGGCCGACGGCCCGTCCGTCGACATGGGGGATCTGGCACTGGGGCAGAACATGCGTCTGGCGTTCATGCCCTGGAACGGCTTCAACTTCGAGGACTCCATCCTGTTCTCGGAGCGTGTGGTGCAGGAAGATCGCTTCACCACCATCCACATCCAGGAACTGACCTGTGTCGCGCGTGACACCAAGCTCGGGCCGGAAGAAATCACGTCCGATATCCCGAACGTCGGCGAGTCCGCACTCTCCAAGCTGGATGAGTCCGGTGTCGTCTACATCGGTGCCGAGCTGAATCCGGGCGACATCCTGGTCGGCAAGGTCACGCCGAAGGGCGAGACCCAGCTGACGCCGGAAGAGAAGCTGCTGCGTGCCATCTTCGGCGAGAAGGCGTCCGACGTGAAGGACACCTCTCTGCGTGCCCCGACCGGCATGAAGGCCACCGTCATCGACGTTCAGGTCTTCACCCGTGACGGCGTCGAGAAGGATCAGCGTGCGCTCTCCATCGAGCAGATGCAGTTGGCCGAGGTCCGCAAGGACCTGCAGGAAACCTACCGCATCGCGGAAGAGGCGACCTTCGAGCGTCTGCAGCGCAACCTGGTCGGTCAGGCGGTCAACGGTGGTCCGAAGCTCAAGAAGGGCGACGTGCTGACCGATGACTACCTCGAGGCCCTGCCGCGTCAGGAGTGGTTCAAGCTGCGTCTGCAGGATGAATCTCTCAATGAGCTGCTGGCCCAGGCCGATGAGCAGCTCGAGATCCGTCGTCGCGAGATGGACGAGCGCTTCGAAGACAAGAAGCGCAAGCTCACCCAGGGCGATGATCTGGCACCGGGCGTGCTCAAGATCGTCAAGGTATACGTCGCCGTGAAGCGCCGTATCCAGCCGGGTGACAAGATGGCCGGTCGTCACGGTAACAAGGGTGTCATCTCCGCGATCATGCCGGTGGAAGACATGCCGTTCGATGGTTACGGCGAGCCGGTAGATGTCGTGCTGAACCCGCTGGGTGTTCCGTCGCGCATGAACGTCGGTCAGATCCTCGAGACCCACCTCGGCATGGCCGCGCGTGGTCTGGGCGTGAAGATCGAGCACATGCTGCGCGAAGAGCGTGCCGAGCAGGTCAAGCAGATCCGCGAGTTCCTCGACAAGGTGTACAACACCGTCGGTGGCCGCCAGGAAGACCTCTCCGTGCTCAGTGATGACGAGATCATCACCATGGCGCACAACCTGAAGAAGGGCGTGCCGATGGCGACGCCGGTCTTCGATGGCGCCAAGGAACACGAGATCAAGCAGTTGCTCACGCTGGCCGGTATCCCCGATTCCGGACAGATGGACCTCTACGATGGCCGCACCGGCGAGAAGTTCGATCGCAAGGTGACCGTCGGTTACATGTACATGCTCAAGCTCAACCACTTGGTGGATGACAAGATGCATGCGCGTTCGACCGGCTCCTACTCCCTCGTCACGCAGCAGCCGCTGGGTGGTAAGGCGCAGTTTGGTGGTCAGCGCTTCGGTGAGATGGAGGTCTGGGCCCTCGAGGCGTACGGCGCTGCCTACACCCTCCAGGAGATGCTCACGGTCAAGTCCGATGACGTGGAAGGCCGTACCAAGATGTACAAGAGCATCGTAGATGGCGATCACACCATGCAGGCGGGCATGCCCGAATCCTTCAACGTGCTGGTGAAGGAAATCCGCTCGCTGGGTATCGACATGGAGCTGGAAGGCTGACGCCGAAAAGCCACAAGTATTGACGGTCCGCAAAGCCTGGTGTCAGCAGCCAGGCTTTGCCCATGACAACTCCGCAACGGAGCGACCCATGAAAGATTTGGTGAAAGTTCTCAAATCGCAGGCGCAGTCCGAAGAATTCGACGCCATCAAGATTACCCTGGCGTCTCCGGACATGATTCGCTCGTGGTCTTTTGGTGAAGTGAAGAAGCCTGAAACCATCAACTACCGGACATTCAAGCCGGAACGTGATGGTCTTTTCTGTGCCAAGATCTTTGGCCCGGTGAAGGACTACGAGTGCCTGTGTGGCAAGTACAAGCGGATGAAGCATCGCGGCATCATCTGTGAGAAGTGTGGCGTTGAAGTGACCAAGGCGGCAGTGCGTCGTGAGCGTATGGCTCACATCGAACTGGCCAGCCCGGTCGCGCACATCTGGTTCCTGAAGTCGCTGCCGTCCCGTATCGGCATGCTGCTCGACATGACTCTGCGTGATATCGAGCGTGTGCTGTACTTCGAAAGCTTCGTGGTCATCGATCCGGGCATGACGACCCTCGAGAAGGGTCATCTGCTCAATGATGAGCAGTACTTCGAGGCGCTGGAAGAATTCGGCGATGACTTCGATGCCCGCATGGGTGCCGAGGCCATCAAGGCGCTGCTCGAGGACATCGAGCTGGAAGAAGAGGTCGAGCGCCTGCGCGAAGAGATTCCGCAGACCAACTCCGAGACCAAGATCAAGAAGCTGTCCAAGCGCCTCAAGCTGCTGGAAGCCTTCTACTATTCCGGCAACAAGCCGGGCTGGATGATCATGGAAGTGCTGCCAGTGCTGCCGCCGGACCTGCGTCCGCTGGTACCGCTGGACGGCGGCCGCTTCGCGACCTCGGATCTGAACGATCTGTATCGCCGCGTGATCAACCGCAACAACCGCCTCAAGCGTCTGCTCGACCTCAATGCGCCGGACATCATCGTGCGCAACGAGAAGCGCATGCTTCAGGAATCCGTGGATGCTCTGCTCGACAACGGTCGTCGCGGTCGCGCCATCACCGGTTCCAACAAGCGTCCGCTGAAGTCACTGGCCGACATGATCAAGGGCAAGCAGGGTCGTTTCCGTCAGAACCTGCTGGGCAAGCGTGTCGACTACTCCGGTCGTTCCGTCATCACCGTCGGCCCGACCCTGCGTCTGCACCAGTGTGGTCTGCCGAAGAAGATGGCGCTTGAGCTGTTCAAGCCGTTCATCTACGCCAAGCTGCAGGCCTCCGGTCACGCCAGCACCATCAAGGCCGCCAAGAAGATGGTCGAGCGTGAAGCCCCGGAAGTCTGGGATTTCCTCGCCGACGTCATCCGCGAGCACCCGGTGCTGCTGAACCGTGCCCCGACTCTGCACCGTCTGGGTATCCAGGCGTTCGAGCCGCTGCTGATCGAAGGCAAGGCCATCCAGCTGCACCCGCTGGTCTGCGCGGCGTACAACGCCGACTTCGATGGTGACCAGATGGCCGTTCACGTACCGCTGACGCTGGAAGCCCAGCTGGAAGCGCGTGCGTTGATGATGTCGACCAACAACGTGCTGTCGCCGGCCAACGGCGAGCCGATCATCGTGCCGTCCCAGGACGTCGTGCTGGGTCTGTACTACATGACCCGCGAGAAGATCGGTGCCAAGGGTGAGGGCATGGCCTTCGCGAACCTGGGTGAAGTCGAGCGTGCCTTCGGCACGCACAGCGCTCACCTGCACGCGATGGTCAAGGTCCGTCTGACCGAGACGCTCAAGGATGAAGAATCCGGCGAGCTGTACGAGAAGACGTCCCTGCACGACACCACCATCGGTCGCGCACTGCTGTTCCGCATTCTGCCGAAGGGCATGCCGTTCGAGCTGATCAACCAGGTGATGAAGAAGAAAGCCATCTCCGGTCTGATCAACGAGGCGTACCGTCGTGTCGGTCTGAAGGACACCGTCATCTTCGCTGACCAGCTGATGTACACCGGCTTCCGTCTCGCGACCTGGTCCGGCGCCTCCATCGGCGTCAACGACTTCGTCATTCCGGACGCGAAGAAGGTCATCATCGACGCGGCCGAAGACGAAGTGAAAGAGATCGAAGACCAGTTCTCCTCCGGTCTCGTGACCGCGGGCGAGAAGTACAACAAGGTCATCGATATCTGGGCGCGTGCCAACGACCGTGTCGCCAAGGAGATGATGGCGGGTATCTCGAAAGAGACCGTCGTCAACTGGAAGGGCGAAGTGGTCAACGGCGAAGACGGCAAGCCGATGGAGCAGGAGTCGTTCAACAGCGTCTTCATCATGGCTGACTCCGGTGCTCGTGGTTCCGCGGCCCAGATTCGTCAGCTGGCCGGCATGCGTGGCCTGATGGCCAAGCCGGATGGCTCGATCATCGAGACGCCGATCACCGCCAACTTCCGTGAAGGTCTGAACGTACTCCAGTACTTCATCTCCACCCACGGTGCCCGTAAGGGTCTGGCGGATACGGCACTGAAGACCGCCAACTCCGGTTACCTGACGCGTCGTCTGGTCGATGTTGCCCAGGATCTGGTCATCACCGAAGCGGATTGTGGCACTCAGGAAGGTCTGATCCTGCACCCGGTCATCGAAGGCGGTGACATCATCGTCCCGCTGTCTCAGCGTGTGCTGGGTCGTGTCGTGGCACAGGATGTCGTCGATCCGGTCTCTGATGAGGTCCTGATCGCACGCGGCACCCTGCTGGATGAAGCCTGGTGTGCACAGCTCGATACCATGGGCGTCGATGAGATCATCGTGCGTACCACCATCGGCTGTGAAACCGTGCACGGTGTCTGCTCGGCCTGTTATGGCCGTGATCTGGCGCGTGGCCATCAGGTCAACGTCGGTGAAGCCATCGGTGTCATCGCGGCACAGTCCATCGGTGAGCCGGGTACCCAGCTGACCATGCGTACCTTCCACATCGGTGGTGCCGCCTCGCGTGCTTCTGCCGTGGATAGCGTCCAGGTCAAGCACGGCGGCCACGTGCGTCTGCACAACATCAAGTCGGTCGAGCGCGCGGATGGCAAGCTGATCGTCGTCTCGCGTTCCAGTGCGCTGGCTGTCGCTGACGATCACGGTCGTGAGCGTGAGTTCTACAAGCTGCCGTATGGTGCCGAGCTGTCCGTACGTGACGGTGACAAGGTCGAATCCGGTCAGTCCGTCGCCAAGTGGGATCCGCACACTCACCCGATCGTCGCCGAAGTGGCGGGTCAGGTGCAGTTCACGGACATGGAAGATGGTCAGACCATCAACCGTACCACCGACGAGATGACAGGCCTGTCCTCCATCGAAGTCATCGAGAGCGCCTCACGTCCGTCCGCGGCACGTGACAAGCGTCCGATGATCATGCTGGTGGATTCCAGTGGCAAGCACGTGACACTGCCGGGCTCCAACACGCCGGTCCAGTACCTGCTGCCGGGCAATGCCGTCGTGTCCGCCGAGAATGGCGCAGCCGTCGGTGTGGGTGACGTCATCGCACGTATCCCGATGGAAGCGTCCGGAAACAAGGACATCACCGGTGGTCTGCCGCGCGTTGCCGACCTGTTCGAAGCACGTCGTCCGAAGGAACCGGCCATCCTGGCCGAGATCTCCGGTACCGTGACCTTCGGCAAGGAAACCAAGGGCAAGCGTCGCCTGACCATCACGCCGGCCGAAGGTGACCCGTTCGAGCTGTTGATCCCGAAATGGCGCCAGATCAGCGTCTTCGAAGGGGAAACGGTCGAGAAGGGTGAGGTCATCTCCGATGGCCCGAGCAATCCGCACGATATCCTGCGTCTGCTCGGCGTCGCGGAAATGACCAAGTACATCACCACCGAAGTCCAGGAGGTCTATCGCCTCCAGGGTGTCGGCATCAACGACAAGCACATCGAAGTCATCGTGCGTCAGATGCTGCGCAAGGTGGAGATCACCGATTCCGGCGATTCCAGCTTCATCACAGGCGACCAGGTGGAATACGCCCGTGTCGTCGAAGAGAACATGCGTCTCGAGGCCGAAGGCAAGTTCCCGGCCAAGTTCGACCGCATCCTGCTCGGTATCACCAAGGCGAGCCTGGCGACAGAATCGTTCATCTCGGCGGCCTCCTTCCAGGAGACCACACGAGTTCTGACCGAAGCCTCTGTCACCGGCAAGCGCGATTATCTCCGTGGTCTGAAGGAGAACGTCGTGGTGGGTCGCCTGATCCCGGCGGGTACTGGCCTGGCTTATCACGATGAGCGTCGCCGCCGTCGTGATGGCCTGCCGCTCGCACCGGCCCCGTCGGCACAGGACGTCGAGCAGGAGCTGGGTGCCCAGCTGACCGCTCTCGACGCGGACGACGACGACCTCTGAGGTCTTGAGCCCCGCCGTCGCTGACGGCGGGGTTGACGCCCTTGTGGCCCAAGCCCTAGAATATGCAGCCTTTAACAGTAGGGCAGGTGCATCCTGTCCGATTGTTGGAAGGCAGTACAACCCATTGGAGCAAGCAAATGGCAACCGTAAACCAGCTCGTGCGCAAGCCGCGCAAGCGTCAGGCGTCCAAGAGTGACGTCCCTGCGCTGCAGGCATGCCCGCAGAAGCGTGGCGTGTGTACTCGCGTATACACCACTACCCCGAAGAAGCCGAACTCCGCACTCCGTAAGGTCTGCCGTGTTCGCCTGACCAACGGCTTCGAAGTCTCTTCCTACATCGGCGGTGAAGGTCACAACCTTCAGGAACACTCTGTTGTTCTGATCCGTGGCGGTCGTGTGAAGGATTTGCCGGGTGTCCGTTACCACACCGTTCGTGGTGCACTGGATACCTCTGGCGTGCAGAACCGTAAGCAGGGCCGTTCCAAGTACGGCGCCAAGCGTCCGAAGGCGTAATTCAAAGTTTAATATCGGTCTGATAAGAGTAAGGTCGGGTGTCGCGTCCATCGCGAGGCATCCCGGGTTTACCTGAAGGACCCTTCTACTGAGGGCTTATCATGCCTAGAAGACGTGTAGCAGCTAAGCGCGAAATCCTGCCGGATCCGAAGTTCGGAAGCGAGCGCCTGGCCAAGTTCATGAACCACCTGATGATCAGCGGCAAGAAGTCTGCAGCCGAGCGCATCGTTTACGGTGCCCTCGACCGTGTTGCCGAACGCTCCAATGATGAGCCGCTGGATCTCTTCGACAAGGCGTTGGAAGCCATCCAGCCGATGGTTGAGGTGAAGTCCCGTCGTGTCGGTGGTGCTACCTACCAGGTGCCGGTCGAAGTTCGTCCGTCCCGTCGCCAGGCACTGGCCATGCGTTGGCTGGTGGACGCTGCGCGCAAGCGCGGCGAAAAGACCATGGTGCAGCGCCTCTCTGGCGAGATCCTGGATGCCGCTGAAGGCAAGGGTTCTGCTGTGAAGAAGCGTGAAGACGTGCACCGCATGGCAGAAGCCAACAAGGCCTTCTCCCACTACCGCTTCTAAACAACGGGGATACTCACCGTGGCACGCAAGACTCCACTTAAGCGTTACCGCAACATCGGTATCTGTGCCCACGTCGACGCCGGTAAGACTACCACTACCGAGCGCGTCCTGTTCTACACCGGCCTGTCCCACAAGGTCGGCGAAGTCCACGATGGTGCTGCCACCATGGACTGGATGGAGCAGGAACAGGAACGTGGCATCACGATCACCTCTGCGGCGACCACCTGCTTCTGGCAGGGCATGAACAAGCAGTTCGACGAGCACCGTATCAACATCATCGATACTCCGGGGCACGTTGACTTCACTGTTGAAGTCGAGCGTTCACTGCGTGTTCTCGATGGCGCGGTCGTGGTGCTGTGTGGTTCTTCCGGTGTCCAGCCGCAGACAGAGACTGTCTGGCGTCAGGCCAACCGTTACGAAGTTCCGCGCATGATCTTCGTCAACAAGATGGACCGCGCTGGCGCGGACTTCTTCATGGTCGTCGAACAGGTGCGCAAGCGCCTGGGCGCGAACGCCGTGCCGATCCAGATCAACTGGGGCGCGGAAGACGAGTTCAAGGGCGTCATCGACCTGATCAAGATGAAGGCGATCGTCTGGGACGAAGACAATCACGGCATGAACTATGAGCTGATCGACATTCCGGCTGAGCTGCAAGACACAGCTGCCGAATGGCGTGAGCACATGCTCGAGTCTGCTGCTGAAGCGTCCGAAGAACTGATGGACAAGTACCTTGAAGAAGGCGACCTGACCGAGGAAGAAGTCAAGGCTGCGCTGCGTCAGCGTACCCTGGCCAACGAAATCTGCCTCGTGACCTGTGGTTCTGCCTTCAAGAACAAGGGTGTCCAGGCGGTTCTGGATGCGGTCATCGAATACATGCCGTCTCCGCTTGAAGTCAAGGCCATCGAAGGTGAGCTTGACGACAAGGACGGTACCATCGAGACCCGCGAAGCTGACGACAAGGCTCCGTTCGCGGCGCTGGCGTTCAAGATCGCGACCGACCCGTTCGTGGGTACCCTGACCTTCATCCGCGTCTACTCTGGCGTGCTGAAGTCTGGCGATGGCGTCTTCAACTCCGTCAAGAGCAAGAAGGAGCGTGTCGGTCGTATCGTCCAGATGCACTCCAACTCTCGTGAGGAGATCAAGGAAGTCTATGCTGGCGATATCGCCGCATGTATCGGTCTGAAAGACGTGACCACCGGGGATACCCTGTGTGATCCGGACAACAAGATCGTGCTTGAGCGCATGGAATTCCCTGAGCCGGTCATCTCCGTCGCTGTCGAGCCGAAGTCCAAGGCCGACCAGGAAAAGATGGGTGTCGCACTGGGCAAGCTGGCCCAGGAAGATCCGTCCTTCCGCGTCGAGACCGACGAAGAGTCTGGTCAGACCATCATCTCCGGTATGGGTGAGCTTCACCTGGACATCCTCGTTGACCGCATGCGTCGCGAGTTCAATGTCGAGGCGAACATCGGCAAGCCGCAGGTGGCTTACCGTGAGACCATCCGCACCAAGGTCGAGCAGGAAGGCAAGTTCGTTCGTCAGTCCGGTGGTCGTGGTCAGTTCGGTCACGTCTGGCTTCGCATTGAGCCTCTGACTGCAGAGGACAAGGGCGACGACGAAGAAATGACCTTCAAGTTCGAGTCCGAGATCGTCGGTGGTGCGGTTCCGAAGGAATACGTGCCGGCCGTCGAGAAGGGTGCCGCTGAGCAGCTCAAGAATGGTGTCATCGCCGGTTATCCGATGATCGACGTCAAGGTCACGCTGTTCGATGGTTCCTACCACGACGTCGACTCCAACGAGACCGCGTTCAAGGTTGCCTCTTCCATGGCGATCAAGGCTGGTGCCCCGAAAGCGGGTGCAGTGCTGCTTGAGCCGCTCATGAAAGTCGAAGTCGTCACGCCTGAAGATTTCATGGGTGACGTCATGGGCGACCTGAACCGTCGTCGTGGCCTCGTTCAGGGCATGGATGATTCTTCCACTGGCAAGATCATCAATGCACTGGTGCCGCTGGGTGAGATGTTCGGTTATGCGACCGACCTGCGCTCACAGACCCAGGGCCGCGCAAGCTACTCCATGGAGTTTGCGAAATACGACGAAGCGCCGAACAGCATCGTCGAAGCCGTCATCAACCAGAAGTAACCGATTAGCTAACGAAAGAGGTTATAGCAGTGGCTAAGGAAAAATTTGAGCGTTCGAAGCCGCACGTCAACGTCGGCACCATTGGTCACGTCGATCACGGCAAGACCACTCTGACTGCGGCACTGACTCGTGTCTCTGCAGAAGTTTTCGGTGGTGACGCGCGTGCGTTTGACTCCATCGATAACGCCCCGGAAGAGCGTGAGCGTGGTATCACCATCTCCACCGCTCACGTGGAATATCAGTCCGAAGTGCGTCACTACGCGCACGTCGACTGCCCGGGTCACGCTGACTACGTCAAGAACATGATCACCGGTGCTGCCCAGATGGACGGCGCTATCCTGGTCTGTTCCGCAGCTGACGGCCCCATGCCGCAGACTCGCGAGCACATCCTGCTGTCCCGTCAGGTCGGCGTTCCGTTCATCGTTGTCTTCCTGAACAAGGCTGACATGGTCGATGACGAAGAACTGCTCGAGCTGGTCGAGATGGAAGTGCGCGAACTCCTGAGCGAGTACGACTTCCCGGGTGACGACACTCCGATCGTCATCGGTTCTGCTCTGATGGCTCTGGAAGGCAAGGACGACAACGGCATGGGTACTACCGCCGTTGCCAACCTGATCAAGGCCCTGGATGCGTACATCCCGGAGCCGGAGCGTGCTATCGACCAGCCGTTCCTGATGCCGATCGAAGACGTCTTCTCCATCTCTGGCCGTGGTACCGTCGTGACTGGCCGCATCGAGCGTGGTCTGGTCAAGACTGGCGAAGAGATCGAGATCATCGGCGTGCGTGACACCACCAAGACTACCGTTACCGGTGTCGAGATGTTCCGCAAGCTGTTGGACGAAGGTCGTGCTGGTGAGAACGTCGGCGCTCTGCTGCGTGGCACCAAGCGTGATGATGTCGAGCGTGGCCAGGTTCTGGCCAAGCCGGGCTCCATCAAGCCGCACACCAAGTTCGAAGCAGAAGTCTACGTTCTGTCCAAGGAAGAAGGCGGTCGTCACACTCCGTTCTTCAAGGGCTATCGTCCGCAGTTCTACTTCCGTACCACTGACATCACTGGTACCTGTGAGCTGCCGGAAGGCGTCGAGATGGTCATGCCGGGCGACAACGTCCAGATGGTCGTGTCTCTGATCGCTCCGATCGCCATGGAAGATGGTCTGCGCTTCGCTATCCGTGAAGGCGGTCGTACCGTCGGCGCTGGCGTCGTGGCCAAGATTGTCGAGTAAGGTTCTCCTTACCTGACACAGAAGGGGGCCCTGTTGGGCCCCCTTTTCTCGCATGTTTGACACCTGATGTCAGTCTGCCTATAATGCGCATCCTTTGAATGCGTGGGTGACGGCCTACGCCGTCGACATCCATTGGAGTTTTGGGCAATGCAAAACCAGAAGATTCGCATCCGGTTGAAAGCATTCGACCACCGTCTGATCGACCAGTCCTCTGCAGAGATCGTTGAAACTGCAAAGCGTACCGGTGCTCAGGTTCGTGGCCCGATCCCGCTGCCGACCCGTCGCGAGCGTTACACCATCCTGGTATCTCCGCACGTCAACAAGGACGCGCGTGACCAGTATGAGATTCGTACCCACAAGCGCGTTCTCGACATCGTCGAGCCGACAGAGAAGACTGTCGACGCGCTGATGAAGCTTGACCTGGCCGCCGGTGTGGACGTCCAGATCAAGGTTGACTGATACCTCACTAGTCACTGCGGCCCAGCGCTCTCAATGATGGAGCAGCAGCCGCCACGCCGGGATGGCGTCATACAATGTGCTAGTGGAATGCTCTGGAAAGGGCAGCCATAGCGGGTGACAGCCCCGTACACTAAAGGAGACTGAACATGTCTATCGGTTTAGTCGGTAAGAAGGCCGGGATGACCCGCGTCTTCACCGAAGCTGGCGCATCCGTGCCGGTTACCGTGATTGAAGTTGAGCCGAACCGCATCGTGACCATCAAGTCCGTCGAGACTGATGGCTACAATGCGATTCAGGTGACAACTGGTTCCCGCAAGGCCAAGCACCTCACCAAGGCAACTGCTGGTCAGTATGCCAAGGCGGGTGTTGAGGCTGGTCGTTCCCTGATGGAGTTCCGCCTGGAAGAAGGCGATGAAGCTCCTGCAGTGGGCGGCGAACTCACCGTATCCCTCTTTGAAGCTGGTCAGAAGATTGACGTGACTGGCACCTCCAAGGGTAAAGGTTTCCAGGGCGCAGTTAAGCGCTGGAACTTCCGCACCCAAGACGCTACCCACGGTAACTCACTGTCGCACCGCGCGCCGGGTTCCATCGGTAACTGTCAGACCCCGGGCCGCGTCTTCAAAGGTAAGAAGATGGCTGGCCAGATGGGCAACGTCCGTTCCACCGTCCAGAGCCTGGAAGTGGTCCGCGTCGACGCTGAGCGCAATCTTCTGTTGGTCAAGGGTGCCGTTCCAGGTGCTCCGGGCGGCGAAGTGATCGTGCGTTCCGCTGTGAAAGCTCGCTGAGGGGAATTAACCGATGAATCTTAATCTTGCAGGTGCAGGCGGCGCAGTAGACGTCTCCGATGCTACCTTTGGTAAGGACTTCAACGAGGCTCTGGTTCACCAGGTCGTCACCGCCTATCTGGCTGGTGCGCGTCAGGGTACCGTGGCTCAGAAGACCCGTTCTGACGTGTCCGGCGGTGGCAAGAAGCCGTGGCGTCAGAAAGGTACTGGCCGCGCTCGTGCCGGTACCATCCGTTCCCCGCTGTGGCGTTCTGGCGGTGTGACCTTTGCAGCACGTCCTCAGGACCACTCGCACAAGGTCAATCGCAAGATGTATCGCGCTGCCATGCGTTCCATCCTGTCCGAGCTGGTCCGTCAGGATCGCCTGGTCGCGGTCGACGCAATCACTGTCGATGCTCCGAAGACCAAGCTGCTGATCGCCAAGCTCCAGGAACTGGGCCTTGAGAAAGCGCTGATCGTCACAGAAGAGCAGGACGTCAATCTGTACCTGGCTGCGCGCAACATCCCGTATGTTGACGTCGTCAATGTCGCTGGCGCTGACCCGGTCAGCCTCGTCGGTTACGACAAGGTGCTGATGACTGTCGCTGCCCTGCGCAAGTTCGAGGAGAACCTGGGATGAATCAGGAACGCGTATTCAAGGTCCTGCTTGGTCCTCACATGACCGAGAAGGCCGCGGTCGCTGCCGAGAACAACCAGTACGTGTTCAAGGTTGCCAGCGACGCGACAAAGCCCGAAATCAAGAAAGCCGTCGAAGAGCTGTTTGGCAAGAAAGTCGATCGTGTTCAGGTTCTGAACATGAAAGGCAAGACCAAGCGCACCGCTCGCGGTGTTGGTCGTCGCGCTGGTTATCGCAAGGCCTATGTAACTCTGGCCGCCGGCGAGACCATCGAAGACTTCTCTGGCGCCGAGTAAGGCAGGAGTACGGAACATGGCAATTGTTAAGACAAAACCTACCTCCGCCGGTCGCCGCCACCTGGTAAAAGTCGTCAATGACGAACTTTTCAAAGGTCGCGCGTACGCTCCGCTGCTTGAAAAGCAGTCAAAGTCCGGTGGTCGTAACAATAATGGTCGCATCACTACTCGCCACATCGGCGGTGGTCATCGTCACCATTACCGTCTGGTCGACTTCAAGCGTAACAAGGATGGCATTCCGGCCATCGTCGAGCGCCTGGAATACGATCCGAACCGTAGCGCGAACATCGCGCTGGTGAAGTACCTCGACGGCGAACGTCGCTACATCATTGCACCGAAAGGTGTCTCTGCTGGCGACCGTCTCGAGTCCGGTGTCAACGCACCGATCAAGAAAGGCAACGCTCTGCCGCTGCGCAATGTCCCGGTGGGCTCCACCGTTCACTGTGTAGAGCTGAAGCCGGGCAAGGGCGCTCAGATCGCTCGTAGTGCAGGTACCAGTGCCCAGGTCGTGGCACGTGACGGTAACTACACCACGCTGCGTCTGCGCTCTGGCGAGATGCGTAAGGTGCTGTCCGAATGCCGTGCAACACTCGGCGAAGTGGGCAACTCCGAGCACAGCCTCCGTCAACTGGGCAAGGCCGGTGCTAAGCGTTGGAGAGGCGTGCGCCCGACCGTTCGCGGTGTCGCGATGAACCCTGTCGATCACCCGCATGGTGGTGGTGAAGGTCGTACCTCTGGTGGCCGTCACCCGGTCAGCCCGTGGGGCGTCCCGACCAAGGGTCACAAGACTCGCAAGAACAAGCGCACCGATAAGCTTATCGTCCGTCGCCGCAAGGCCAAGTAACAGATATTGAGAGGTAACGGCTGTGCCACGTTCACTGAAGAAAGGTCCATTTATTGACCTTCATCTGCTGAAGAAGGTTGAGACAGCAGTGGAAAAGAACGACCGCAAACCGATCAAGACCTGGTCGCGTCGTTCCATGATCCTGCCGAACATGGTCGGGCTCACCATTGCCGTCCATAACGGTCGCCAGCATGTCCCGGTTCTCGTTTCTGAGGAAATGGTCGGTCACAAGCTCGGCGAGTTTGCTGCCACCCGCACATACCGCGGGCACGCTGCAGATAAAAAAGCCAAACGGTAAGCCAGAGAGGATTTAAGAGATGGAAGTAGCTGCTAAGCTGCGCGGCGCTCGTTTATCCGCCCAGAAGGCCCGTTTGGTGGCTGACCAGGTGCGCGGTAAGCCGGTCGCCGAGGCGCTGAATCTGCTCGCTTTCTCACCGAAGAAGGCCGCGAAGATTGTTCGCAAGGTTCTGCAGTCCGCGATCGCGAATGCGGAAGAAAACAACGGCATGGACATTGACGAGCTTCGCGTCTCGACTATCTGTGTCGACGAGGGCATGACGCTCAAGCGCATCCAGCCACGTGCCAAAGGCCGTGCGGATCGCATCTTGAAGCGCACTTGTCATATCACCGTCAAGGTAGCCGAGAAGTAGGAGACGACCAATGGGTCAGAAAGTTAATCCGACAGGTTTCCGACTGGGTATTGTCAAGGATCATACCTCTGTCTGGTACGCCGAAGGCGCTACCTATGCCGACAAACTGAACAACGATCTGCAGGTGCGTGGATTCCTGGAAGAGCGTCTGAAAAGCGCTTCCGTGAGCCGCATCAGCATCGAGCGTCCGGCAAACAACGCCCGTATTACCATTCACACTGCCCGTCCGGGTATCGTGATCGGTAAGAAAGGTGAAGATGTCGATCGCCTTCGTCGTGAAGTTTCCGAGATGATGGGCGTTCCCGTCCACATCAACATCGAGGAGATTCGCAAGCCGGAACTCGATGCCAAGCTGGTCGCTGCCAATGTGGCAGGTCAGCTCGAGCGTCGTGTCATGTTCCGTCGTGCGATGAAGCGTGCTGTGCAGAACGCAATGCGTCTGGGCGCCAAGGGCATCAAGATTCAGCTCTCCGGTCGTCTCGGCGGTGCCGAAATCGCCCGTACCGAATGGTACCGCGAAGGCCGCGTTCCGCTTCACACCCTGCGTGCTGACATTGATTACTCCACCTTCGAAGCTCACACCACCTACGGCATCATTGGTGTCAAGGTCTGGATCTTCAAAGGCGAGATCCTCGGTGGCATCGAAGAGGTGCGAGCCAAGGCGAAGCAGCCCGCGTCCGCACCCAAGAAGAAAGGCAAGTAAGGGGGTAATCGATGTTACAGCCCAAGCGTATGAAATTCCGCAAGATGCAGAAAGGTCGCAATCGTGGCCTGGCGCATCGCGGAAGCAAGGTAAGCTTTGGTGAGTTTGGCCTGAAAGCCACCGGCCGTGGTCGTATCACCGCTCGTCAGATCGAAGCTGGCCGTCGTGCCATCACTCGTCACGTCAAGCGTGGCGGTAAGATCTGGATCCGCGTCTTCCCAGACAAGCCGATTTCCAACAAGCCGTTGGAAGTTCGTATGGGTAAAGGTAAGGGTTCTGTCGAGTACTGGGTCGCACAGATCCAGCCCGGCAAGGTCCTTTACGAGATCGAAGGTGTATCCGAAGAGCTGGCCCGTGAAGCATTCAGTCTGGCCGCTATGAAGATGCCGATCTCCACCACCTTTGTTAAGCGGACGGTGATGTGATGAAAGCCCAAGAACTCCGTGAAAAGTCAGTCGAGGCGCTCCAGGAGCAGTTGTTCGAACTGCTGCGTGAGCAATTCAATCTGCGCATGCAGAAGGCTACCGGTCAGCTGAGCCAGGTTCACCTGCTCAAGCAGACTCGCCGCCAAATTGCTCAGGTTAAGACTGTGCTCAACCAGAAGTCAGGTGAGTAAAATGGCCGAAGAAACTAAAGCACGCACACTCACCGGCAAGGTGGTGAGTGACAAGATGGAAAAATCCATCGTTGTCATGGTCGAGCGCCGTGAGCGTCACCCGATCTATGGCAAGTACCTGAGACGCTCCACCAAGCTGCACGCCCATGATGAGGCGAATCAGGCTCGGATCGGTGACACCGTCTCTATCGCCGAGACTCGTCCGCTGTCCAAGAAGAAAGCCTGGACCCTGGTCGAGGTGGTTGAACAGGCCAAGGGTTGATCCCTAGGCCAGTTCCCACCAGGCAGTCAGATTAGGTTTGGAGAAAACCGATGATTCAGACTCAGACAATGCTGGATGTCGCCGACAACAGTGGCGCGCGCCGGGTGCAATGCATCAAGGTGCTGGGTGGTTCACACCGCCGTTACGCTCGTGTTGGAGACATCATCAAGGTCACCGTCAAAGAAGCTATCCCGCGTGGCAAGGTCAAGAAAGGCCAAGTCATGAAGGCAGTGGTCGTTCGTACCAAAGCCGGTGTCCGTCGTAATGACGGTTCCGTGATCCGCTTCGACGGTAATGCGGCCGTTCTGTTGAATAACACCAACGAACAGCCGATCGGTACCCGTATCTTCGGCCCGGTTACCCGTGAACTTCGCAGTGAGAAGTTCATGAAGATCATTTCCCTGGCGCCCGAAGTGCTGTAAGGAGCGGAAGCGGATATGCAAAAGATCAAACGTGACGATGAAGTCATCGTCATCGCCGGGAAGGACAAGGGCAAGCGCGGTACCATCAGCAAGGTGCTGAAAGGTGAGCGTCTGCTAGTGTCCGGTGTGAACATGATCAAGCGTCACACCAAGCCCAACCCGATGCTGGGCACCCAGGGGGGTATCGTCGAGCGCGAGGCTCCGATTCACGCGTCCAACGTGGCCATCTTCAACCAGGAGACCGGCAAGGCGGATCGTGTCGGTATCCAGGTTCAGGAAGACGGTACTAAGGTACGCATCTTTAAGTCGACTCAGAAGCTGATCGACGCCTAACGCGAGTCGGGTACAACATGGCGAACTTGAAAGAACGTTATCAGAACGAAGTGGCCGCCCAGCTTAAAGAGCAGTTCGGCTACGCCAACGTGATGCAGGTGCCGCGTATCACCAAGGTGACCCTGAACATGGGCATCGGTGAAGCCACCGCTGACAAGAAGCTGATCGACAACGCGTTTGCCGATCTCCAGATGCTGTCTGGTCAGAAGCCGATCATCACCAAGGCACGCAAGTCCATCGCTGGCTTCAAGGTCCGCGAAGGATGGCCGATCGGTGTCAAGGTGACCCTGCGCAGCGATCGTATGTGGGACTTCCTGGACCGTCTCGTGAACGTGGCTATCCCGCGCGTTCGTGACTTCCGCGGTCTGAACCCGAAGTCCTTCGATGGCCGTGGAAACTACTCCATGGGTGTGCGTGAGCAGATCATCTTCCCGGAGATCGAGTATGATAAGATCGACCGGATTCGTGGCCTGGACATCACCATCACCACTAGCGCCAACACCGATGATGAAGGTCGTGCGTTGCTGGGCGCGCTGAACTTCCCGTTCAAGAAATAAGGGTGGATCATGGCAAAGAAAAGCATGGTTGAGCGTGAGCTCAAGCGCACCAAGCTGGTCGCAAAGTACGCCGCCAAGCGCGACGCACTGAAGACCATCATCAATGACGTCAACGCTTCTGAAGAAGAGCGCTTCGACGCACAGCTGAAACTGCAGCAGCTGCCGCGTGATGCCAGCCCGGTCCGTCAGCGTAACCGCTGCCGTATCACTGGCCGTCCGCACGGCTACTACAACAAGTTCGGCCTGAGCCGCAACAAGCTGCGTGAAGCCGCTATGCGTGGTGACGTGCCTGGTCTGACCAAGTCCAGCTGGTAACACCACTGCAAGAATTCAGGAGCGCAACGTAAATGAGCATGCAAGACACTCTGGCGGATATGTTCACTCGTATCCGCAATGCGCAGATGGCCACCAAGGAGACGGTTACCATGCCGTCTTCCAAGCTCAAGGTTGAAGTGGCCCGCGTATTGAAGGAAGAGGGTTACATTTCCGAGTTTGCTGTCGCAGAAGGCGCGAAGCCGGAACTGACCGTGACCCTCAAGTACTTTGAAGGCAAGGCGGTTATCGAGAACATCAAGCGTGTTTCCAAGCCGTCCCTGCGCCAGTACAAAGGCAAGGGCGAGCTGCCGAAAGTCGCAGATGGCCTGGGTATTGCGATCGTTTCCACCTCCCGGGGCGTGATGACCGATCGTGCGGCCCGTCAAGCTGGTGTCGGCGGCGAAGTCCTCTGCACCGTATTCTAGGAGTTTGGAATGTCCCGCGTAGCCAAGTATCCGGTTAAATTGCCGAACGGCGTCGAGGCAAAACTCGATGGCGACAAGCTGACCGTGAAGGGCAGCAATGGCCAGCTGGAACTGACCGTCCACCAGGACGTGGTCATCAACCTGGAAGAAGGTCAGATGACCTTCGCCCCGGCTGAGACTGCCAAGAACTGGGCAATGGTTGGTACCACACGTGCTCTGGTCAACAACATGGTGTCTGGTGTTTCCGAAGGCTTCACCAAGTCTCTGGAAATCAATGGTGTGGGTTATCGTGCCCAGGCCAAAGGCCAGACAATCAACCTGACACTGGGCTTCTCACACCCGGTCGACTATGAACTGCCGGCAAGTGTTACGGCTGAAACGCCGAAGAACACTCAGATCGTCCTGAAATCTGCTGACAAGCAGGCTTTGGGTCAGGTCGCCGCAGAGATTCGCGCGTTCCGTCCGCCGGAGCCCTACAAGGGCAAAGGTATTCGGTACAGCGACGAAGTCGTCCGTCGTAAAGAAGCCAAGAAGAAGTAAGGCAGGGTTATGAACGCGAAGAAAGAATCTCGTCTCCGTCGTGCCCGCCGCGCTCGTGCGAAAATCCGCGAGCTGGGCGTGTTTCGCCTGTGCGTGAACCGCACCCCGCGTCACATCTACGCGCAGATCATCTCGCCGGATGGCGGCCAGGTCCTGGCCACCGCATCCACGCTCGACAAGAGCCTGCGCGAAGGTTCTACCGGTAACTCGGACTCCGCCGCCAAGGTGGGTGCTCTGATTGCCGAGCGCGCGAAGGAAGCGGGTATCAAGCAAGTGGCTTTCGATCGCTCCGGGTACAAGTACCACGGTCGCGTGAAGGCCCTGGCCGATGCCGCACGTGAAGGCGGCCTGGAATTCTAAAGGGTTTTACGATGGCGAATATCGAACAGAAGGGCGGTGACCTGCAAGAGAAGCTCGTGCAGATCAACCGCGTCGCCAAGGTAGTCAAGGGCGGCCGTATCTTCGGTTTCACCGCTCTGACTGTCGTTGGTGACGGCAATGGTCGTGTTGGCTTCGGTCGTGGCAAGGCGCGTGAAGTGCCGGTCGCGATCCAGAAGGCAATGGACCAAGCTCGTCGCAACATGATCAAGGTTGACCTGAAGGGCCACACCCTGCAGTACCCGGTGAAGGCTCGTCACGGCGCATCCAAGATCTACATGCAGCCAGCATCCGAAGGTACCGGCATCATTGCCGGCGGTGCGATGCGTTCCGTGCTCGAACTGGCAGGCGTCCATGACGTCCTGGCCAAGTGCTACGGTTCCACCAATCCGGTCAACGTGGTGCGCGCGACCATCAACGGTCTCGCTGCCATGAAATCTCCGGAAGACATCGCCGCCAAGCGTGGCCTGTCTGTCGACAAGATTGCGGGGTAAGGCACCATGGCAGCTAAGATCACGGTAACCCAGATCCGCAGCACCATCGGCGTCCTCGAAAAGCACAAGGCCACCATGAAAGGCCTTGGGCTGCGTCGCATCGGTCACACTGTCGAGCTGGAAGACACCCCCGCGGTACGCGGCATGATCAACAAGGTTCATTACCTTGTCCGTGTTGAGGGAGAGTAATCCATGAAATTGAATACCCTGAGTCCGGCCCCGGGCTCCAAGCACGCTGCAAAGCGTGTCGGTCGTGGTATCGGCTCCGGTCTTGGTAAGACCGGCGGTCGTGGCCACAAGGGCCAGAAGTCCCGTTCCGGTGGCAGCGTCAAGCCGGGCTTCGAAGGCGGTCAGATGCCTATGCAGCGTCGCCTGCCGAAGTTTGGTTTCACTTCCGCGAAATCTCTGGTTTCCGAAGAAGTGCGCCTGAGCGAGCTGGCACTGGTAGACGGTGATATCGTCGACCTCGAAACGCTGAAGAAGGCCAACGTGCTTCGTGATTCCACGAAGTTCGCGAAGGTCATGCTCTCCGGCGAACTGGACAAGGCAGTCACGGTCCGCGGCATCAAGGTCACCAAGGGTGCCCGTGCTGCGATCGAAGCTGCCGGTGGCAAGGTAGAGGACTAAATGGCTAAGTCAGGAAACGTACCGGCGATGCAGGGAAGTGGGTTGAGCGAACTCTGGGCGCGTTTGCGCTTCGTGTTCATCGCCATCGTGGTGTACCGAATCGGTGCACACATCCCCGTTCCCGGTATCAATCCTGACCAGCTTGCTGCCTTGTTCAGGGAAAACCAGGGCACCATCCTGAGCATGTTCAACATGTTCTCCGGTGGTGCACTGGAGCGAATGAGTATCTTCGCGTTGGGCATCATGCCCTACATATCCGCGTCGATCATCATGCAGCTCCTGACGGTGGTCTCGCCTCAGCTAGAGCAGTTGAAGAAGGAAGGTGAGGCCGGTCGTCGCAAGATCAGCCAGTACACGCGCTACGGCACGGTCGTACTGGCCCTGGTCCAATCGATCGGCATGGCAGTCGGACTGGTCGGAAACGGTGTCGCCTATTCCGCTGACTTCAGCTTCTACTTCACCGCCGTGAGTACGTTCGTGGCTGGTGCAGTGTTCCTGATGTGGCTGGGAGAGCAGATCACCGAGAAGGGTATCGGCAACGGGATCTCACTGATCATCTTTGCTGGTATTGTCGCCGGGCTGCCGAGTGCCATCGGCCAGTCTTTCGAACTGGCGCGCAATGATGGTGCCTGGAATGTGCTTCCGCTGCTGGCGCTGACGCTGCTCGCAGTCGTTACCGTTGCCTTTGTGGTGTTCATCGAACGCGGTCAACGCCGCATCACGGTGAACTATCCGCGCCGTCAGGTGGGCAACAAGATGTATGCCGGTCAGAGCAGCTACTTGCCGATGAAGGTCAACATGGCCGGGGTCATCCCGCCGATCTTCGCGTCAAGCATCCTGCTGTTCCCTGCATCGATGGGCCAATGGTTTGGCCAGAGTGAAAGCATGCAATGGTTGCAGACGGCTTCTCAGGCTCTCGGGCCGGGCCAGCCACTGTACATCTTGCTTTTCGCTGCCGCTGTAGTATTCTTCTGCTTCTTCTACACGGCGCTGGTCTTCAATCCCAAGGATGTTGCTGACAACCTCAAGAAGTCAGGAGCTTTCCTCCCGGGGATTCGCCCAGGCGAACAGACGGCCCGTTACATCGATAAGGTGATGACTCGCCTGACGCTGTTCGGCGCCCTCTACATCACCCTCGTCTCCCTGATGCCGCAATTCCTCGTTGTCGCCTGGCAGGTTCCGTTCTATTTCGGCGGTACCTCTCTGCTCATCGTGGTTGTGGTGGTCATGGACTTCATGGCCCAGGTGCAGTCGCATCTGATGTCAAATCAGTATGCGTCGGTGATGAAGAAGGCCAACCTCAAAGGCTATGGCAGCGGTGGCATGATGCGCTGATTGCGCAGCCCCTGTTAGCAAACTGGAGAGAACGATGAAAGTTCGAGCTTCCGTCAAGAAAATTTGCCGTAACTGCAAGATCATTCGGCGTCGTGGCGCAGTGCGGGTCATCTGCACTGAGCCGCGCCACAAGCAGCGTCAGGGTTAATCCCTCGACCCCGCTTAGCTGAATACAAGCTCGGGTGCTGGCATACCCCCTTGTTCCCAACGGGATCAAGGGGTATGCTATTGCGCCCTTTGTGGATGTAAAATCCGCCGCTAACCTTTCGGAGAAAACTGATGGCCCGTATTGCTGGCGTCAATATCCCGGACAACAAGCACGCGGCGATCTCGCTGACTTATATCTTCGGGATTGGCCGTACGCGTGCACAGCAGATCTGCGCCGCTCTCGGTTTAGAACCGAGCGTCAAGATCGCTGATCTGTCTGTTGAACAACTGGACCTGGTTCGTGCCGAGGTGGGTAAGTACACCGTCGAAGGCGACCTGCGTCGTGAGATCACGCTGAACATCAAGCGTCTCATGGACCTCGGTTGCTATCGTGGCCTGCGCCATCGTCGTGGTCTTCCGTTGCGCGGTCAGCGCACCAAGACCAACGCACGTACACGCAAAGGTCCGCGTAAACCGATTCGCAAGTAAACGAACTGGCGTTTAGACAGGAAACATCTAATGGCTAACCCGAGTAAGCGCAAGAAGGTTAAAAAGCAGGTAGTGGATGCCATCGCGCATATCCATGCCTCTTTTAACAACACTATCGTGACGATCACAGACCGCCAGGGCAATGCTCTCTCCTGGGCAACTGCCGGTGGTTCGGGTTTTCGTGGTTCTCGCAAGAGCACCCCGTTCGCTGCGCAAGTCGCAAGTGAACGTGCAGCGACCGCTGCAGCCGAATATGGTGTGAAGAACGTCGACGTGCTGGTCAAGGGCCCGGGTCCGGGTCGTGAGTCCGCCGTGCGTGCTCTCAATGCCGCAGGCTTCCGCGTGCAAAGCATCACCGACGTGACCCCCATCCCGCATAATGGGTGCCGTCCGCCGAAGAAACGCCGCGTTTAAGGAGACAGACTCATGGCTCGTTATATTGGACCGAAGTGCAAACTGTCTCGTCGTGAAGGCACCGACCTCTTCCTGAAGAGTGGCGTGACTCCGTTCGAGAAGAAGTGCAAATCCGAACAACCCCCGGGTGTTCATGGCCAGCGCCGTCAACGTCTTTCAGACTACGGCCTGCAGTTGCGTGAAAAGCAGAAGGTTCGTCGCATGTACGGCGTTCTGGAAAAGCAATTCCGCAATTACTACAAAGAAGCCGCTCGCGTGAAAGGCGCGACTGGTGAGGTTCTGCTCCAGCTCCTCGAGGCTCGCCTCGACAACGTCGTCTACCGCATGGGCTTCGGCTCCACGCGTTCCGAGGCACGTCAGCTGGTCAGCCACAAGGCGATCGCCGTGAACGGCCGTACCGTCAACGTCGCTTCCTTCAATGTGAAGGCCGGTGATGTGGTTACCGTTCGTGAGAAGGCCAAGAACCAGGCTCGCATCCAGCAGTCTCTGGCACTCGCTGCCAACCGCGGTGATGTCTCCTGGGTCGACGTCGACTCCAAGAAGATGGAAGGCACTTTCAAGGCTGTCCCCGAGCGTGGCGACCTGTCTGCCGATATCAACGAAAACCTGATCGTCGAGCTGTACTCCAAGTAATGTGATGCCGGGCTGATTCGTCGGCCCGGCTGGAGTACCCAGATTATCCGTTTGGCAGCCTTAAAGGTGTTCTTATGCAGCGCTCAGTGACAGAGTTTCTCCGTCCTCGCGATATCAAGGTCGAGGAAGTCAGCGCCCATCATGCGCGGATCGTCCTCGAGCCCTTCGAGCGTGGTTTCGGCCACACCCTGGGGAATGCTCTGCGTCGCATCCTGCTGTCTTCCATGCCCGGCTGTGCCGTCGTGGAAGCTGAGATCGAAGGCGTTCTGCACGAGTACAGCGCCATTGAAGGGGTACAGGAGGATGTCATCGAAATCCTGCTGAACCTCAAGGACGTGGCCATCAAGATGCATGGTCGCGACGAAGCTGTGCTGGCGCTGAACAAGAAGGGCCCGGGCATCGTGACTGCTGGCGACATCGCCGGTGACCATGATCTCGAAATCGTGAATCCGGATCACGTCATCGCTCACCTGAATGATGGTGGCGAGCTGAAGATGCAACTCAAGATCGCTCGTGGCCGCGGCTACGAACCGGCTGACGCGCGTCTCTCTGCAGATGACGAATCACGTGCCATTGGCCGTCTCCAGCTGGATGCGACCTTCACGCCGGTTCGCCGGGTCTCCTATGCTGTCGAGGCGGCGCGTGTTGAACAGCGCACCAACCTTGACAAGCTGGTGATTGACCTGGAAACCGACGGCACGCTGGATCCGGAAGAAGCGATCCGCCGCTCCGCAACCATCTTGCAGGAGCAGCTGGCCGCCTTCGTTGATCTGGAAGCAGACAAGGAACAGGAAGTCGAAGAAGAGGAAGATCAAATCGATCCGATCCTTCTCCGTCCCGTAGACGATCTTGAGCTGACCGTTCGCAGTGCGAACTGTCTCAAGGCCGAGAATATCTATTACATCGGTGATCTCATTCAGCGCACCGAAGTTGAGCTGCTGAAGACCCCGAATCTCGGCAAGAAGTCCTTGAATGAAATCAAGGACGTGCTGTCCGCGCGTGGTCTGTCCCTCGGCATGCGGTTGGAAAACTGGCCGCCCGCAAGCCTGAAGGACGACAAGGCTTCCGCTTAAGGAAGCCCGGTCGGCTCAAGCCCCAGACTGGTAAGGAATCACAACCATGCGTCATCGTAAGAGTGGTCGTCACCTGAACCGTACCAGCTCTCACCGTGAAGCCATGTTCAAGAACATGTGCATCTCTCTGGTAGAGCACGAAGTCATCAAGACTACCCTGCCGAAAGCCAAGGAACTGCGTCGTCATATCGAGCCGCTGATCACCCTGGCCAAGCAGGATTCCGTTGCGAACCGTCGTTTGGCGTTCTCTCGTACCGGTTCCAAGGAAGCGGTCGGCAAGCTCTTCAATGAGCTCGGCCCGCGCTACACCACCCGTCCGGGCGGTTACCTGCGCATCCTGAAGTGTGGCTATCGTGCCGGTGACAATGCCCCGATGGCATTCGTCGAGCTGGTCGATCGTCCGGCTGCCTCCGAGGCAGCGGGCGAAGAGTAAGCTTCGGCTTGCTTCGTCCACAAGAAAAGGCCAACCCTTCGGGGTTGGCCTTTTTTTATGCCTGATAGACAGGCCTGTCGGTTGGGCAGCCCATGCGGCCAAGCGTCATGGGCAAGCCCTGACTCGTCACGTCCCGCAAGGAAACGGTACGAGAGGAGTCAGGGGTGTCGCTGGGGCACCTGGCGAAGGTCAGTTGCTGGTTTCTGTCTTCTTCTTGCTGCCGGGCTTCCCGCCATTGGGCGGCTTGCTGTCCGCTGACGTGTCTTGAGCGCCTGTCTTGGCGTTGGAGGCTCTCTGGCGCTTCAGCAGCGGTGCCAGGAAGCGACCGGTATGCGAGACCTCCTGCGTTGCCAGTTGCTCCGGTGTCCCTTCGGCGATGATCTGGCCCCCGCCTGAGCCGCCTTCCGGACCCAGATCGATCAACCAGTCAGCGGTCTTGATCACATCCAGGTTGTGCTCGATGACGACGACGGTGTTGCCGTGATCGCGCAGGCGGTGCAGGACCACCAGCAGTTGTCGGATATCCTCGAAGTGCAGGCCGGTGGTCGGCTCATCGAGGATGTAGAGCGTCTTGCCGGTATCGCGCTTGGCCAGCTCGCGCGCCAGCTTGACGCGTTGGGCTTCCCCGCCGGAGAGCGTGGTCGCGCTCTGGCCGAGGCGGACATAGGACAGGCCGACATCCATCAGTGTCTGCAGTCGACGCGCGATGGCGGGTACCGGCGAGAAGAACTCCAGTGCCTCCTCGATGGTCATCTCCAGCACTTCATGGATGTTCTTGCCCTTGTACTGGACCTCGAGCGTCTCACGGTTGTAGCGCTTGCCCTTGCAGACATCGCAGGGCACGTACATGTCAGGCAGGAAGTGCATCTCGACCTTGATCAGGCCGTCGCCCTGACAGGCTTCGCAGCGCCCACCCTTGACGTTGAAGCTGAAGCGGCCCGGCTTGTAGCCGCGCGCGCGCGCTTCCTGGGTCCCGGAGAACAGCTCGCGGATCGGCGTGAAGATCCCGGTATAGGTGGCGGGGTTGGAGCGAGGTGTACGCCCGATGGGACTTTGATCGATGTCCACCATCTTGTCGAACAGATCCAGCCCCTCGATCTTGCCGTAGGGCGCCGGGGTCAGCGTGGTCGCACGATTGAGCTCACGGGCGGCCAGCGGCATCAGCGTGGCGTTGATCAGTGTCGACTTGCCTGAGCCGGAGACGCCGGTGATGCAGGTCAGCAGGCCTGTCGGCAGCGTCAGCGTCACGTTCTGCAGGTTGTTGCCGGTGGCACCTGTCAGGCGCAGCACCTTTTCGGGATTGGCGGGCAGGCGATAGGGCGGCACGGCGATCTCACGCTCGCCACTCAGGTACTGTCCGGTCAATGAGCCGGGCGTCGCCTCGATCTGCGCCGGGGTGCCCTGGGCGACGATCTCACCGCCGTGCACGCCAGCGCCTGGGCCGATATCGAGCACGTGGTCCGCGGCGCGGATGGCATCTTCATCATGCTCGACCACGATCACGGTGTTGCCCAGATCACGCAGGTGAATCAGTGTCTTGAGCAGGCGGTCATTGTCACGCTGGTGCAGGCCGATGGAGGGCTCATCGAGGATGTACATCACGCCGACCAGGCCGGCGCCGATCTGGCTGGCAAGACGGATGCGCTGTGCCTCACCCCCGGAAAGGGTATCGGCGCTGCGCTCCAGCGTCAGATAGTCGAGGCCGACATTGACGAGGAACTCGAGGCGCGCCTGGATCTCGTTGACGATCTTGGCAGCGATCTCGCCCTTACGCCCCGGCAGGCTCAGCTTGCCGAACTCTTCCCACGCTTCGCCGATCGGCTGGCGCACGACCTCGGCGAGGGTGCGATTGTCGACGTAGACATTGCGTGCCTCGCGGCGCAGACGCGAGCCATCGCAGCTCGGGCAGGGTTGAACGGCCAGATAGCGGGCGAGATCCTCGCGCACCATGTTGGATTCGGTCTCACGGTAGCGCCGCTCCATGTTGGGCAGTACGCCCTCGAAGGGATGTTCGCGCGTCACCTTGCGGCCGCGGTCATTGACGTAGCTGAACGCGATGTCCTCACGTCCGCTGCCATTGAGCACGGCATCACGCGCTTCATCACTGAGTGATTCCCAGGCGGCTTCCAGAGCGAAACCATAGTGCTCGGCGACGGCCTGCAGCTGGCTGAAGTAATAGACGCTGCGACGGTCCCAGCCCTTGATCACGCCTTCGGCCAGCGACAGCTCCGGATGGCTGATCAGCTTCTCCGGGTCGAAGTATTGCTTCACCCCGAGACCGTCACAGGTCGGGCAGGCGCCAGCCGGGTTGTTGAAGGAGAACAGGCGTGGCTCCAGCTCGGCCAGGGCATAGCCACACACCGGGCAGGCGAAGCGCGAGGAGAACACCAGGTCTTCCTGTTCGCCGTCCATGAAGTGCAGCCGTGCGCTGCCATCGGCCAGGTTCAGTGCGGTCTCGAAGGACTCGGCCAGACGCTGCTTGAGGTCCTCGCGCACCTTGAAGCGATCGACGACGACGTCGATATCATGCTTCTTGTTCTTCTCCAGCGGCTTGAGGTCATCCAGCTCGACGATGAGGCCATCGATACGCGCGCGGACGAAGCCCTGGGCGCGCAGCTCGGAAAGCAGTTGCAGGTGCTCGCCCTTGCGCCCGCTGACTACCGGTGCCAGCAGCATCAGCTTGCTGCCCTCGGGCAGGGCCAGCGCCTGATCGACCATCTGCGAGATGGTCTGGGCTTCCAGGTCGATGTCGTGGTCCGGGCAGCGCGGCGTCCCGGCGCGAGCGTACAGAAGGCGCAGGTAGTCGTAGATCTCGGTAATGGTACCGACGGTGGAGCGGGGGTTGTGCGATGTCGATTTCTGCTCGATGGAAATCGCCGGTGACAGACCCTCGATGTGGTCGATGTCCGGTTTTTCCATCATCGACAGAAACTGGCGAGCATAGGTGGACAGTGATTCGACGTAGCGCCGCTGTCCCTCGGCATAGAGTGTGTCAAAGGCAAGTGACGACTTGCCGGAACCGGAGAGCCCGGTCACCACGATCAGCTTGTCACGCGGCAGTTCGACATCGATGTTCTTGAGGTTGTGGGTGCGCGCACCCCTGACCTGAATCCTGTCCATTGCCACCTCGGGCTGCGTCGATAAAAGCAACGATTATAAGGCGCGGGCGAAACGCCCGGCAAAGGCTGCATGCTTTCAAAGCCGACAGGCGAGCCTTAGAATGTGCAGTCCATCGGTGATCAGCACCCATGGAGTCTACTCTCTGGCGACCCGCGTGGTCGGCCTCCCTTTCTTGACTGTCCTGCTCCGGAGCCCGCCGCCATCCATGAAGACCTCTCGACTGCTAGCGCCGGAACGTCGCGCCATCGTCGGCCTTGCCAGCCTGTATGCCACCCGCATGCTCGGGCTGTTCATGGTGTTGCCGGTGCTGGCGCTCTACACCCGTGATCTGGCTGGCGCGACGCCGACGCTGGTCGGCGTCGCGTTGGGCGGGTATGGCCTGACCCAGGCACTGCTGCAGATCCCCTTCGGCTGGTTGTCCGATCGCCTCGGGCGCAAGGCCGTGATCGGCTTCGGACTCGGGCTATTCATCCTTGGCTCGTTGGTCGCGGCAAATGCCGACAGCATCGAGATGATCATCCTTGGTCGTTGCCTGCAGGGCAGCGGTGCCGTGGCAGGTGCGATCATGGCGCTGCTGGCCGATCAGACGCGAGAGGAGGTGCGCACGATGGCGATGGCCTCCATCGGCATGTCGATCGGCGTCGCCTTCGCGCTGGCGATGGTCGCGGGACCCCTGGCCGCGGATGCGTTCGGACTTTCGGGCGTCTTCTGGCTGACGGCCATCATGGCCGTGGCGAGCGTGTTCGTACTCTGGAAACTGGTGCCTGCTGCACCCAGGCGTCAGCATCAAGATGTGGGGCTTGATCGTCGCCAGCTCAAGGGCATTCTTGCGAATTCCGCATTGTTGCGCATGGATGTGTCGATCTTTGCGCTGCACATGATCCTCACGGCCTGTTTCGTGGCCATTCCGCAGCAGCTGGTCAACTTCGGCATCGCGCCCGCCCATCATGGCTGGGTCTATCTGCCCTTGATGGGCCTGGCGTTTGTCGCCATGCTTCCGCTGGTCATCGTGGCCGAGAAGTACCGCCGCATGAAGCCGGTCTTCCTGGGCGCCGTGGCGACCATCGCGACAAGCCTGTTGCTGCTGGGGGTGGATGGCATCGAGCACGCAGGTCTCGTGCCCTTCCTTGGCCTGCTGTGGCTGTTCTTCGTGGCCTTCAATCTGCTGGAAGCCACCTTGCCGTCGATGATCTCCAAGCTGGCGCCGGCCGGTGCCAAGGGCACCGCGATGGGGGTGTATTCGACCAGCCAGTTCCTCGGTGCCTTCGTGGGGGGTGTCGGCGGCGGCTGGCTGACGGGCCATTTCGGGCTGAGTGGCGTCTTCTTCGGCATGGGGTTGCTGGCGCTGCTGTGGCTGGCTGTGGTCTGGAACATGCAGCCGCCGCGACATCTTGGCAGTGAAGTGGTCGGCCTGTCGCCAGAAGCCGCGAGGCTTCCGGCCGTCGAGTTGCAGACGCGCCTGCTGGCCATTGCCGGCGTGGAAGAAGCTCTGGTCGTGCGTGAGGAACAGGTCGCCTATCTGAAGGTCACACGCGATACACTGGATGACAAGGCGCTGGCGACTTTCACTCGCCAGCGTGATGGCGAAACTCCGGCAGGTGCCGAGGCACCTGCCAGCTGAACCCTGACACTGGCAGATCACTGTCAGTGCACTCGATACCTTCGCCGGTGCCTGATGTGCACCGGTCTATTTTCAGGAGTAATCTTCATGGCTCGCGGCGTAAACAAGGTCATTCTGATCGGTAATCTCGGTCAGGATCCGGAAGTCCGTTTCACTCCGTCCGGTAGTGCGGTGTGCAACCTCAACCTCGCCACCACGGATACCTGGAATGACCGTCAGAGCGGTCAGCGTCAGGAACGTACCGAATGGCACCGTGTGGTGATGTTCAACAAGCTGGCGGAAATCGCTCAGCAATACGTCAAGAAAGGCTCTCGCCTCTATATCGAAGGTCGTCTGCAGACGCGCAAGTGGCAGGATCAGAACGGCAACGACCGCTACAGCACCGAAATCGTCGCCAATGACATGCAGATGCTGGATACCCGTGGTGAAGGCGGCGGCGGTGGCGGCTTCAGTGGCGGCGGTCGTCCCCAGCAGGCACCTCAGCAAGGTGGTCAGTATGGTGGCCAGCAGCAGGCCGCGGCAGCTCCGCAGCAGGGTGGCCAGTTCGGCGGCCAGCCGCCGGCACCGCAGCAGGGTGGCAACTTCGGTGGTCAGCCGCCGGCCCCGCACACTCCGCCTCCGGCTCAGCAGCCTCCTCAACAGAACTCGCAGAACAACAATTTCGGCGCGCCGCCGGCTGGCAGCTTTGACGATTTCGATGATGAGATTCCGTTCTGATCATCAGCTCCATGGTCATCCATATTGTCTCGAACCCCCGCTCTGCGGGGGTTTTTCGTTTCTGGAGGCAAAGGAAACCTCTCGAGGTATCGAGGGTACTGCGTGAGAGGGCGGGGAGGTTTTCAGGCATTCCCCCTCCATCTGCCAGGATATCGGCCGATACATCCAAAGTCGCTCTGCGAGCGTAAGGGGGGAAGCCCCGAGTCCGATGATCGGGCCATCACGCTGTCGTCTCGCTTGAGGACACTGAGCGTGGAGAAAAAAATCAGGCAGTTCCGTACCTTGCAGGTAAACTATCGTTTCAAGTGTATGTCCACTTTCAGCTCGTTCCCCTTGGCAGGCCCCCGATGATTGAGGTCATTCATGCATGGTAGCTATTCCCCCTCACTGGTATTGCTTTCCATTCTGGTAGCGGTACTGGCATCTCATGCTGCCTTGCAGCTGATTCGGCAGGTCGCGCTGTCGGTGTCGCGTGCCAGTCGCCTGGGGTGGTTGCTGGGTGGGGCTCTGGCGATGGGCCTGGGCATCTGGTCAATGCATTTCATCGGCATGCTGGCCTATGACATCGGTACGTCGGTCACCTATGAGTGGGGCTTGACGCTACTCTCGATGATGGTGGCCGTGCTCTCTTCCGGACTGGCGCTGTGGGCCAACACGCTGTCGCGCTTGACGCTGCCATGGCTGTTTGGCAGCGGGGCGGTGATGGGGGGCGGGATCGCTTCGATGCACTATCTCGGCATGGCGGCGATGCAGATGCCGATGGCGTATCGCTACGATGCCCCGTTGTTGGGACTGTCGATTCTGGTGGCCGTCATCGCCTCGACGGCTGCGCTGTGGCTTGGAGGGCTCTTTCTGCATCAGCGCCGGCCGCGTCGCAGTTATCAGGCCCTTGCTGCGTTGCTGATGGGGGGAGCGATCGCAGGGATGCACTATCTGGGCATGGCGGCGATGGAAGTGGTGCCTGACTCGGTGATGCCGGCTCCCCCGCTTCGTTCGGGGGGAGGGCAGCATGTCTGGCTGGCAGTGATACTCGGGGTTGCCTCACTGGCCGTGCTGGGACTGACGTTGCTGGCGCTGAAGGCAGAAAGTCGTGTGCGGCGCAGTCGACACTATCGGGCGCGGTTGAGCGGTCTGCTGGAGTACCGCACCCGGGAATTGCGTCACGAACGGGATCAGGTGACCGTGATGCTGGATTCCATCGATGAAGGGGTGATCAGCCTTGATCGGGAGGGAATGATCCGCCACATCAATCCCATCGCGGCAGAATTGTGTGGCTGGGATCCCGCGCTGGCCCGGGGCCGCCCCTGGGCGCGCATTCTGCAATTGCGCCATGAGGGCTCCCTCCACATGATGGATACCCACCTGGATGTCGTGCTCAGCCGCGGGGAGGTCGTGCACATGGCGAACCAGACCCTGCTGGTCGCCAGGGATGGCAGTGAGTGTGCGATAGAGCTCAAGGCGTCTCCGGTACGCGCTCGCAATGATGAGGTGGAAGGCGCCGTGCTGGTCTTCCGTGACATCAGTTATCGCCAGGCGATGATTCGTCGGCTCGATTTCCAGGCCCATCATGACAGCCTGACGGGGCTGCAGAACCGCAGTGCCTTCGATGATGCTCTGGGGGCCTCGCTGGAAGACGGCGATCTGCATCAATTGCTGTATCTGGATCTCGACTTCTTCAAGGTCATCAACGACACCTGCGGTCATGCAGCGGGGGATACCGTGCTGCGCGAGATTGCGCATCTGATGCGCGAGCAGATCCGGGATTCTGATGTGCTCGCCCGTCTGGGAGGCGATGAATTCGCGGTCATCCTCTATCGATGCAATCGTGAACAGGCACTGGAGCGCGCCTCGAGACTCTGCTCGACCATCGCGGATTATCGTTATCTCGAGGATGGGCGTCAGTTCCAGCTGGGTGTCAGCATCGGCCTGGCGTCCATCACGGGGAGTGCACCGGCCACGGAAGTGCTGCGTCAGGCCGACGCGGCCTGTTACATGGCCAAGCAGAATGGTCGCAACCAGGTGCATGCCTATCACGAGGAAGATGCCGGGCTCGAGCGTGCCCAGCGCGAGCTCCAATGGTTGCCTCTGTTGCAGGAAGCGCTGGAGAAACGCTTCTTCACGCTCTATATCCAGCCGATTGAATCGTTGTGCCGCCCATCCAGTGGGCCTTACTACGAAGTATTGCTGCGCTACGTCAACGCCGAGGGCGAGCATATGACCCCGGCCCACTTCATGGGCACTGCCGAGCGCTTCGGGCTGATGCCTGCCATTGATGTCTGGGTCGTCACTGAAGCGCTGCAGGTACTGAAATCCAATGACGGGCGCATTGAAGAAGACGCCATCCTGGCCATCAATCTCTCGGGGCAAAGCCTGAGTGACATGCCATTGCGCGATCAGCTGATCACCATGATCGAGGAGAGTGGCGTGGCGCCTGAGCGATTGTGCTTCGAGATCACCGAGACGGCCGCCATCAGCAATCTGGCGCAAGCACGCGAATTCATTCGTGGCATTCGTCGCCTTGGCTGCAGCTTCTCGCTGGACGATTTCGGCAGCGGAATGTCCTCTTTCGCCTATCTCAAGGAGTTGCCCGTCAATCAGCTCAAGATCGATGGCGCCTTCGTGCGCAATCTGACCCGTGACAGCCTGGACGCTGCCATCGTCTCGGCCATCTGCCGCATCTGTGCCCAGATGGGCATCGTCACCATCGCCGAATACGTGGAGCGACGTGACTTGCTGCCGGCACTTGAGCAGATCGGTGTCGATCTCGTTCAGGGCTATGGTATCGGTCGCCCCCAGCCGCTGGGAGGGGTGTTGCTCACTTCTGGTCCCCGGCGCGACAACGGGCCTGCAGCCAGCCTGCAAGGTTGATAGAATGTCGCCTTTGCATCGGCACGCTTCGTGCCGATGCGTCTGTTTGCCGGAGTGTGCCTGTGAAACTCTTGCTGCTGGATGCCGGGCATTGCCTGAGCCTCGGCCTGGCCCGAGTGGCCAACACCCGTACGGATCTCGAGCTTCAAGTGCTCGATGCCGTGCGTATCGACGCCAGTGATATTCGCTCGCATCGCGCGGATGTGGTGATCGTGCCTCCCTTCGTCAGTCCTGCGGACTCGGCACCGGCAGACGTCACGGCGCATGCCGAGCATGTGGAAGCCGTGCTGGCGGCCTGTGTCGAGACAGACACGCCGCTGGTGTGGTGCGTGGCGGACCAGATGTTCGAGCAGGGCGGGGAAGGCTTGCTCGATGAGGAAGAGGTGCCGTCTCCCATCGATACGGCATTGCGTCGGGTCATCGCCACGGGCGACCGTATCCGCGCCGAATTGCCGAGCCATCTGATCGTGCGTCTCGGGCCGTTGTTCGGCCCCGATGGCCGTGATGCCTGGCTGCCGACGCTGATCGAGTCGTTGCTCGCGGGTCAGGAAGTCCGCGCTGCGGAAGACGTCATCCTGTGCCCGACCAGTGTCGACGCCGTGGCCATGGCGCTGGTCGGCATGCTGCAACAGCAACGTTGCGGTGCGGGTTCCTGGGGCGCCTATCATCTGGCGGGTACCGAGCCTATCAGCAGTTACGCCTTCATCAGCGTGGTGCGGACTCAGCTGATCACTCGGCTCGAGGGGATCGGGGAGGAGGTATCACCCGGCCCGATCAAGGCGTTGACGCTCAACTCGGGAACTCCGCTGCGCCGAGTGCTCAACTGTCGACGAGTGCTGGAGACCTTCGGGGTGCATCAGAAACCCTGGCGGCTGGAGCTGTCCCGTCTGCTGGACGATTGGGTGGCACAGCGCACCCCGGTGACCTCACCTCAAGAGGATGTCTGACGTGCGGAGATCTTTACTGTGAATGCACTGCGTAGTGTGTTGTTTTACTTCGGTTATTTCATGGCGTTGCTGCTCAGTGCCCTGGTGCTGGTACCCGTGGCAGCCTGCTTGCCGCTCAAGGCACGTTATCGCGTTCTGCATAGTTACAACCACCTTGTGCTCTGGTGGTTCCGTCTCACCTGTGGCGTCAGGGTAGAGGTCAGCGGACGTGAGCAGCTGCCCGAAGGGGCATGCGTTCTGCTCTCCAACCACCAGAGTGAGTGGGAAACCATCTATCTGCAGGTGGTCAAGCGGCCGCTGTGCACCGTGCTCAAGCAGGAGTTGCTCAAGATTCCCGTCTTCGGTTGGGGGCTCAAGCTGCTTGAGCCGATTCCGCTGGACCGCAAGCAGCCCGCCAAGGCGCTCAAGCAGGTGTTGAGCGTGGGAACGCAGCGGCTCAAGGATGGCTTCACGGTGCTGATCTTCCCGGAAGGGACGCGCCTGGCACCGGGGACGCGCAAGAAATTCAACAAGTCAGGTGCCGCGATTGCCTGTCGTGCTGGAGTGCCGGTCGTCCCGGTGGCCCACAATGCAGGCGAGATCTGGCCCAATGACAGCTGGATCAAGCGTTCTGGCACCCTGCATGTCGTCTTCGGGCCTGCGATCGAGACCACCGGCCGCAAGCCGGATGCGGTGATCGCGGATGTCGAGGGGTGGGTGGAAGACACCTTGCAGCGGATATCCCGCACTCCACGTCCGCCACTCGAGGAAAAGGCACCGGCAGACAGCGTGGGCGTCTGAGCGCTCCGATTGGAGGAAGTCGGGCGGTGAAGTGATGTGAAAGCCAGCCGATAGCTCGCTACCAGCAAAAAGGCCGCCCCATGGGGCGGCCTTTTCGTGTCATGCATCACCGGTCAGAGATTCATGATCTCAGTCCTGGAAGCGCTCCAGGATCAGACAGGCGTTGGTGCCACCGAAGCCGAAGCTGTTGGAGAGCACACGCTCGATCTTCACGCCATCACGGCGAGTGGTGACGATATCGAGGCCGTCGGCGCGTTCATCCAGTTCGCTGACGTTGGCGGAGGCGGCAATGAAGTCGTTCTCCATCATCAGCAGCGAGTAGATGGCTTCCTGCACGCCAGTGGCGCCCAGAGAGTGGCCGGTCAGCGACTTGGTGGAGCTCATCGCCGGGCTGTCCGCACCGAAGACTTCCTGGATGGCCTTGAGTTCGGCGACATCCCCCACTGGCGTCGAGGTGCCGTGAGTGTTGATGTAGTCGATCTTGCCGTTCACGGTTGCCATCGCCTGACGCATGCAGCGTGCGGCGCCTTCACCGGACGGTGCCACCATGTCGTGGCCGTCTGACGTTGCGCCGTAGCCTGTCACTTCGGCGTAGATCTTGGCGCCACGTGCCTTGGCGTGCTCCAGCTCTTCCAGGACCAGCATGCCGCCACCGCCAGCGATGACGAAGCCGTCACGGGTGGTGTCGTACGGACGAGACGCGGTTTCCGGCGAGTCGTTGTAACTGGTGGAGAGCGCGCCCATGGCATCGAACAGGCAGGACAGTGTCCAGTGTTCTTCTTCACCGCCGCCAGCGAAGACCACGTCCTGCTTGTTCAGCTGGATCTGCTCGACAGCGCTGCCGATGCAGTGAGCCGATGTCGCACAGGCCGAGGAGATCGAGTAGTTGATGCCCTTGATCTTGAACGGCGTGGCCAGACACGCGGAGACGGTGGAGCCCATGGTGCGGGTGACGCGGTACGGTCCGACGCGGCGCAGGCCCTTGGCGCGCATGATGTCAGCGGCCTCGACCTGGTTGGCGGAAGATGCGCCACCGGAACCGGCGATCAGGCCGGTACGCTCGTTGGAGACCTGCTCCGGGCTTAGGCCGGAATCAGCGATCGCCTGCTCCATGGAGATGTAGGCATACGCCGCGGCATCTCCCATGAAACGCAGTTGCTTGCGATCGATATGGTCTTCGAGGTTGATGTCGACTACGCCCGCGACCTGGCTGCGGAAGCCAAGCTCGGCGTATTCCTCTTTGCGGCGGATACCGGAACGCCCCTCTTGGAGGGATTCCAGGACCTGCTGGCGATCATTGCCCAGGCAGGAAACAATGCCCAGCCCGGTGACTACCACTCTACGCATGGGAGCCTCCCGTTCAGAAGTTCGCAGTGGAGGTGAACAGACCGACGCGCAGGTCGTTGGCCTGATAGATGTCGCGGCCATCAACGGTGACTGTGCCATCGGCGATGCCGAGGATCAGCTTGCGAGTGATGACCCGCTTGATGTTGATGGTGTAGGTCACCTTCTTGGCGGTCGGCAGGACCTGACCGGAGAATTTCACTTCTCCGCAGCCCAGCGCACGACCGCGGCCCGGGTTGCCAAGCCAGCCGAGGTGGAATCCGACCAGTTGCCACATGGCATCGAGGCCCAGGCAGCCCGGCATGACCGGATCGCCCGGGAAGTGGCAGTCGAAGAACCACAGGTCCGGAGTGATATCGAGCTCAGCGATCAACTGCCCCTTGCCGTGGCTACCGCCTTCCTCACTGATGTGAGTGATGCGATCCAGCATCAGCATGTTGGGAGCAGGCAGTTGCGCATTGCCCGGGCCGAAGAGTTCGCCCTGGCCGCAGGCCAGCAGCTCGTCGCGAGTAAAGGAGTGTTGCTTGGTCACTGAGTCATTCCGAGTAGCGGGATGGTTATGCCGTACGGGGCGTAACAACGCCCGAATGGGGCTAGTCTAATGGCTGGCCCCACTGAATGCACGTGGGGGGCAGACTAAAGGGCACCATGGGGCGGTGCAAATATCTGCTTCAGCTTTTGGCGTGCCAGTCGATAAGACGATGGGTGTCAGCGGGCTGGCATGACATTTCCGTGGAGAATGGGCAGCATTGGTGCGCGGGCCAGCCTGGCTGTGAAGTGGCCATTTGCATGATGAAACCGTGTAGTGGATATCGTCATCTCGACCGAGGGTCCGGTATGTGGCCGAATGCTTCCTTCAATCGCCCCCTCATCTGGGGGGGAGTCATTGCCCTGTGCCTGATGCCGTGGCTGCCAGGCCTCGAACTGCGACTGTGCGCGCTGATACCGGTCACTCTGGCAGGCGCGGACATCCTGCGGTTGATGCGCCGACTGCATCTGCGGCGCGAGTTGCTGGAGGCGGCCGTGCACCTCAGCAGCGATGGACTCCTGATCAGTGATAGTCAGAACAAGGTATTGGCGGTGAATGCCGCCTTCAGTCGGATCACCGGCTACGCGCCGGAGGAGATCATCGGGCGCAACCCCTCCCTGCTGTCCTCGGGCCGCCATGACGAGGACTTCTATCGCCGCTATTGGCAGGCCCTGGCGGTGCATGGCTATTGGGAGGGCGAGGTCTGGAACCGGCGCAAGCAGGGCGATGAGTACCCTGAGTGGCTGAGGGCGCGACGCATGGAGCGCGCAGGAGAGGTGTTCCACATCGCGCTGTTCTCGGATATCTCGCGCCACAAGGCGCGGGAGGAAGACCTGCAGCGCATCGGGCTGGAGGACACTCTGACCGGCCTGCCCAATCGACGTCGTCTGAGTGACCTGATGGTGAGTCGTCTGGGCAGCTTGCGGGCCGGGGAAGCCCTGGACCTGGCGCTGATCGACATCGACGCCCTCAAGAGCATCAACGACTCGCTGGGCACCGAGGGGGGAGACCGTCTGCTCAAGCTGTTCGCGCGGCGCCTCACGGAGCTGGCACGCGGCGGTGTCGCAGGGCGCATCGGCGGTGACGAGTTCGTGATTCTGCGAACCACGGCGGGGGGAGACCACGGTGAGTGGATCGAAGAGCTGCGCTCGACGCTGACCCAGCCACTGGAAGTGGACGATCAGATTCTCCACCTGGCGCTCTCGATCGGCAGCTGTCGTGCACCGGAGGACGGGCGTGATCCCGAAGTGGTGATGCAGCGCCTGGAAAGCGCGCTCTACGCCGCCAAGCGCCACGGTCGCAATATCGACATGCGCTTCCAGCCGGCGCTGGACTCCGGTGCCGATCTCCAGTTGGGACTGGCCAACGATCTACGGGCAGCGCTCGAGAGCCATGGCCAGTTGCAGCTGCACTACCAGTGTCAGCATCAGGCCAGTACCGGCAAGGTGAGCAGTGTCGAGGCGCTGCTGCGCTGGCAGCATCCATTGCGTGGGCCGGTGTCACCTGCTGACTTCGTCCCGCTGGCCGAGCGCCATGGCCTGATGCTGCGACTGGGCAACTGGGTGCTGCGCGAGGCCGTGCAGCAGCAGGCGAACTGGCGACGTGCGGGACACCGCCTGTGCATCTGGGTGAATGTCTCGGCACTGCAGCTGATACAGGGCAATTTCGAGGCCTCGCTGGCCGCGCTGCTGCTGGAGTATGACGTGCCGGCGGACAGCATCGGCCTGGAATTGACCGAATCGGTGTTGCTGGATGAGCGCGCCGGTGACATCTCGCGCCGGCTGGCGACCCTGCGCAGCAGAGGCCACCAGATCGCGGTGGATGATTTCGGGACCGGCTATTCGTCGCTGTCCTATCTGAAGGATCTGCCAGTGGACAAGCTCAAGCTGGATCGGGCCTTCATTCGCAGCTTGCCGGGGGAGCGCTCCGATGCGGCCATCACCATGGCGGTATTGGCGATGGCCAAGGGGCTGGGCATGGAGATGATCGCGGAGGGTGTCGAGACGGCAGAGCAGCGTGAATACCTGGTATCGCACGGTTGTGGCTGGATTCAGGGCTTCTACTTCTCCCGTCCCGCGCCGGCGGCGGACGTCATCGAGCGTCTCAATGGCTATGAATCCGGCCAGTTGTCCATGGCCATGGCCTGAAGCCGCCTCGATGCACGGACATCATGTGCCTGGCTGGGCCAGCTTCCAGCGCGAGATGGCCAGGCATAGCCCGCCCCAGATGAGGGCCTGTGCCGGCAACAGCCAATCGGCGAGCGTGACGTCAGCGAGCTGAGCGCCGCCGTAATAGGACAGGGGCGCGCTTGTCGCCCCGCCGATGGCGGCGAGCCATGGGCGCTGCCATAGCCAGTGCAATGCATGATGTACGGTACTGGCGAACAGCGGCCACAGGCACCACATCCACACGGGCAGCGGCAGCCAGTGTGTCCAGTCCGGCGCGGTGGCTGGCAGCGAGTAGCCACCGGCCAGGGTCAGACCGCCGTCCACCACCATGCCCAGTGCCAGAAAGCCCCCCAGCCATCGCAGCTCTCGTGCGCGCCGGGCCTGTGGGACGACCCAGCCCAGATGCGCGGCCAGAATGAGCGGGGTGACCAGCAGTGCGACCCAGGCGCCCCCCAGCACGCAACTGAACCAGCCAAGCTGAAACAGCCCGGCATTCAGCAGTGGGGTGATGCGTGGGGAGCGCACGTTCAGGCGTTCCAGTCCTTGAGTCCCATCTGCACCGGGCGCGCGCCCGGGCCTCCCAGCAGCAGCTGACAGGTGCCGATGGTGCGCTCCCGAAAGCCCCCTTCACAGTAGGCCAGGTAGTAGCGCCACATCCGCACGAAGCGTTCGTCATACCCCTGTGCATAGACATCGTCGAGGCGTGCCTCGAAACGCTGCCCCCACGCCTTGAGCGTGGCCGCGTAATGCAGGCCGATATCCTCGAGTGTCAGCAGGTTCAGCTGGGTATCACGTTGCATGGCACCCAGTATGGCGCCATGTGAGGGCAGGAAGCCGCCCGGGAAGATGTAGCGCTTGATGAAATCCATCTCGCGGCTGGCGGCCGCGAAACGCTGATCACGGATCGTGATGGCCTGCAGGGCGATCAGGCCTTCGGGCTTGAGGAGTCGCTCGAGAGTCTTCAGGTAGGTCGGCAGATACTGATGCCCGACCGCCTCGATCATCTCCACCGAGACGATACGGTCGAAGCGGCCTTCGAGGGCACGATAATCCTGCTTGAGCAGCGTGATGCGATCTTCCAGTCCTTCCTCGGCGATGCGTGCCGCCGTATAGGCATGCTGCTCATCGGAGATGGTGGTGGTGGTCACGTGACAACCGCGCGTTCGGGCAGCATGGATGGCAAGGCCGCCCCAGCCGGTACCGATCTCCAGCAGGTGATGCTGTGGCCCCAGCTCCAGCAGGTCGAACAGTCGCTCCAGCTTGTGCGTCGAGGCTTCCTCGAGGTCTGCCTCGGGATGCGGAAAGACCGCCGCGGAGTACATGCGGTGCTCGCGATCGAGGAACAGCGCGAAGAGGTCGTTGCCAAGATCGTAGTGCGCCGAGATATTGCGCTTCGAGCCCGCCAGGGTATTGCGCGCCAGCGCGTAGGCGACACTCAGCGCCCACTTGGAAAGGCGCGAGGTCCCGCTGTCCACCGAGTCATTGACCTGTTCCAGATTGAAGGCGAACAGACGTACCAGCCCCACCAGATCATCCGTCTCCCACTGACCATCCATGTAGGCTTCCGCCGCCGCGACGGTGCCCCCCAGTGCCATGCGCCGCCAGGCGCGCGAATCGTGGATGCGCAGCGTGATGTCACGTGGCCCCCCTTGCCCCAGCACATGGCGCTCACGACCTTCCAGCACGGTCAGGCTGCCGCCCTCGAGTCTGTCGAGCATGCGCAGCAGCCGAGGGCGCAGCAGGCGAGTCAGGCGGTCATCGTGACGGGGGATTGCCACCGGACTGGGGGGAACGGGTTCAAACTGGCTCATGGTGATGTCCTCATGACGGATGCCGAGTCTCTGGCTGAGGGCGCGGATGATCGAAGATCGGCACGCGCTTGAGCGCCAGACGCAGCGCCTCGTAATGGATGCCTGCCACGGTCTTGAGCGTCATCCACGGGAAGCGCAGCAGCAGGCGGGTCATGGCGCGTGGAGTCGCGGGTTCCAGATGCAGGCTCAGGCTGGCATCGAAGAGTGATTCCCCGGGCTTGCGTGTCACTTCCTCGCCCAGTGGATGATTTTCCATGTGCAACAGGAGCTCATCGTTGCTGGGGTCATTGAAGCGCCAGTGATAGCGCATGCCCATCGGCATGAAGGGAGAGACATGCAGGCGCTTGTCGAAATGCGCCGAATGCATGCGCCGTCGCGAATCGGTGCGCGAGGCATACAGCACACGCTCGCCCCAGGGAATGTTGGTCACCTCACCGAGCACGGCGCCCAGCTGGCCCGTCGCGTGGTAGAGGTAATAGAGTCGGATCGGATTGAAGCCCACCCCGAAATGCCGCAGCTGGGTCAGCAGGAAGATGCGGCCTTGCGGCAGGGGCGCATGATCGCCCGCCATGGCGAGCTCGCGTCGACAAGCCTCATGGACACGCTCGATCAATGGGCCATCCGTCAGACCGTGCAGGGCTGCCGGGAGATGGTCGCGCTCGCGAAAGGCCAGCGGTGCCGCCCGACTGGCGCTTGCCAGACGCCGGCCTGCCATCAGGTCCGGCAGCTCATCCAGCGCCAGCCACGCCATCGCGACGCGATAGCGAAAGGCATGCTGGCGCGGCGCATGGCGACGATGGCGCAGCGTGCCGTAGCCGATACGGCTGGCGGGCGCCTTCAATCGTCTGCCTCGCGGGCACCCAGTGCCTCGGCGACGCGCAATGCACTCCACACGCCATCTTCATGGAAGCCGTTGCGCCACCAGGCACCACAGAAATGGGTGCGTCCCACCGGGCCACCGGGCCGCGGCGAGACACCGGAGATCTCCATGAAGCGCTGCTTGGCGGCCTCGGCCTCAAGCGTGAAGCGCGGGTGATCATAGGCGTAACGGCCCAGTACGAGGGCGGGGTCGATGGCATCGCTGTCGTTGAGCGTGATGCAGAAGGTCTCTCGAGGCGGATAGTCGCGCTCATCGAGGCGCTGCAGGATGTTCATGTCGTAGGTGACGCTGGCTCGCTGGGCGTCATCCCGCCCATCGAGACGGTAGTTCCAGCTCGCCCAGGCCTCACGGCGCCTGGGCAGCAGGGAGGTGTCGGTGTGCATCACCACGTCATTGCGCTGGGTCGTGATCGCCGAGAGCACGTCCTGCTCACGGGCGCTGGCGTCTTTCAGCAGAGCCAGTGCCTGAGGCGCATGACAGGCCAGCACCACCTGATCGAAGCGTTCGCAGCGCCCATCGACGTGCTCCAGTGTCACGCCGTCGACATCGCGCCGTATCTGGCGGATCTCGCTGTTGAGGTGAATGCGCTCGGCATAGCCCTCGGTCAGCGGGGCGATGTAGCTGCGTGACCCACCGATCAGCGTGAACCACTGGGGACGATCGTTGATCGACAGCAGGCCGTGATGGCGGAAGAAGCGCACGAAGAACTGCAGCGGGAAGCGCTCGATGTCCGCGATGCTGGCGGACCAGATCGCCGCGCCCATCGGCAGCAGATAATGCTCACGAAACACCTGCGAGTAGCCGTTGGCGTCGAGATAGCTGCCCAGGGTCGCGTCCTCGGCGAGCCTGCCGCTGTCCAGGTCCGCCGCGGCCTGCTGATTGAAGCGCAGGATGTCACGCAGCAGTCGATAGAAGCGCGGGCGCAACAGGTTGCGTTTCTGGGCGAACAACGACAGCAGCGTATGGCCGTTGTACTCGAAGTCCTCGGCGGTGGTGTGTACCGAGAAGCTCATCTCGGTGGGCTGATAGGCGACATCGAGACGCTCCAGCAGGCGCTGGAAGTGGGGATAGGTGCGGTCGTTGAAGACGATGAATCCGGTATCGATGGCCCATTCGCTGCCATCGGCGGTCTGCACGTCCATGGTCGCAGTGTGGCCGCCGAGACGCTCGGCCGACTCGAAGACATGCACCTCGTGGTGACGACTGAGGTAGTAGGCCGCTGCCATGCCGCTGATGCCGCTGCCGATGACGGCGATCCGCTGGCGGGGAAGAGGAGCTGTTGCCTGTGACGTCGTTGTATTCATGCCACTCCAGAGAAGGAAGACCTGCGATCAAGAAACATGCTGTTCGTGGCAGGCATCCGCCTGCCTGATGTCGGTCAATCTCGCGTCATGCGCAGTCCGATCTGGCGGCGCAATGTCGGCGGTAGAATGCCCAGCAGCTTCACCAGCAGCGTGAAGCGCCTGGGGAAGTGGATATCGAGCCGGTGACGCGCCAGCCCTGACACGATCGCCTCGACGGCCTGATCGACCGTGACCTGCATCGGCATCGGGAAGTCATTGCGCTCGGTCAGCGGTGTCTTGACGAAGCCCGGATGAATCACGCTGACATCGATCCCCTGGGCATCCAGGTCCAGCCGCAGCGACTCGAGGAAGTAGCTCACTGCAGCCTTGGAAGCTCCGTAGGCTTCGGCGCGTGGCAGCGGCAGGTAGGCCGAGGCACTCGACACCGCCGCCAGCTGTGGCCGCTCTCCCCCCTGCGCGGCAGCCGTGCGAAGCAGGGGCAGCGCGCTCTCGATCACATCCACGGCTGCCTGGAAATTGGTGGCGAAGACTCGGTGAACCAGGTCGGCCTCGAAATCACGTGCATCCAGATATTCGCAGGTACCTGCGTTGAGGAGCATCAGGTCGAGTCCACCGAAGTCTTCCTCGATCTGTCGTGCAGCCGTGCGGATGGCATCACGGTCGGTGAGATCCAGCGTGATCACCAGTGCATCACCGGGGCCTTGTTCGGCGTCGGCCGCGATGGCCTTCAGCTTGTCGGTGGAGCGTGCGCTCAGCACGACACGATGCCCATCGGCCAGCAGGCGACGCGCCAGTCCTTCACCGATCCCGGAGCTGGCACCGGTCAACCAGATGCGCTTGCGTGTCGTGGCTGGGGGCCTGGCTTGACTGGGCATTCTCTCTCCTTGGCGTGTTCGCCTGTCGCGATGAGCGCACCGCTTGACTGTCGGTGGGGGGTTGTCATCTGCGTGCCTGGGGGCACATCAGTCCATGCGTCGCTTGAGCAGCCTGATCACCTTGCCCAGCAACGGCACCTGCTCGTAGAGCAGCTCGCCGGCATCGAAGAAGTCACGGTGCCGACATACCTTGCCGTGTCGGAATTCGAGGCGTGAGGCACCTTCCACCACGATATCGCTGCCGCCGTTCAGGCGCGGATGGCGATAGGTCATCGTCCAGCTCAACCATGCCAGTCCCTGCTCCGCGCTCTCCCACGTGTCCGGTGCCTCAAGCGACGTGGCCGCCGGCTCTGGCCGAGTCGGGCCCAGCGGATGATGAAACACGAAATCAATCGATGAGACATTCGTGTACAACCCTGAGAAATACTGGTTGAGCGCTTCGAGGCCCTGAACTTCGTGCAGAGGATCGCGAAAAACGACATCGTCACTATAGACTGATTTCAGCAGCTCTGTAGAGGTTTTGTCCAGCTTTTCGTAAAGGCGACAGACCCGAACCAGCGCCGGGCTCATCTCGGGGGGCAGCGATTGCATGGCTGTGCTCCTGACGTCGAGACAATGAAAAAGCGGCCCGCTGGAGATCAGCAGGCCGCCTGGCAGGGTCATTCGCTTCTGGTGAGCGCCTTGAAGGCATCGAGGGCTCGCTGGCGGGCGGCCTTGTGGTCGACGATCGGGCGCGGGTAGCCACAGGCATGGCAGTCGTCAGCCGTGGGCTGGTGACGACGCTTGGCGGGAAGGTCGGCCAGCTCAGGCACGAAGCTTGCGATGAAGTCGCCGTCCTTGTCGAAGCGTTGCCCCTGGGTGGTGGGGTTGAAGATGCGGAAATAGGGCGCGGCATCGGTGCCGGTCGAGGCGGCCCACTGCCAGCCGCCATTGTTGGCCCCCAATTCACCATCCACCAGGTGCGCCAGGAAGTAGGCCTCACCACGGCGCCAGTCGATCAACAGGTGCTTGGTGAGGAACATGGCCGTCACCATGCGCAGGCGATTGTGCATCCAGCCGGTCTCGACCAGCTGGCGCATGGCGGCATCGACGATGGGGTAGCCGGTACGCCCTTCGCACCAGGCGGCGAAGCCTGCGTCATCATCGCGCCATTGCAGGGCTTCGGTATGGCGCTGGAAGGGACGGTGGCGATTGACGCGCGGAAAGCCGACCAGGATGTGCTGGTAGAACTCGCGCCAGATCAGCTCGTTGACCCAGGTGGTCAGGCCGACATCACCGTCGGCGAGACTGCCGTTTTCCGCCAATACCGCCGCGTAGCACTGTCGAGCCGAGATCATGCCGAGCGCCAGATAGGGGGACAGTTCGCTGGTGCCGCGCGTGGCGGGCAGGTCGCGCTGCTCGTGGTAGCGGCGCGCCCGGAAGGTCATGAAGCGCTCCAGGCGCTCCTGGGCGGCATCCTCGCCGGCAGGCCATCGCTCCGCCTCCAGCGGCTCGCTCGGCCCATGTTCCACGTCGACGCTTAGCGTGTCGGGAAGCGCGGGAATGGCGTCTCCCGAAATCTCGCGTCCCTCGGCGTCTCGGGGCGCATCCTGCACCGCGGGAGCCTCATTGAGCGCCAGACGCCGCGCGTCGATCTCCTTGTGCCAGCGCTTGGAGAAGGGCGTGAAGACGCCGTAGTAATCGCCCTTGCCGGTCAGCAGTTCGCCGGGCGTGAAGGCGAGCATGTCAGTGTAGCGATGCAGGCGGATGTCGCTGTCGGCCAGGCGCGCGCGGACGAGTCTGTCGCGCTCGCGCTCATTGACGGCGTACTCGTCATTGAAGTGCAGCGCCTGGACGCCAAGTTGCGTGCACAGCGTGGCCAGCGCTTCGGGCACTTCCGCGAAGGTGTCGCAGTCGAGGACCTTGAGCGGGATGTGATGGCCGGCGAGTGCCTGCTGCAGGACGTGCAGACCGCGACGCAGGAAGTCGAGCTTGTTGGCACCATGACCATGGGTCATCCACTGGGCATAGCAGGGGGTGACCACCGCCACCACCGGGCCGCGTGCGGCCGCTTGCGAGAGGGCGGTATTGTCATGCACGCGCAGGTCGCTTCGCAGCCACACGAGCTGCAGAGGCTGTCGGCTCGCGTCGGAGTCAGCCCCGGATTCGGTGTCCGTACCGGGAGACCGTGAGGCGGTGGAAGTGCGGGATGTGGGAGAAGGGGCAGGCATGAAAGCTCCTTTGCGGTCGGAAATGTGCATCGCGCAGGAGCTTCGGGGGGATCAACGAGCCAGCAAGGACCTCAGGCGGACCACCGCTTGAACGGGGTCGGCCCCGAGACCTTCCAGGGGCCCGTCCACCAGCTCCTGCTGGCGAATCTGGGCGGCCGGGCCAGCGATGGCCAACGGCACGGAGAGTTGTTCTGCCACCCGCGGCAACTGGCGGCGCATGACATCGCTGCGCTCGGCCTGAGTGCCGACCAGGATCACGGCCTGCGCCTGGAATCGCTCAGCGGCCAGTGGCAGCTCGGCCAGGGGCAGCGGGCCATCCAGCAGGCTGACGTGATAACCGGCATCGCTGGCGACCAGCGCTAGCAGCAGCAGCCAGCTCAATCCCGGTTCATCCGGCAGGCGCGTCAGAGTGATGTGCGGGGCATGGCGCTCCTGATTCGCGAACATCAGGCGGGCGCCGATACGTGAGCGCAGGAAGCTCTCGAGGAAACATTGTGCCAATCGGGCCCCGAAGGTCGTGGTGCCACGCTCCTCCAGCTGCTCGACCACCGGCTTCCACAGGCGTTCGACCACACTGTTGACCGGATACAGCGCCAGACTCTGGTTGTAGAGCTCCGCCAGCCGAGACTCATCCTGGGCGTCGATGGCGGCCATGATCAGTTGCTGCTGGCCGCCCCAGCTGCCTTCATCCGGCATCGGCGCCGTCTCTGGCTGGGGCTGATCCAGCAGCTCCCGCACCTGACTGACGGGCACGCCCCTGTTGAGCCACTGCAAGATGTGCTCGATGCGCTCGATGTCCTCGCGGGCATACAGGCGATGTCCCTTGGGCGTTCGGCGCGGTTCGATCAACCCGTAGCGGCGCTCCCAGGCTCTCAACGTGACCGAATTGACGCCGGTCAGGCGTGAGACTTCACGGATCGGAAACAGGGGCGAGCTGGCAGTTTCCGTGGCCTTGTCAGTCATGGATGGTGTTACCTCTGCGGTGACGAGGCATCCCGGATGAAGCACGAAGAGGAACGAAGCACAGAAGTGGGAACTGAAGCATTCGAAGCGCTGCGGGATGCCGGCAATGCATCTTGTGCATTAGCTGTACATGTGGGGCTCAGGATGGCGCAGCCGCCTCGGCCTGACAAGTGGCATCACGCGTCAATTCACGTCGCATATTCGACGCGCAGGCCTGAAGGTGGCATCGCAGAGCCTTTCCGGTTCGCAGTCTCTCTCGGATCATCGGGTCATCATGCGTTGTCCTGTTGCTCCACAATCTCGATCAAGGCCTCGACAAACGCTGGATGGGCACCCACCGGGTCCAGCAACGTGATCGGACAATCCGGATGCTGCTGGCGGGATGTCTCGAGCATGGCGGGGACGTCTTCGCGCAGATGGCGGCCCGCCGCAAAGAACAGCGGCAGGATGTCGATACGCGCCGCACCGTCTGCCGCCAGGGCGTCGATGGTGTCGGTCAGCAGCGGGTCACACAACTCCATGTAGGCCAGACGTGTCGGGCGCTTCAGGCGACTGGCGAGCGAGGTCTCGAGTGCCTCGAAGGGCTCGCGCCAGCGTGGATCACGCGAGCCATGCGCCAGCAGGATCAAGGCGTCATCCTGGTGTTCCATCTTGCTCATGAGGGCTTCCTGTCATGGGGGGAGATAGTGGGTCAGTTCTCTGAGCTCGTGAGCTCATGAGTTCAGCGCGTCAGCCAGTCGCTCTGCCGCTTCGCGTCCTGACAGCCAGGCATCTTCGACTCGCGGTCCTTTCAGTGCATCGCCCGCCAGGCTCAGACCGTGCTGGCTCATCGGCGAGGCGGGCATTGCCTGAGGTGCGCAGCGGGTCGGATGAGCATAGCGCCAGCGATGGGCCGTGAGCGATACCTTGCCTTCACTCCAGTCCTCGCCCAGCGCCTGGATCTCGGGCAGTGCCGTGAAGGCTTGCCAGAGTGCCGCGCAGATGTCCTCAGGCGAGTCTTCCAGGTGAGTCTGGCTCCAGCCGGCGGTGGCCAGCAGGCTCAGGGTCTCGCGAGCCCCCGAGGTGGGCTGGCGGCCGGGGCGCGAATGCTGTCGCATCACGCAGCGCAGTGGGGCGTCATCTCCGCGACTGACCAGCAGCCCCTGCCAGTCCTCAATGCCTGCCAGGGCCGGCAGCGGTGCCTCCAATGCGGCCATCACGGTCCAGGTGGGTGCCATCTCGATCCGCGAGAGCAGGGCGCTCAGCTCGGGCGCCAGAGAGTGTGGAGTCTGTTGCGCCGAGGCCGGCACGTTGCCTTCAGCGTCGGTACCAGCGTCATTCAGCAGAGCACGGGCCTGAGGGGCCGGGGCGGTGATCATCACATGATCAAAGGGACCATGCCGCTCGCCGTCCCGGTCCTCAAGCTGCCAGCGAACCTTTCCGCCCGGCGCTTCATCGCGGATCAGGCGTGTGATGCGCAGGCGAGTGTGCAGGGTGGCATTGACCGGCAGCTCCTCGCTCAGGTGGCGGCTCAGGGCGCTCATGCGCGGACTGGCCACATAGCGGGCAGAATCATCGCGAAGCCGCTGCCATTCCTGCGTGTCAGACGCCGTCTTGTCCAGACGCAGCAACCTGTCACCCCAGGGGGCGACGATACCGTCTGCCCGCCATGTCTCGAGTGCTGACTGGAAGCGCGGATCACGCGCGGTGAAATACTGAGCGCCGATGTCGAGGGGGCCGTGGGGAGTGCGCCGACTGGCCAGACGCCCGCCCGGGCCGCGTCCCTTCTCGAAGATCGTCACCGCGTGACCCTGCGCTGCCAGGTACGAAGCAGCAGAGAGACCGGCGATACCGGCACCGATGATGGCGATGGACGATACTGACATCAGGCAGGACTCCTGCTGGGGAAGATGGACCGGGAGGATGGAGCATGAAATGACGCCGGCATCCCTTGAAGTTAACTTCTTGTGCAGGATTGTACAATAAAGGTATAGATTCATGGCAAGAGTTGGCACACTCGATGCTTCACCGCCGAGGAGGACAGCATGCGAATCTTGATCACGGGGGCAACGGGATTTGTCGGTCAGGCACTCTGCCGCTCACTGGCCGCGGCCGGGCATGAGCTGGCAGTGGTGTCACGTCGTCCGGAGCGGGCCGAGCGGCAGTTCGCCGAACTGGGTATCACCCTGAAGGCGGCGGATTCGGCGCTGATGTTCAAGGACTGGCAGCCACAGGGTATCGTCAATCTGGCGGGGGAATCGATTGCCGGGAGGCGCTGGAGCGAGGATCACAAGCAAGAGCTGCGTCGCTCGCGGCTGGAAACCACCGAGCATCTGGTGCTGCTGTGTCAGCAACTGGCGGCTGAGGGGCAGGCTCCCCAGGTGATGGTATCCGGTTCGGCGATGGGCTATTACGGCGCGCAGCCCAAGGCGGGCGAGCCGGGTGATGTCGAGATCGACGAGCAGGCAACGCCTCACGATGACTTCAATCATCGCCTGTGTCGCGACTGGGAAGCGGCCGCCATGCCAGTCTCGGACTGTGGTGTTCGCCTGGCGATCATCCGCATCGGTCTGGTGATGGAAGCGGATGGCGGAACGCTCGCCAAGTTGTTGACGCCCTTCAAGTTCGGCTTGGGTGGGCGTCTCGGCGATGGCCGTCACTACATGCCGTGGATCCACCGCCATGATCTGATCCGCATCATCGAGCGTCTGCTGGAGGATGAGGACTTGAGTGGGGCCTTCAATGCCAGTGCACCGCATCCGGTCACCAACATGGGCTTTACCCACGCCTTGGCGCGCGGTCTGGGGCGCCCAGCGATCCTGCCGCTGCCGGCCAAGGCCCTCAAGCTGGGGTTGGGAGAGATGAGCACGCTATTGCTGGAGGGCGCCCGCATGGTGCCGGCGCGCCTGCTGGCCGCAGGCTTCACCTTCGACTACCCGACCCTCGACGTGGCCTTCGCCGACATTCTGAGAAAGTGAAGGCCTGGTCTGATGCTGCAGGACTTGCCCCTGGTGGCTAGAGCTTGGTGGCTAGAGCCTCTTGGCCAGAACCTGGCGGCTAGAACGGCAGCGGAGCATTCAGCACCAGCGATGGCGCGTCGCTGCCTGTCGCTGACGGAATCACCAGCTGAGCGGCATGCAGCAGCAGGCGAGGGCTGGCATTCAGTGCCGCCCCGCGTGCATAGAAGCCATCACCGATGATGGGGTGGCCGAGCGCCAGCATATGCAGGCGCAGCTGATGCGAGCGCCCGGTATGGGGTGTCAGCAGGACACGGCTGGCGGCGAGGGTCTGAGGCGAGCCATCCGGGCGCTGGCCATCGAGTATCAGGTGACGCTCGACCTGATAGTGGGTCAGTGCCGGTTTGCCATGGAGGAAGTCGACGATCTGCCGCGGTCTGCGCGGCCAGTCACAGCGCAGCGGCAGGGCGATGCTGCCCTCGTCGGGCGTGAGATGCCCTGCCACCACGGCCACGTAGCGTTTCTCGAGGGTGCGCGACTGGAAGAGACGCGACAGCCGCCGCTGTCCCTCGACATTGCGCGCCACCAGCAGCACCCCGGAAGTTGCCACATCCAGCCGATGCACGGCACGGGTGTCCTCGCTCAACCGGCACAGGCGCGAATGGACGCTGTCGAAGCGTGAAGGGTCGCGGCCCGGTACCGAGGGCAGCTCGGCCGGCTTGTCGATCGCCCACCAGTCATCGCCTGCCGCCAGCAGCGTCAGCCCCACTCCCTCGACACGCGCGACCTCCTCGGCAAGGCGTTGTCCCTGCCAGCCATGCTCGGTCGTGGTGTCGGGTCGGCTTTCTGGATGTGATGTCGCCATGACGGTGCTCTAGAGTGGTAGGGGTTGGACGGTCAGGCCCAAGAATAACGCTTTCGACGACTCACAATGAAAAGCGCCCCACTTGCCGATGGCAGGTGGGGCGCTTTTCTTGCGTCATTGGCAAGCCGTGACGTCAGGGATGACGTCACGTCGCGGGCAGATCAACGTTCGTGAGCATCCACGGTGACGATGACGCGCACGCTGTCCAGACGCAGACGCGTGGTCTCGATGACGCCATCGAGAGCGGCACGCTCCTGGCGCAGCGCTTCCAGCTCTTCCTCGCGCACCGACGGGTTGTGGCTGGCCAATGCTTCGAGGCGGGCGAGCTCCGCGCTGAGCTGCTCACGCATCTGCTGCTGGGCCTGCTCGACGATGCTCGGCAGTTCGCGCTCGGCTTCCTGCTCGGCGTCGCTCATCAGCTTGCGCAGTGTCGCGTGGCTCTGCTTGATCAGATCACGCGCGACCGCCTTCTTGACCGGCTTGAGGTTCTTGGCCAGCCCGCCGAAGGAGACCTTGTCGGACAGGTTGCTGCCGTTTTCATCCAGCAGCACCCGGATGGCGGTCGGTGGCAGGAAGCGACCCAGGCGCAAGCCGCGCGGTGCGGTGGACTGGGTGCGGAACACCACTTCCGTCATCAGGCGACCGCCCGGGATCGCCGGGTGCTTGAGCAGTGCCAGCGCGGTGTTGCCCATGGAACCATCGATGATGCGCACCAGCATCTCGCGGACCAGCGGGTGCTCCCACGACAGATGCTGGACATCTTCGCGTGACAGCGCCGTGGCGCGGTCGCTGGTGACGCTGAAGCCTTCCTCGCCCTTCACCAGCCCCGGCAGGCCGTCGAGCATGTGCGGGCCTGGTGCCAGGTAGGTGATGCCATCGCCGAGGTCCCGGCTCTCGATGCCGAAGATGTCGAAGGCGCGCTCCAGGTAGCCCGGCAGCGCCTTGTCGTTGTCCAGTGTCTCGATGGCGGCGATGACTTCCGCGGCGCGCTCGTGACGACAGGCATTGAGTTCCAGCAGACGGTTGCGACCGGACTGGCGCTCGGCCTGCAGGGCGTCGAAGCGTTCGCGGGTCTGCTCGATGATGCTGTCGATCTCTTCGCTGTCGAGCAGGGCTTCTTCCAGCTCGTCACCGAACTGGGAATACAGCTCGCTGCCGATGCCGTGGGGCGCACTGAAGGCGTCCATGCCATCGCGGTACCAGCGCAGCAGCTGGGCACCCGGTGAGCCTTCGAAGACCGGTACGTGGATCTCGATCGGGAACTGCTGGCCGATGCGGTCCAGACGCCCGATGCGCTGCTCGAGCTGGTCCGGATGCACCGGCAGGTCGAACATCACCAGGTGGTGGCAGAACTGGAAATTACGGCCTTCCGAGCCGATTTCCGAGCACACCAGCAGCTGCACGCCTTCTTCCTCGGAGGCAAAGGCGGCGGCGGCGCGATCACGCTCGACCAGGCTCATGCCCTCATGGAAGACCGGTGCATGCACGCCGCCCAGCACGCGCAGGCCTTCGGACAGCTCACGCGCGGTATCGGCGGTGTGACAGATCACCAGCGCCTTCTCGTTGCCGAGGTCGGTCAGGGTTTCCAGCAGCCACATGACGCGCGGGTCGATCTGCCACCAGGGCTCGGCGTTCATGCGGTCATCGGGCAGGGCGCGGTACATCTCGTCGAGGAACAGCACCACCTCGGGGTGGTTCATGCCGGTCTCGATCAGCAGGTCATCGAGGTAGTCCTCGTCACGCTCCAGCTTGCGCACCACACGCCGGTAGGAGGAGGGCAACTCCAGCTCGTGGACGTGCAGACGACGCTCGGGGAAGCCTTCGACGTGGGTGCGCGAGTTGCGGAACATCACGCGGCCAGTGCCGTGGCGGTCGAGCAGCTGGTCACGCAGCTGACGACGGGCGCTGTCGCGCTGGGCGTCATCGCTGTCGCTGTCCATCAGGGTCTCGAGCAGGGCGCGGCTGTCGCCGTCATCCAGCACGGCGGTCAGGCTGTCCAGGCCGCTGGTGTCAGTCGGCAGGGCATCCAGGCTGTCGATGGCCGAGGCCACGGCGACGTAACCCTCTTCCTCGGCCTTGAAGCGCTCCAGGTCGTGGTAGCGCTCCGGGTCGAGCAGGCGCAGGCGCGCGAAGTGGCTCTCCAGCCCCATCTGCTCCGGTGTGGCGGTCAGCAGCAGCACACCGGCGGTCTGGCGGGCGAGTGATTCGACGCAGGCATAGCCCGGGCCGACCTTGTCTTCGCTCCAGTCGAGGTGGTGGGCTTCATCGACGATCAGCATGTCCCAGTCGCAGGCGGCAGCCTGGACCTGACGCGACGGGTTGGCGAACAGCCAGTCCTGGCTGGCCAGAATGATCTGGTTGCCTTCGAAGGGGTTGCGCGTGCCGTGGGCCTTGCATTGCTCTTCATCGAGCAGCGAGACATCCAGCGCGAAGCGGCGCAGCATCTCGACCAGCCACTGGTGGGTCAGGCTCGCCGGTACCAGGATCAGGGCGCGACGGGCACGACCGCTGAGCAGCAGGCGATGCAGGATCAGACCGGCTTCGATGGTCTTGCCCAGGCCGACTTCATCAGCCAGCAGCACGCGCGGCGCATGACGGCGCGAGACTTCATCAGCGATGTACAGCTGGTGCGGTACCAGGTCGACCTTGGGGCCGGAGAGGCCCAGCGCGGGGCTCTGCTCGACACGATGGAAGTGGCGCAGGGTGCGGTAACGCAGGTCGAACCAGTCATTGCGGTCGACCTGGCCGGTCAGCAGGCGGTCACGGGCCTGGTTGAACTGCATCTTGTCGTTGAGGCGTGCCTCGGGAAGCTCGAGCAGCTCGCCGGCGCTTTCGCCTTCACGTTCACAGATGTAGAGGATCTGGCCGCGCACTTCCTTGGAATCATCGACGATCAGCCATTCGCCATCGTCGGACTGGATGCGGTCGCCATTGCCGAAGGCGACTCGGGTCAGGGGCGCCTCGCGGAGGCTGTAGGTGCGGGTTTCTTCGCTGGCGGCAAAGAGGACGGTAACCGTGCGGAAATCGACATTGAGGATCGTGCCAAGGCCGAGATCGGCCTCACCATCACTGATCCAGCGCTGACCGGGAATGAAGTCGCTCATGATGCCTCGGGGTAGGACAAAGACGGGAATCGGGAATACAGGGGCGCGGTATCTTACCGGATCACGCGCCGTGGCTTAAGCGCCTTTTGTCCTTGTGAGGCGTCTTTGTCCTCTCGTGTCGTCACTGGGCGTGGTGCACCCATGGCATGAGGCCTTCTCTCATGATTTGGGGGAGGGTGTCCGTCACGATCCAGACGGGGGCATCAGCGCCTGCAGCTGGGCGCGGCTCAGCTCGCCGATGTGGCGTTCGATCAGGCGGCCTTCGCCATCGAAAATCAGGGTGGCGGGCAGGCCCTGTGCGTCGGCGAGCCCCATCAGCTGCATGGCGGGGTCCAGCAGGGCGTATTTCAGCGTGAGTCGCTCACTCTTGAGGAAACGAGTGACCGCGAGCGCCTGTTCGCCCTGATTGGCCAGCACCACGGTGACATCCGGCCGGGCGTCCACCTCGGCCAGCAGCGGCATCTCCCGGCGGCAGGGCGGGCACCAGGTAGCCCACAGATTGACGATCACGCGCTGATTGCGGACCTCATCCAGCGATACCGGGCGACGATCCAGATGATGCAGGGTGATCGACGGCATGCGCTCGATGGAGTGCGTGCTGCCCAGCGGGTCGAGCTGCTTGAGGCCGAGGAAAGCGGTCAGGCCCAGAGTCAGACTGCCCAGCGCGATGACCTGGCGAATCACGCCATGCCGGCGCAGCAGCCACAGGCTGGCCAGGGTCGCGGCCAGCATGCCGCCGAGCAGGTGGTAGCCCGGTTGCCACAGCTTGAGAATATCCAGCGGTGTCTGCTGATAACTTGCCCAGTGCAGGGCGACGTAAGTGAGGCGCGCACCGATCACCCAGCTGACCAGCATGCGATTGAACCAGCGCGAGGGGCTCAGCGGTGAAGAGTCGTGAGCGGGCGCGGTCGTGCCCCTGGCGTGCATACGCGCCAGTAGACGAATCAGCAGCGAGAACTCGATCAGCATCACCAGGGCTGCCACGAAGGCATAGAGGCGTTCGACGGAAATCAGGGCAGGGCCCAGAGCGATGGCATCCATGCGGTTATCCTTTGGCGGTTTCCGGGAAGGGGCATTCGGGTCAGCACTACCTGTCGAGCGGCGCTTGGCCGGCGCTGCAGTCGTGAGGCTCGAGTATGCGATAATCGACGGACTTCGACATCCACGCCTCGCGCGCTGAGCATTGCTCTGGCGCCGAGGACGCTCCAGGGATATCCCCATGCTTTCACATCATTATGACCGTAGCCGTGCGATCGCCGTTGCCAGCCAGGCCATGGGGCTGATCGCCATCGTCGCGCTGGAAACCTGGCTGGGGGATGCCGCCCGCCCGTGGCAGGGGCTGGTGTTCGCCCTGATGCTTGCCTGTGGACTGGGGCTGGCGCTGCGCAGTTACTACCTCAAGCAAAAGGCCCGCCGCGACCGAGAACGTGCTGGTCGCGAGCGGGCCCGCAAGGCGAGTGACACCTGGATGTCCGATTGACGCAGGTGAGCGACTCAGTAGCTCTGCAGTCGGTAGCCTTCACGCTCCATGCAGTACTTCAGCAGCGTCTGTTTCTCGTTGTCTGACTTGTCCGTCAGGCCAAGTTCGTACTGACAGCCGGCCCAGGTGTTGTGAGCCTCCGTGCTGTTGGCACCGGGCTTCTCCCATTGGGTACGGGTGGAGGCGCAGGCGGAGAGCAGGGAGGTGAGCAGCAGGGACAGCATGGCAAGGCGCAGTGTGTGCATGTGGCATCCTGAGGGATGTAAGGCGTTGGAGGGGAGTTCGTCACTGGGCAACATGAGCCGCAGGAAAACCTTCCAGCATCAAAAAAGCCGCTGATCAGTGATCAGCGGCTTTTTCAGATATCTGGTCGGAGTAGCAGGATTCGAACCTACGACCTCTGCCTCCCGAAGGCAGCGCTCTACCAAGCTGAGCTATACTCCGATGCGTCGTGAGCTTGTCTCGACGGGGGTGAATTATACGCAGACAGCTTTGCTTTGCAAGCCCTTGAGGTCAAAAAGTTTTATCGATGTCTCAAGGGGCAATTCGGCTGTCGAGAAGCGCGCTTCTCTTCACCTCATCCTGCCGGTACTTCTCGTCACGTTTTCCTGCTGGTGGTCTGTCTCCCCGTGGCTGTAAGGGGGATCAGGCCTGACGGCCGACACTCAACAGTGCGATGCGTTCGAGGCTGTCGCGGAAGTCACTCTCCGGCAGCGCCTCGAGTTCCGCCAGGGCGTTGTCGGCCATTTCCTGCGCGCGACTGCGGGTATAGTCGAGGCCGCCGGTGAGGCGCACGACTTCCAGTACCTCGTCGAGTTGCTCCAGTCCGCCCTTCTCGATGGCGCCACGTACCAGGCTGGCCTGCGCCGGGCTTCCGACCTGCATGGCGCGAATCAACGGCAGGGTCGGCTTGCCCTCGGCCAGGTCATCACCGACATTCTTGCCCATGGTCTCGGCGTCGCCCTGATAGTCGAGCAGGTCATCGATGAGCTGGAAGGCGAGGCCCAGGTAGCGGCCATAGTTCTGCAGCGCGCTGACCTGTGCCGCCGTGACGGTGCCATCCGCTTCCTGGGCGAGTATCGCCCCGGCATGCGCGGCTGCCTCGAACAGCATGGCGGTCTTGCCGTGGATGGTCTCGAAGTAGGCGGCTTCATCGATGTCGGCATTGCCGATGTTGGTCAACTGCAGGACCTCGCCTTCGGCGATGGTGCAGGTGGCGGCGGAGAGAATCGCCATCACGTCCATCGAGCCGACTTCCACCATCATCTGGAAAGAGCGGGAATAGAGGAAGTCACCGACCAGCACGGAGGGCGCGTTGCCCCAGGTGTCATTGGCGGTGGAGCGACCGCGACGCAGACTGGACTCGTCGACGACATCATCGTGCAGCAGTGTCGAGGTGTGCATGAACTCGATCAGTGCGGCCAGGTTGATGTGGCGATCACCCTGATAGCCGAGTGCGCGGGCTGCCAGCAGCACCAGGACCGGGCGCAGGCGCTTGCCACCACTCTGGATGATGTACTGACCGATGGTCTGGACCAGCGGCACGCGCGACTCGAGCTGCGCGAGAATGGTGCGGTCTACGGCGGCGAAGTCATCTGCCACTGCCGCGTGAAGGGTCGATGCGTCGGCTTGCATGAGGTCGTCGTGCCCGTAGCGAGAGGTGAGGCCGCCGTGGCGTGCCATTTGCCGGTTATGCTATGGGGCACCCCTATGGCCGTCAAGGCGTGCACCCGCGCAGGGATGCAGGCTGGCGGCGGGTCGGACGTGTGCATCTTGACATTGCTTGTCGATCGCGGCACGCGGCGCTATAATACGCGGCCGTGACTCATCCCGCTCCCTGTCAGATGGCTCCAGAAGGGGCGCCACTCGCAGCAGGCCACCCAAGAGCACACCCTTGATGAGTTCGATGGAGAGAATCATGTACGCAGTTATCAAGAGCGGTGGCAAGCAGTACCGCGTTCAGGAAGGCCAGACCCTGAAGCTCGAGAAGCTTGAAGTCGCCACTGGCGAAACTATCCAGTTCGACGAAGTCCTGATGGTCGCTGAAGGCGACGACATCAAGGTCGGCGCTCCGCTGGTTGAAGGTGCCAAGGTTGCTGCCGAGGTCGTGTCTCACGGCCGTGGCGACAAGGTCACCATCATCAAGTTCCGTCGCCGGAAGCACTCCATGCGTCGTGCGGGCCACCGTCAGTGGTTCACCGAAGTCAAGATCACTGGTATCTCTGCGTAATTGCAGCGCTACCCACCATAGGAGAATTATCCAATGGCACATAAGAAGGCGGCGGGCTCTACCCGCAACGGTCGCGATTCTGAATCCAAGCGCCTTGGTGTGAAGCTGTTCGGTGGCCAAGCGGCTATCGCCGGCAACATCATCGTGCGTCAGCGCGGCACCCGTTTCCACGCCGGTACTGGCGTTGGCATCGGCAAGGACCACACTCTCTTCGCTCTGGCCGACGGCCACGTGAAGTTCGAGACCAAGGGTCCGAAGAACCGCAAGTTCGTCAGCATCGTTTCTGCCTGAAACGTCTGACAGCTTACGCAGACTGGACGATGCCCCGGTATCGTATGACGGTCTGCAAGGAAGCCCCGCTCAGGCGGGGCTTTTTTGTCGCATGACGGCCCGGGTCGTCGTCAGGAGAGAGCAGCATGCAGTTCCTTGATGAAGCGTCGATCATTGTCGAGGCCGGACGTGGCGGCAATGGTTGCCTGAGTTTTCGCCGTGAGAAATACGTGCCGCGTGGTGGCCCCGATGGGGGTGACGGCGGGCACGGCGGCAGTGTGTACCTGATCGGGGATGATTCCCTCAATACCCTGATCGACTTCAAGTTCCAGCGCTATTACCAGGCCGAGAGCGGTGACGCCGGCCAGGGCCGTCAGATGGCGGGCAAGGCGGGTGAGGACCTGATCGTCAAGGTGCCGGTCGGCACCACCGTGATCGACGAGGAAACCCTCGAGATCATCGGTGACGTGACGGAAATCGGCCAGCTGGTGCTGGTTGCGCAGGGTGGACGTCGTGGTCTGGGCAACATCCACTTCAAGTCCTCCACTAATCGCGCGCCGCGCCAGACCTCCAAGGGCACCTGGGGTGAGCGTCGCAACCTGCGTCTCGAGATGAAGGTGATGGCGGATGTCGGCCTGCTGGGCATGCCGAATGCCGGCAAGTCGACGCTGATTCGCGCCGTCTCCGCGGCCAAGCCCAAGGTCGCCAACTACCCCTTCACCACGCTGGTGCCGAATCTTGGCGTCGTGAAGATCGGTAGCCACCAGCACTTCGTGATGGCCGACATTCCCGGCCTGATCGAAGGGGCGGCGGATGGTGCCGGCCTGGGGCTGCGCTTCCTCAAGCACCTGACGCGCACGCGCCTGTTGCTGCATGTGGTGGATATCGCGCCCTTCGACGAGAGCGACCCGGTCCATGCGGTCGAGGCGATTCTCAATGAGCTCAAGAACTTCTCCTCGGCACTCACGGAGCTGCCGCGCTGGCTGGTGATCAACAAGATCGATCTGCTGGCGGAAGAGGATCGCGAGGCGATGGTCAAGGACCTCGTCGAGCGTCTGGGCTGGGAAGGTGAGCTGTTCGTCGTCTCCGCGGCCAGTGGTATCGGCACTCAGGAGCTGGTGCAGGCCGCACACCGCTGGCTGGGCGAGCAACGCCTGCAGCTGGCGGAAGATCCGGAAGCTGCCGAGGCGCATGCCGCCCTGCTGGCGCGCATGGAGAACGAGTCGCTGGAGCGCGCTGAAGAGCGCCTGACACGTCGCAAGCGCAAGAAGGATGACGAAGAAGAGGACGATGACGACTTCAATGACGACGATTACGACGTCGAGGTCGAATACGCGCCCTGAGGTCGAGGTTCGTCCGGTGGCTGCCCTGTGAGGCAGTCACTGAGTGACGAGCGACCCGCTTCGCGATTCACGCCCCGCCCCGAGCCTTCTGGTCTCGCGGCGGGGCGTTTTCGTTGCAGGTGCCGCTCGAGGGTGATGACAGCAGCGGGGCGGGAGCGGACAATGACGCGACGGGGCAGTCACAGCCTGCCGAGCGGGGCGGGAGACCACATGACAGGAGATAGTGCGGTGGCGGAGCAGAAGGTGGCGGAAGTGGCGGAGATGGGCAGTCGGGTCGGACGTGAGGCATTGGCCCGGGCGCGGCGCGTGGTGGTCAAGATCGGCAGTGCGCTGCTGACCGACGACGGCCGCGGGCTGGACGATGCCGGTATCGGGCGTTGGGTCGACCAGATCGCGGCACTGCATGCGCGTGGCATCGAGGTGATCGTGGTGTCTTCCGGCGCGATCGCCGTCGGCATGTCCCGGCTTGGCTGGACGGCGCGACCCAGTGGCGTGCATGAGCTGCAGGCCGCGGCGGCGGTCGGCCAGAATGGCCTGACCCAGTGCTATGAAGAGCATTTCCATCGTCACGGCCTGACCACCGCCCAGATTCTGCTGACCCACGACGATCTCTCCAATCGCAAGCGTTACCTGAATGCACGCTCGGCGCTGCGTACCCTGGTGGAGCTGCGCGTGGTGCCGGTGATCAACGAGAATGACACTGTCGTCACCGACGAGATTCGCTTCGGTGACAACGATACGCTCGGCGCGCTGGTCGCCAATCTGCTGGAAGCCGATGCCCTGTTGCTGCTCACCGATCAGGAAGGACTGTACGACGCCGACCCGCGCCATGATCCGGCGGCCAGGCTGATCGAGGAAGCGCAGGCCGATGACCCGATGCTGGTCAAGGTCGCCGGTGGCGGCGGGGTGCTGGGGCGTGGCGGCATGGCCACCAAGGTGCGGGCGGCGCGCCTGGCAGCCCGCAGCGGCGCGCTGACGGTGATTGCCTCCGGCCGCCAGCCTGACGTGATCACGCGCCTGGCCGCTGGCGAGCGCTTCGGTACTCTGCTGCTGCCTGAGCATGCGCCGATCGCGGCGCGCAAGCGCTGGATCGCCGGGCAACTGCAGGTGCGGGGCACCCTGACGCTGGATGCCGGTGCCGTCAGCGTGCTTACCACGCGTGGTTCCAGCCTGCTGCCGGTGGGCGTGAAGAAGATCGAGGGAGCCTTCAAGCGCGGTGACCTGGTGCAGTGTGTCGATGAATCCGGCGCGCGGATCGCCAAGGGGCTGGTCAACTATTCCGCGGTCGATGCCGAGCGCATCCTGGGGCTGCCGAGTCATCAGATCGAGGCTGCGCTGGGCTATATCGAGGCGCCGGAGCTGATCCATCGCGACAACCTCATCGTACTGTAGGGCGCATGAGGCCTGCCGATGCGGGCCTCATGCTGGCAGTCATCCGTCTGGCCATGCTAGACTCTGCCGTCCTGTCGGGAGCTGGTCCGCTCCGATGGCGAAGGCTTGGCGGGGCTTCCACGTCAAGTCGCTGATTTCTCTATGGTCTTCACGTCAAGTGTCGAAAGCGAGAGATGACCGGACCCGCTGTCGCCCCGCGACAACGTCTTCCAAATTCAAGTTCATGAGTACGCGCCTACGGGTGGACTCATAAGGAGCATCAAAGTGGCAAACTCCAAGCAAGCTCGCAAGCGCGCTCGTCAGGCTGAAGTCCGTCGTCAGCACAACTCCGCACAGCGTTCCGCCGTGCGTACCAGCGTCAAGAACGTGCTGAAGGCCGTCAAGACTGGTGACCACGCTGCTTCCATGGCCGCTTTCAATGTCGCGCAGAAGGTCCTCGACCGTTACGCCGACAAGGACATCCTGTCCAAGAAGAAGGCCGCTCGCGTCAAGAGCCGTCTGAACGCACGCGTCAAGGCACTGGCTGTCTAAGACGTGTTCGCGTGAAAAAACCGGCTTCGGCCGGTTTTTTTGTGTCTGTCTATCGTGTTGGATGGCATCGGTATCGGATCAGGGAAGTGAAAGGGGTGTCAGGGTGAGCAAGCCGCAGGATGAGTCGCCCAGAGGCGATCAGGATGTCGGGAAGGAGTCGGGTCGCCAGGCCGTGCAGGCTGGCTCTCAGGCGACGGCTCAGGCAGAGACCAGCAGTGGAGACAGCCTGCCGGTGCGCGCGGGACTGCTGCGCTCCGGACTGATCGTCAGCGTGATGACGATGCTGTCGCGGGTGCTGGGGCTGGCGCGAGACGTGATCATCGCCAGTCTGCTGGGGGCAGGCAGCGGGGCGGATGCCTTCTTCGTGGCCTTCAAGATCCCCAACTTCATGCGTCGTCTGTTCGCCGAGGGGGCCTTCAATCAGGCCTTCATTCCGGTGCTGTCCGAGTATGCGACCCGGCGCACGCGGGAAGAGGTCCGCGAGTTGCTGGATGCCGTCAGTGGCAGTCTCGGCGTCATTCTGGCGCTGATCACGGCGCTGGCGATGCTGTGCGCGCCCTGGCTGGTGTGGGTCTTCGCGCCCGGGTTCGGTGACGATGCCGGCAAGCTGGCGCTGACCGGTGACATGCTGCGCCTGACCTTCCCCTATCTGCTGCTGATCTCGCTGACCGCCTTCGCCGGCAGCGTGCTCAATACCTGGAACCGCTTCGCGGTGCCGGCCATCACCCCGGTGCTGCTCAACCTGAGCCTGATCGGCGCGGCGCTGTTACTGGCACCGCGTTTCGAGACACCCGCCATGGCGCTGGCCTGGGGCGTGTTGATCGCCGGTGGCGTGCAGCTGCTGTTCCAGGTGCCGTTCCTGCTGCGTCTTGGCCTGATGCCCAAGCCATGGCCGAACTTCGCCCACGAAGGCGTGCGGCGCATCCTCAAGTTGATGACACCGGCGCTGTTCGGGGTCTCGGTCTCGCAGATCAACTTGCTGCTGGATACCGTGCTGGCCTCGTTTCTGGTCACCGGCAGCGTGTCGTGGCTCTATTACTCCGACCGGCTGGTCGAACTGCCGCTGGGCATCATCGGCATCGCCATCGGCACCGTGATTCTGCCGGCGCTCTCCAAGCGTCACGCGGAGCAGTCGCTGGAGCACTTCCAGAAGATGCTCGACTGGGCGCTGCGTTCGGTATTGTTGATCGGCGTGCCGGCGGCGCTGGCGCTGGGCGTGCTCGCGGAGCCGCTGCTGATCACGTTGTTCCACTATGGGGCGATGACGGACAATGATGTGGTGATGTCGGCCCAGAGCCTGCGGGCCTACAGCTTCGGGCTGCTGGCCTTCATGCTGATCAAGGTGCTGGCACCGGGCTTCTATGCGCGTCAGGACACGAAGACGCCGGTCAAGATCGGCATCATCGCGATGGTCGCCAACATGGCCTTCAACCTCGCGCTGATCGTGCCGTTGGCCCATGCGGGCCTGGCATTGGCCACGGCGCTGTCGGCCTTCCTGAATGCCGGGCTGTTGGCGCGTGGCCTGTATCGCGAGGGTGTGCTGCGCTTCCAGCCGGGCTGGGGGCGCTATTCGCTGACGCTGATCGGCGGTTGCGCCCTGATGGGCGGCGGCCTGCTGTGGCTGTCACCGGACTGGACCACCTGGCTCGGTTGGGGCCTTTGGGAGCGCTGTGCGATGATGGGGGCGCTGGTCGTCGGCGGTGTGCTGGTCTATGCACTGTGGTTGGGGCTTTGCGGCATACGTCCGCGCCACTTCCGCATGCAGGGCTGAGCCCCGACTCTCGATTCACATCTCGCGTTCCAGCAGTTTTCTCTCTGGTGGGGCAACGGTGGCTGTCAGCGCCGTGCCCCTTCGCTATAATCGACCACTTTCGGCGGCTTGTGTGATGCACGCATGGACTTGATCAGAGGACTCCACAATCTCGCCCGCCTGCGCAAGCAGGATGGCAGTCGCGGCTGCGTGGCCACCATCGGCAATTTCGATGGGGTGCACCTCGGCCACCAGGCGATTCTGGAGCAACTGCGCGAGCGCGCGGCGGCCTATGGGCTGCCGACCACGGTGGTGGTGTTCGAGCCGCAGCCGCGCGAGTTCTTCGCGGGTGACAAGGCGCCGCCACGCCTGACGCGACTGGCGGAAAAGGTCCGCCTGCTGGGTAGCCACGGCGCCGAGCGCGTACTGTGCCTGCCCTTCAATGAGGCGCTGCGCTCATTGTCGGCCCGTGAATTCATCGAGCAGGTACTGATCGATGGCCTCGGCGTGCGCCACCTGGTGGTCGGCGACGACTTCCGCTTCGGCTGTGATCGTGCCGGTGACTTCGCGCTGCTGGAGCGCATCGGCGCCGCCGAGGGCTTCGCGGTGGAGCATACCCGCACCTTCGAGATCGCCGGTGAGCGTGTGTCCAGCACTCGCGTGCGCAAGGTACTGGCCGCGGGTGACATGGCATTGGCCGCCAGATTGCTGGGACGAGCCCATCACTGGCAGGGGCGCGTGGTCGCGGACCGTCAGCTGGGGCGTACCATCGGCGTGCCGACCGCCAATCTGCCGCTGCCGAATGCGCCGCTGGCGGTCTCCGGCGTCTACGCGGTGATGGCGCATCTGGCCGATGGCCGCGCCTGCCCGGCGGTAGCCAATATCGGCTGGCGCCCGACGGTCGGCACGCCGCGCCCGGTCCTTGAGGTTCACCTGCTGGACTTCGCGGAGGACCTCTATGGCCAGTCGATGCGTGTCAGCTTCTGTGCCTTCCTGCGTGGCGAGCAGCGCTTCGATGGCCTGGAGGCTCTCAAGGCCGCCATCTACGCCGATATCGCATTGGCACGCCGCTTCTTCGCGCTGGCCGCAGGCGAGACGCCCGCCAGTGATGAGCAGGCATTGCTCGATTGCATGACCTCGATGGCTGACCTGCCGCTGGCCAGCCGTCCGCTGAGCGCACTGATGAATGCGCCGACGGCACCCTTACACGGCACTGCTGAGGTGTCTGATTCCACAGCTCGGGAAGCTCAGGCTTCCCGCCCCCACGACGGCTGACCCGAAAGGCTATGAGCGACTACAAGCACACTTTGAATCTGCCCGATACCGACTTCCCGATGCGCGGCAATCTCCCCAAGCGTGAGCCGGACCAACTGGCCCGCTGGAACGAGATTGACCTCTACGCGCGTCTGCGTGAAGCAGGCAAGGGCCGTCCGAGCTTCGTGCTCCACGACGGCCCTCCCTATGCCAACGGCAATATTCACATCGGTCACGCCGTCAACAAGATTCTCAAGGACATCATCGTCAAGTCCAAGACGATGGCGGGCTTCGATGCGCCTTACGTGCCGGGCTGGGACTGTCATGGTCTGCCCATCGAGCACAAGGTCGAGACCACCCACGGCAAGCATCTCGAGTCCGAGAAAGCCCGCCACCTGTGCCGGGAATACGCGGGCGTGCAGGTGGAAGGTCAGAAGCACGAGTTCATCCGTCTCGGCATCGTCGGTGACTGGGGCAACCCGTATCGCTCCATGGACTTCGCCAACGAAGCCGGTGAGATCCGTGCGCTGGCCGAGATGGTCAAGGGCGGTTATGTCTTCAAGGGCCTGAAGCCGGTCAACTGGTGCTTCGACTGTGGCTCTGCGCTTGCGGAAGCGGAAGTCGAATACGCCGACAAGACCTCTGACGCCATCGATGTCGCCTTCGCGGCAGACGACAGCGCGGCGCTGGCCAAGGCCTTCGGCCTCGAGTCACTGAGCAAGCCGGCGGCGATCGTGATCTGGACCACCACCCCGTGGACCATTCCGGCCAACCAGGCGCTCAACGTTCACCCGGACTTCGTCTACTCGCTGGTCGATACCGGCGAGCGCCTGCTGGTGCTCGCCGAGGAGCTGGTCGAGGACAGCCTGGCGCGCTTCGGGCTGAGCGGCGAGACACTGGCGACCGTCAATGGCGCGGCACTGGAGAATCTCAACTTCCGCCACCCGATCTACGATCGTCTGTCGCCGGTCTATCTGGCCGACTACGTCGAGACCGGTGCCGGTACCGGTATCGTCCACTCCGCGCCGGCCTACGGCGAGGATGACTTCCACACCTGCCGTCGTTACGGCATGAGCTTCGACGAGATCGAGAGCCCGGTGCAGGGCAACGGCGTCTACGTGCCGGACCTGCCGGAATTCGGTGGTCAGTTCATCTGGAAGGCCAACCCGAACATCGTCGCGCGTCTGGAAGAACTCGGCGCGCTGATGGCGCACGAGAAGATCACCCATAGCTACATGCACTGCTGGCGCCACAAGACGCCGGTCATCTATCGCGCCACGGCCCAGTGGTTCGTCGGCATGGACATCGCCGGCACCGATGGCGTGACCCTGCGTGACAAGGCGCTGTCCGCCATCGAGGACACTACCTTCATCCCGGCCTGGGGCCAGGCGCGCCTGAAGAGCATGATCGCCAACCGCCCTGACTGGTGCATCTCGCGTCAGCGCAACTGGGGCGTGCCGATTCCGCTGTTCCTGCATCGCGCCACTGGCGAACTGCACCCTGACAGCGTCGCGCTGATGGAAGCGGTCGCGGATCGCGTCGCCGAGCACGGCATCGATGCCTGGTGGTCACTCGACAGCCAGGAGCTGCTGGGCGATGAGGCCGAGAACTACGAGAAGGTCACCGACACGCTGGACGTGTGGTTCGATTCCGGCACGACTCACTGGCATGTGCTGCGTGGCTCGCACCCGCATGGTCACGAGGAAGGTCCGCGTGCCGACCTGTACCTGGAAGGCTCCGACCAGCACCGTGGCTGGTTCCACTCGTCACTGCTGACCGGCTGTGCCATCGACGGCCACGCACCGTACAAGGCACTGCTGACTCACGGTTTCACCGTCGATGCTCAGGGCCGCAAGATGTCCAAGTCGGTCGGCAACGTGGTTGCGCCGCAGCAGGTGATGGACAAGTTGGGTGCCGACATTCTGCGCCTGTGGGTGTCCTCCAATGACTATTCCGGTGAGATGGCCGTCTCGGACGAGATCCTCAAGCGGACTGCCGATGCCTATCGCCGCATTCGCAACACCTCGCGCTTCCTGTTGTCCAACCTGAACGGTTTCGAGCCCGAGCGTGATGCGCTGGCCTTCGACGACATGCTGGCGCTGGACCAGTGGGTGGTCGATCGTGCCGCCCAGCTGCAGGCACGTGTCGAGCTGGCCTACGAGGAATACCGCTTCCTCGATATCTATCAGCAGGTGCTGACTTTCTGCTCGCGTGAGCTGGGCGGCTTCTATCTGGATGTCATCAAGGACCGCCAGTACACCACGCAGCCGAACTCGCGTGCGCGTCGCAGCTGTCAGACGGCGCTGTATCACGTGATCGAGGCGCTGGCACGCTGGATGGCGCCGATCCTCTCCTTCACCGGAGAAGAGATCTACGCCAACATCCCGGGCCCGCGCAAGGACACCATCTTCCTAGAGACGGCCTACACCGGCCTGACCACGCTGGCGGATGATGCCCCCATGGGGCGTGAGTTCTGGGAGCAGGTGCTGCACGTCAAGCAGGCGGTCAACAAGACGCTGGAAGGCGCGCGCAACGCCGGTCTGGTCAAGAATGGCCTGGCGGCGGAAGTCACCCTCTACGTCAATGATGAGCTCAGCACTCTGCTGGCAAGTCTCGGCGACGAACTGCGCTTCGTGATGCTGACCAGCGGCGTGACCCTGGCGCCTCTCGATGCTGCGGGTGACGCAGAAGAGACCGAAGTGTCCGGCCTCAAGGTGGCGGTCAAGGTCAGCGAGAATGCCAAGTGCGAGCGTTGCTGGCACCACCGTCCGGAAGTCGGCACCCTGCCGGAACATCCGACCCTGTGTGGCCGCTGCGTGACCAACCTGCCGGATGGCGAAGGCGAGACGCGTCACTTCGCGTGATCGCTGACGCGACCGCGGCATCGTTCAGCCTCCGCTGAGCGCTGATATCGAACGCCGGGCTCTGGCCCGGCGTTCGTGTCTTGCCGCCGACGGATTCATTTCATGCAGGGATGCCCATGGCATCCCCGACAGGAAGGTAACATGACGTCTTCTTCACAACCGCCTGCCAGTGAGGCCGGCTCGGCCGCCAGTGAGCCGATGCGTTCGCCGTTGCGCTGGCTGTGGCTGTCAGTGGTGATCGTGGTGCTGGATCTGACCACCAAGTGGTTGGCCAGCAGTTCTTTGATCTATGGTCAGGCCAACGAGGTGCTGCCGGTCTTCAATCTGACGCTGCTGCACAATACCGGCGCGGCCTTCAGTTTCCTGGCCGGTCATGACGGCTGGCAGCGCTGGCTGTTCGCCGGCATCGCCGTGGTGGCGGCCATCGGTCTGAGCATCTGGCTTGCGCGCCTCAAGCGTCACGAGACCTTCACGGCGCTGGGCATCGCGCTGGTACTGGGTGGCGCACTGGGCAATCTTTATGATCGTGTCGTGCATGGTTACGTGGTGGACTTCCTGTCCTTCCACTGGGGCAATGCCTTCTTCCCGGCCTTCAATGTGGCGGACGTCGCCATCAGCCTGGGAGCCGTGGCACTGATCATCGAATCCTTCCGTGGCCGCTCCGAGTGAGTGGCGCAAACGAGGTCAGCATGAGCGAATATCGTATCGCCGAAAACATGGAGGTCAGCCTCCATTTCCGTCTGCGTCTGGAAGACGGTACCGAAGTGGATTCCACCTTCGACAAGACGCCGGCCACCTTCCAGGTAGGCGATGGCAATCTGCCGCCGGGCTTCGAGCGGCCGATCATGGGCATGGCGGCAGGTGAGACCGGCAGCTTCACGGTCACGCCGGAGCATGCCTTCGGTCAGCACAATCCGCAGAATGTCCAGACCGTGGCGCGCAAGAGCTTCGATGACGAGATCGAGGTCGGCATGGTGATGTCCTTCGCCGAGCCGTCAGGCTCGGAGCTGCCGGGCATCATCCGCGAGATCGATGAGCGTGACGTCAAGGTCGACTTCAACCACCCGCTGGCCGGGCGTACCCTGACCTTCGAGGTCGAGGTGCTGTCCGTCTCCCCCGCGACCACGCACTGAGTCTTCTTTTCCAGGGGCGCCTCACACGTGTGCCCCTTGCCATCAAGCGGAGCCTGTCATGCAGATCAAGCTGGCCAACCCGCGCGGTTTCTGCGCCGGAGTGGATCGCGCCATCGATATCGTCAACGGGGCGCTCGACGTGTTCGGGCCGCCGATCTACGTGCGTCACGAGGTGGTGCACAATCGCTTCGTGGTCGACTCCCTCAAGGAGCGCGGCGCCATCTTCGTCGAGGAACTGCACGAAGTGCCGGATGACGTCATCGTCATCTTCTCGGCCCACGGTGTCTCGCGTGCGGTGCAGGAAGAGGCCGAGCGTCGCAACCTCAAGGTCTTCGATGCCACCTGTCCGCTGGTGACCAAGGTGCACATGGAAGTGCTGCGCTATGCGCGCAAGGGCCAGGATTGCGTGCTGATCGGCCATGAGGGTCACCCGGAAGTCGAGGGCACCATGGGCCGCTATGACACCTCCAAGGGTGGCACCATCCACCTGGTGGAGGACGAGTCCGATGTGGCGCGCCTGGAGGTCAAGGACCCGGATCAGCTGGCCTTCGTCACCCAGACCACACTGTCCATGGATGACACGGCGCGTGTGATCGATGCGCTGCGCGAACGCTTCCCGGCGATTCAGGGGCCGCGCAAGGACGATATCTGCTACGCGACCCAGAATCGTCAGGACGCCGTACGCATGCTGGCGGAAGCCTGCGATGTGGTGCTGGTGGTCGGCAGCCCCAACAGCTCCAACTCCAATCGCCTGCGCGAACTGGCCGAGCGCATGCAGACCCCGGCCTGGTTGATCGATGATGCCGAGCAGATCGAGGCCGCCTGGCTCGAGGGTATCGGTAGTATCGGTATCACCGCAGGGGCCAGTGCGCCCGAAGTGCTGGTGCAGGGCGTGATCGATCGCCTGATGGCACTGGGGGCTTCGGCGCCCGAGGAACTGGAAGGTCAGGAGGAGAATATCGTCTTCTCCATGCCCAAGGAGCTCAAGGAGCGCTTGATCGCCTCGGATCAGATTCGCGAGCTGTAACGCTCTGTAAGTCATTGGTCATCTGAAAGCCGCGACTCTGTCGCGGCTTTTTTCATGTCTGATCCGCAATATCTGGCTCTTTGTGAGTTTTTGCGCATGTTCTCAATGCCCTGATCATTCCGGTGAGCGTTGATCTGGCCTGAGGATATATGAAAAAAAATGTAATGCTCAGTTACGAAAATGATACATAATGGAGGGTAAGCCACCTCTGGAGATATCGGCATGCCATGCCATCCCCTAGCCAAAAGCGTCATCGGTGCTCGTGCACGACGCGGGGCAGCGGGAGCGTGCGGGCCCAGAGGAGCACGAGGCTTCACGCTCATCGAAGTCATGATGGTGGTCGCGATCATCGGGATTCTGGCGGCGGTAGCAGTGCCATCCTATCTCGGGTACGTGGAGCGCAGCTGGCGTTCTCATGCTCAGCAGGCGCTGGGCCAGCAGGCCAGGCAGTTGCATGGCTTCTATGGACACGATTTCTCCGAGGCGCCGGTGCTGGAGGGTGAGTTGCCAGCCGATGGCGTCAGCAGTATCGAGGATGCCGGCGGCAATCTGCGCTACCTGATCTCCTATCGCAGCCTCACGCCGAGCACCTTCGTGTTGCAAGCCACTCCGCAGGGAGCACAGCTCAACGATGACTGCGGCATTCTGTGGATGGATGAGGTCATGAATACCGGCGCGGAAGGAGGGGGGCGGTGTTGGTGAAGTCTGCGAGACCATCCTCTCGACATCGGGTCGGGAGAGAACTGCCTTTCGCGTTGCATGAGAGGCCACGAGAGGCCGGGGAGCCTGACATCATGCGTCATTCACGCGGTTTCACGCTGATCGAGCTGGTGGTGACAGTGGCGATCATCGCCATCATCGCTGCCTGGGCGGTGCCTGCCTGGCAAGGGATGGTACAGCGCTCTCAGGTGGAGTCCGACGTGCGCGCCCTGACGCATGCCCTGGCGATGGCACGCAGTGCCGCGACCAGTCGCGGCACCATGGTCAGCGTCTGTCCCTATGCTCCGAGCGTTGCCACGCCGAATCCCACTGTCTGCGATGCGGACTGGTCGAATGGCTGGGTGGTGTATGAAGGCAGTGGGGCCAATTTCACGGCAGGGGATCGCATGTGGGTTCATCAGGGCAGCAACTCGGTGGCGCAATCCGGCGGTGCCAGTCGTATCACCTTCAACGATCGCGGCACACTCAACAGCGGCAACAGCACGCTGGTGTTCTGCGCAGCCTCGGATTCCACTTCCGTGGTGGTGGCGCCTTCAGGGCGCGTGAGACTCGAGACGGGAGGTGATTGCTCATGACAAGGCGTAACCCTCCGAAGATCGCGACGGCGCATCGTCAGCGTGGCGTCGGTCTGATCGAGGCGCTGGTGGCCGTGCTGCTGCTTGGTGTCTCCTTGCTGGGGCTGGGGCTGCTGCAGGTGCAGACGTTGCAGCATCAGCGCGTCAGTTACAGCAATACGGTGGCACAGCTGCTGTCATTGGACATGGCCGAGCGCATCCGAGCCAATCTCGAAGCCATTGCGCAATACGATGGTGCCGATACGCAGGACTCACCGGACAACGGATGCTCGTCAGACTGCACGCCTGCTCAGTTGGCCAATCAGGATGTGATCGACTGGCGAACGGCCATTCAGGGTTCCACTCTGACCAGCGGTGTCGGCAACGTGACGGTAGACGAGCGCCTGGTCGGCGGTGCCGGTATCGGGGTGCATGACGTCAGTGTCCAGGTGCAATGGAGCGATACGCTCAACGGTGGAGTGGATATCCAGGCATATCGCTTCGAGGTGGAGCCATGAACCCGCGTGTCTCTATCGCTGGCAAGAAGTTCTCTCGCTCTCCAGCCTCTCGCGCGCATCAGGTGGGGGTTGGCCTGGTCGAACTGATGATCAGTCTGGTGCTGGGACTTCTCATCACGGCGATGGCGGTGCAGATGTTCTCGACGTCACGCAGTACCGTGAGTACTCAGGAAGCCCTGTCTTATCTTCAGGAGTCGGCGCGTTATGTCTCGTTCCGGCTTCAGCCCCTCATGCGCAATGTGGGCTACGCGGGGTGTGCCAACAGTCGTGATATCACCAATGCCAGTTCAGTGGATGACTCCCACGATCTCACGGCGCCCTTCGGTGGGCAGCAGCGTACCCAGCGTAGCCTCAGTTATTTCAATCTGACGTTCGTCGCCGCCAGCAAGGATGGCGATGAGACCACGCTCATCAGCAGCATGACCTCACTGGGCGGACCGCTGAGCGTGCGCAATGGCAGTGAAGCGGCCTTCGTGACCGACGAGTTCGCGCTGGTCAGTGATTGCAACAGCACCGATGTCTTCAAGGTGTCGGGGACGACCCAGGGCAGTATCGAGACCAACGATACCCTGTCGCGTTCCTATGGCAGTTCACAGTCATCGAATGCCTATCTGTATCCGGTGCAGGCCTGGGAGCTCCGGCTGGATGATCAGGCCAATGACAGCTCGGTGCGTGCGCTGTATCTCGATCGCATCGATGCCACCTTTGCGCGCGAAGAGCTGGCCTCTGGCGTCGAGGGCTTCGATGTCAGCTTCAGTCTGGACACCACCGGCAACGGCAGTGTCGATCGGGTCAAGGTGCCTGCCGCCACGGTTCGCAGCGAAGACCGTTGGGATGAGGTGCGTCGCATCGAGATCGCCCTGACACTCGAGAGCCTGCCAGGCGTGGTGCCGGGCGGAGATAACGATGGCCGTCTGACACGCACCTTCAATCTCACGTTCACGCCGCGCAATCTGCAACTGAGGGGCAGCTGATGCATACATCGCCGTCAACATCCGGGCCCTGCGCGGCAACGAGGGGGCCCGCGCATCAGCAAGGCATCGCACTGCTGATCGTGCTGGTCATGCTGGTGGTGATCGGTCTGCTGGCCGTCACCGGCGTGGAGGACAGTCAGTTGCAGACCCGGATGGCCGTCAACAGCCGTAACTTCGAGCAGTCCTATTACAACGCCGAGACCAGCCTCAGCATCGGTGAGCGGGCGTTGCAGGAGGGCCTGGAGAATGGCGCCTGGGAACTGGGCGATTTCGATGACTCGGCTGGGCTGATGCTGGCACTCCCTGAGGATGCGCCGCCGATCAACCCGCTCTCTGAAGCGGATTGGCAGGCCAATGGCATCGATACGCTGGATGATGATAACGGCGCGGTGATCGGGGCGTACGTGATCGAGTATCTGGGCAAGGTCGGTCAGCCCCCACTGAATACCAGCAACGAATTGAATGCGGTCGGTACGCGCCTGGATGCCTTCCGCGTCAGTGCAATGGGCCTGGGAGGCGGCAATGGCGCCTCCTGGACAGTGGTGCAAAGCGAGTTGGAACTGGGCCCTTACTTCTGAGAGGAGCATGAACATGCGTTATCTGCTGAGTGGTGCCCTATGCCTTTTCGCTCTGCCTTGCCTGGCGGCTCCCGGGGAAATCGCTCGTGCGCCAGTGACGGAAGCCACGGGTGTTCAGCCCAATATCCTGTTCATCCTTGATGATTCGGGCAGCATGGCCTGGGAGGATACGCTCAACAAGGGGGTGGAACACTGGAGCCTCCAGCCGGCTTCCTCGCTGATGGGTTACACAGGGGTGTATTCCAAGAGCGGGATCTGGATAGAGAACAACCATGATGCTGATGATCGTATCGTTTCCTATACGGATCTTGGCGGGGCGATCGGGGCCTGTATGGGCTTCAATGTCATGGCCTACAATCCTGCGCTGACCTACACCCCGTGGGCGGGTGCTGATCGAGCGGGAATCGCCTATCAGAACATGAGCCTGTCGAATGTCCGTGAAGATCCCTACGAGCCTACCAGCTGGGCCAGGATGAGCGATGACGCCTACTACGTCCGCTGGGACGACAATGGTGATGGGGACTATGACTACGGTGAATGCGGCGTCTATAGCAACAATTCTGGGCGCCTGTATCTGGACGAAGATCATGTCGTTGAAGTAGAAGATCTGTCCGCGGCACAGCAAGTCAATTTCGCCAACTGGTTCACCTACTATCGCGACCGCATGCTGGTGGCCAAATCTGCCATGGCCGGTGTGATCAACGCCAATGAGTCCCGGGTAGGGCTACGCACCATCCAGGGCCGCAACAATCGCAACGTTGCGGACATGACGGATACTGATGAACGTGAAGCTCTGCTGGAGGAGCTGTTTACCGCCTATCCCTCCGGTGGCACCCCTCTGCGTACCGCGCTCAAGAATGCCGGGGAGTATTACTCCAGCACTGGTCGTTCGGCCCCCATTCTGAGTGCGGATGAGGGCGGCATGTGCCAGCAGAACTATTCCATCATGATGACCGATGGCTACTGGAATGGCTCCAGTCCCAGCGTCGGCAACGTCGACGGTGGCAGCGGCGACTTCATCAGTGCCAGTCACCGTGACAGCTATTCCAATACGCTTGGCGATGTCGCGATGAAATATTATCGCGAGGACCTGCGGACTGACTTGATCGACAGCGTGCCGACCATACCGGGAGTGGATGAAAATTCCGCTCAGCACATGGTGACCTACACCGTCGGGTTCGGTGTGGATGGCTCACTGTCCGAGAACCCTGCTGATCTCGAATCTGCCTTTACCTGGCCACAGCCGGTTGCCAACGCCAATACCACCATCGACGATCTGCGCCATGCGGCCTGGAACGGGCGTGGTGAATATCTCAGCGCCGCCAATCCGCAGGCATTGATTGATGCGTTGAACAATATCGCTCAGTCGATCGCAGGACGCGCGGCCAGTACCGGTAGCCTGGACATCAGCAGTGGTGGGCAGACCAGCGGCGCGTACGTGATTCAGACCATCTATGATCCCGCTGATTGGTCGGGTGATGTCGTTGCACGCAAGATCGGCACCAATGGCACCTTGAGCGCCACCTCGGATTGGTCCGTCGCGGAGTGGTTGCGTGACGATGATAGCCGTAGCTCCAGTCGCAAGGTAATTACCTATAACCCGGGAATCGCGGAAGTTGACGAGAAGGCCTTCTTCTTCGATATCGAGGAGGCCGGATCACTGGAGGCCGAACAGATTCTCGATCTAGTCGGATTCCTCGATGAGACGCTATTGACCGATACCGTGCTGATATCCGTGCGTGAAGCTGCAAATGGAGTATCTGGCATCATCGGCAACGGGCTGGGTCTGGGGTTGGGCAATGGCAATGGCCTTGCCAATGCCGTGGGACTGACCGGTGGACAGAGCGGAGTGCTGGACCTGGTCGGCGATACCGTGACGCAGTTGACAGGGCAGATCCTGGATACCAGTGGCACCTTCCTGAAACTCAATGGCACCCCGCTGGCCGTGAGGACGTCAGAGCTCGAGAACCTCATCGGCTATCTCAAGGGTGATGACGAGTATGAAGGGACCTTGTTCCGCGAGCGTGACGACAACTATCTCGGAGATATCGTCCACGCCTCCCCAGCGATCGTCGGGCCGCCTTCGGCCAGCTATCGCAATGACATGGAAGTGTCCTCGTACCGCTCCTTCAAGACCTTGCATGAAGATCGCCAGTCGATGATCTACATCGGTGCCAACGATGGCATGTTGCACGCCATCGACATGGAAAGCGGGGAAGAGAAATTCGCCTACATGCCATATGCCGCTTTCAGCATCGAGGGAGGGCGTGGCATTCGTCAGCTCGCTGATCAGAATTATGTTCACCAGTATTACGTCGATGCCACGCCTGTCGCGCGCGATGTCCACGTACAACTGGAAGAGGAAGACGCTCCCAGCTGGCATTCGGTCCTAGTGGGGGGGCTTGGCGCGGGTGGCAAGGCGGTCTACATGCTGGATATCACGGATCCCGAAGCCTTCGACACGCTGGGGGAGTCCAATGGCACCTCGCCGGCGGATATCGTGCAGTGGGAATTCACCCACGAGGATCTCGGTTACACCTTCAGCGACATTCAGGTTGCTCGACTTGATGATGGCAAGTGGTACGCCATCTTCGGCAATGGCTACAATGCGGATAGTGACGGGCGTGCCAAACTGTTCATCGTGGACCTGGAGGACCCGGAAAACTTCGCGCTGCTGGATTCACAGCAGGGCAGCAATGCCGGGGGTTCCTGCACGTCAGCCAACAGCGACTGCAATGGCATGTCGAGCCCGGAGCTGGCGGACATCGATGCCGATGGCATTACCGATTGGGTCTACGCGGGTGATCTTCACGGCAATGTCTGGGTGTTCGACATGCGTGATTTCTCGTTGGATGACGTGGGGAGCGGCGAGACGTCGCGCCTCTTCCAGTCATGTGCGGTGGCTCTGAACAGCACGACATCGACCTGTCCGACGGCTTCGCGCCAGCCCATCACCTCGCGAGTGGCCGTGGCACGCAGCGGTGTCTTCAACAGTACCGTCGATACGCCGTACCTGAATGTCTATTGGGGGACGGGGCAACTGTTGACACTGCAGGATGCCATCGACACCTCGACGCAGTCTTTCTATAGCGTATTGCACACGGGCGACACGACGCGTCGTTATCACGGACAGCTGGAAAAGCAGAGCTTCACGAACATCACCGGGGTCAGTGATGCACGTACCGTCACCGGTGTGGGTGTCGATTATGCCAATCAGAACAACAATGGCATCCAGTACGGGTGGTATGTGGAGCTTTCCGATTCCGGGGAGCGTCTGGTGACGATTCCGGCAGTACGTGGCGATCTGATCGTCTTCAATACCACGATCCCGGGCAGCAATGGCCCCTGTACCGGTGGTGCCAGCGGCTGGTTGAATGCCCTCAGCCTGCGTAATGGTCTGCAACCGGTCCGCAGCAACAACAGTGTCCAGCAGGTCTTTGACTACAATGGCGACGGCAAGGTGGATGCCAGCGACAACGTCAACAATCAGGTCGTGCTGTCGATAAAGACGGACGGGGAGCCCACCTCGCCCAAGTTCCTGGGAGATACCCAGTACGTCGGTCAGGGCGGTACCAATCAGGTGGTCGAGATGGCCATGGACTTCGGGATCGATGGACTGGAAGGCCGTAGTGCCTGGTACCAGCTGCGCTAGGAGAGGGAACATGCAGATATCACGACACAAGTGGCAGCGGAGCGGCGGCGCATGGATGCTGGCAGCCTGTGCACTCCTCACGGGGTGGGGCGGGACGGCCATGGCGGCAGATACCTTGATTCAGCTGGACATGGAGCAGACCGTCACAGGCGTGATTGATCAGGTGGAGGGGGACCAGCTGCAGCTCAACGACATGGGGTTCGTGATCCTGCCCACCACGCGCGTCCTCAATCGCAATGGGCGAGAACTTCAGGCATTCCACCTCAATCCGGGGCAGGAGGTCGAGGTACGCTTCGATCCGCGCGGCGAGCCAAGACCTGTGATCGATATCACGCTGCTTCGCAGGGGGCGTTGATGATCAGACGAACTGGCGGTTCTCGATCACAAGGTGGTTTCGGCTTGATGGAGCTGATGATTGCCGTGGCCATCATCGGAATCCTGGCCGCTATCGCCTATCCCAGCTATCAGGATCAGGTGGAGCGCTCACGCCGCACGGATGCCATCACGTCCCTGCTGGCGCTTGCCCAGACCCAGGAGCGCATCATGGCCACCTGCGGAGAATATGCCACCGCCAGTGTGACTGCCGCCACGGACTGTGATGATGCTCTGGGGCTCGGCGGAGACGGGATCGGGCTTGGCCAGGCGGATACGGCCAGCGAGGAGGGCTTCTATACACTGGCCGTCGCGGGGGACGCCGACAGCTATACGCTGACGGCCACTGCCACGGGCAGTCAGGCCAATGATGAGGACTGTGCCACCTTTACGCTCACGGAGCTGGGAGTGAAGGGAGCGGCAGTTCTTGAGGACTCGGAAGATACCGATAGCAGTGATTGTTGGTAGGCACTGACAGCCGACATTGCATGGCAAGCGCCTGAAGCCTCGATCTACGATGATCGGGGTTTTTTTGTCATGTGCCAGTATTTCAAGGGACGCATGTTTGGACGCAAGCTCCTTGGTCTTGTTGTTGAGTATCGGCTGAGTGAGAATGTGTAACTGCTTAACTACGAATATTTGCATTTTGGTCGTCTTTCGGGCCACTCCAGTGGATGAATCAATGAAGCAATCCCTCCAGATGGCTACCGGGTACTCCGGGCAGCGGGTCAACGCGATGCGTGGTTTTACCCTTGTCGAGTTGATGGTCACCGTTTCGGTGTTGGCCATCATCTCGACAGTCGCTGTGCCTGCTTGGCAGGGGTTCATCACCCGTCAGGAGGTGGCAAGCACGGCCGAAACACTCACCGCTGCGCTCAACTATGCGCGGAGCACCGCTGTGACTCGAGGGCGCCAGGTATCCGTGTGCCCGCTTAGTGGGGACGGTACTCGTTGTGAGGATACGGCTGCCTGGAACAATGGCTGGGCAGTGGTTATAGGGAGCCCAGCAGAGGCTTTGAGCAACTTTAGTACCGATAAAGTCGAGGTATTACGCGAGCACACTGGCAGCGCTTCAGTGCAGATCGCGAGTAAAATCATTTCCTTTGATAGCCAAGGCGCGGTGCAAAGCACGACACGCCTTCTGATATGTGGTCGTGTAACGTCACAGGCACATCGTCAGCTGGGTCTTTCTATCATTGGTCGCCTGGCGCCAGAGGCGTATGGAGCCGGAGGAATGAGCTGTGGATAAGGCATGCTGGCCAGTACGTCCTAACCAGCACGGGGCTAGTTTGATCGAGGCATTGATTGCCGTGCTGTTGATGGGGCTTGCACTGCTCGGGTTTGCATTGATGCAGATGGAAACTCTGCAGGCGAATAATGAGAGCTTCGCTCGCACTGAAGCGCGCATTTTGCTGGTGGGTATGGCTGAGCGCATTCAGGCGAATCCTGAAGGCCAATATTCGGGGAGCAATACGAAAACCGCCACGGAGCAGCAGGCCGTGACAAGCGATGATGCGCTGGCTGCCCATGACGTCTGGTCGTGGCAGCAAAGACTTGCCAATAGTCGTTTACCTGAATCCATAGGCACCATCACTGAAAGTGGCGGCCAGCTTGATCTCACTCTTTCCTGGCAGGCAGCAGCCGACAAGGGGAGTTCCGGAGATACGGATAGCCAAACACTCACTGAGACACTTCAGATCCGGATAGCGCCATGAAACCTTCATTTGGTCACCGCCAGTGCCGACTACAAGGACTTCGCCGTCAGCAGGGTATTGGACTGGTTGAGTTGATGCTGGGATTGGTGCTGGGGTTGTTCATCACGGGTATGGCGCTTCAGTACTTCCTGACGATACGCGCTACCGCAACGACCCAAGAAGCTCTTTCCTATCTTCAGGAGAGTGCTCGTCATGTTTCACACCGTCTGCAGCCGGTCATGCGCAATATTGGCTTCTCGGGGTGTACACCCTGGTCGAATGTCAGCGATAACACGGGAACTCACGCTCAACCTCTGGCCGTTAAGACTGTCACTGAGGGTGGGGTGGGCTATGATCGCCTTGCCATGCAGATTCCTGCCTTGGCTTTGGCTGATGACGGTCAACGCGGTTGGCAGTTGTCTTCCGCGGCCGCGCAGGGCGATCGCTCCATTGAGGTGAAGAGCTACAGTGGCGAGCAATTGTCATCTGGTAGTTACGTCATGATCAGCGATTGTGAGAGTGGTGACATCGACACTGTCAGTGGTAGTGAAGATGGCAAATTGTCATTGTCGAGTGGCTTGCAGCATGGCTACGGCGGTAATCAGCAAACCCATCCTTTCGTCTATCCTTTCGAGCGTTGGTATCTTGTAATGCTGGCGTCTACCACTGATAACCCACAACGGCTTTGCCTCAGCTCGGATAATGCGTCAGGTGACGGCCCGGAGGCTGGATGTGCAGAGGAGCTGGCCAGTTACGTGAATGAGATACAGCTTCGATTTGACCTCGCCGTAGGCAGCGGTTACGCCGTTGATCAGACTGCCAGCCAAGTCGCAGGTCGTTGGGATCAAGTGCGGCGCATCCACCTTGATCTGGCGCTCAGCACGCCGCCTTCACTTCAGGTTGAAGGCGAAGCTGGTGGCACCATGCAACGTACCTTCTCCATGACGTTTAGCCCACGGAACCTTGGCTTATGAGTCCTCGTTATGCTTCGGCCCACCAGCAAGGTGGTATGGTGCTGCTGATGGTCCTGGTCATGCTGGTAGTCGTAGGCATGATGGCTGTGTCGGGCAGTGAAAATACTCAGTTGCAAACCCGTATGACGGTCAATGTGCAGCAATATGACACTGCTTATGCACGTGCTGAAGGATTGTTGAAAGAGGCTGAGGATAAGCTGGAAAGTGGTGTCATTTCACTGGACGAATTTTCGACAGGAGAGAGCAACGGACTCTACGATCTGACGGTATCGGGTGTTGATGCGCCGAGTGATCTGCTGACTCCAGATGGCTGGACCGGTATCGGTCACTTAAAGGAAGAAGAGAGCGGAAATTACATCATCGAGTATCTGGGCAGCACCGTTCAGGGCATTCTCAATGCCGACAACATGAACAATGCCTTGCCCGAAAATGGATATCGCATTACTGCAGCTGGCTGGGGTGGCAGTGAGCGCCAGGCGCTGGCAGTCGTGCAGAGCGAAATCATACTGGCACAGTAAGGATTCTTTACATGACTCCGCGTACTTTACGTTATTGCCTGCTGCCTATGTATGGCTTGGCATTTATCACTACAGCAAGCTTTGCTGCCTCTTCAAATGACGAGCGTACACTCTCACAGCTGCCGATTACCCAGAACGTGGGTGTTACTCCGAATGTTCTGCTGTTGTTGGATGATTCTGGGTCAATGTCCTTTGAAGATACAGTAGAAGGCGGGGGGTCGCCTCGTGGTTATGATAAGCTATTCGGATACGATTGGCGTTGTTCCAGTTATTGTAATTGGAATAGCAGCTGGAAGTATGTGTTCTCCCAGTATGAGCTTGATAAGCATTTTTTCTGTTCGTCATATAACTCGCAGGCCTATAATCCAAATCTTGATTATCTTCCTTGGAAGCTAGAGGAAGATGGCACTCGGGCCGATGATAGTGATCCAGAAAATGCTTTGATTGATTATTCTAAAGGCGATGTCTCAGGAAATCGCGTTGACTTGACAGATCGTAAGCGTGGTTTTTCCTATTATGTGGATAGTGGTAATGCTGGTAGTGGTTGCAGTTTAAAATATGAAGTTTCAGATTTATTACCTGCACAAAAACAAAATTATGCTAATTGGTTTACCTATTATCGAGATCGTCTGAGTGTGGGTAAGGCGGCCAGTTTGGAGCTGTTGACAGGGACGCAATATCGTACTGGCTTCATGACGATCAATCCAGATGCTGATACAGCTCAACAAGTACCAGTCGATGATATTATCACCAAGATACTAAATACGGTCGGCAGTCTTTTGGGTTCTGCTCTTGGTGGGGCCGCTGTCAATACCAATGCGCACTTCGACGATGTGCGTGATGCTATTGCTACCAGTGTAATCAGTAGTGTCAATAGTTATCGCGGCACACCATTGCGTGAAGCACTCTATCGTGCTGGCGAATATTATCGCGGTGATAGCTCACCTATCATGAGTGCTGATTTGGGCGGCATGTGTCAGCAAAACTTCACCATTCTGGTTACTGATGGTTTCTGGAACCGCGAAAGTACCAGTGGCGATCGTACTCGCGTTGAGTCGATCGGAGATGCAAATAATGATGGGCGACGCTGGTATTACTCCAATGGAGGATACGGAGGCAAAACGACATTGGCTGATGTTGCCTATTACTACGCTAACAAGGACCTCAAGGAATCATTGGGTAGTGGTAGTTATGAGAACCAGGTGATGACGACCTATACCGTCGCATTTGGTGTCGAGGCTGATGATGACAGGTGGAATACTCGGCTGAATAGCGACATACCTGGATATGTTCAGGAATCGACCTCCAGCACCATCGATGACCTCAAGCAAGCTGCGGAAGATGGGGGCGGGCTCTACTTCAATGCCGCTGATCCTGCGGCCTTGGTCGATGCTCTGGCAGCCATTTCGCGAGATATCGTGGCGCGTGGTGAGAGTGTCAGCGGTGTGGCGACCAATCTGAGTACTGCGGAGGTTGAAGCAGGTGGTGTCGTACTTCAGGTCAGCTATTCCCCCGCCAGCTGGTCGGGGGAAGTCACGGCGGTATCGGCAGTGGCTCAGGGAGACTCCGATGCCGAAGTGGTGGATAGCGGGACATTCGAGGCAAACCAAGAGGCCCCTGTATGGAATGCTTCGGACAGGCTGACGGCCAATCTCAATAAGTCAGGAGCCGCCAGTCGCAAGGTCTACACCGCGGATAACGGTTCAACAGTCGTGTTTTCAGAGGGCAACCTCACCAGTGCGCAGCAGAAGGATCTGGAGCGTCATGCGCCCGATGATCTGAGCAAAAGAGAGGGGCGCGAGGCGGTGGTCGCCTGGCTCAAAGGGAGTCGCGCACTCGAGGGAAAGGGCCTACGTACCCGTCAGGGTAGCGTGTTGGGCGATATCATTGGATCTTCCCCAGTCGTTGTGACTCGCGATGGCGGAAATGGTCAGGGCAGTGTCTTTGTGGGGGCCAATGACGGCATGTTGCATGCCTTTGATCTCGAATCTGGCGATGAGCAGTTCGCGTATATTCCTGAGCTGTTGTTCAGCAAAGAAGATGGAGAAGGGCTCGGTTATCTGGCAAGCACCGGTTACCAGCATCGTTATTATGTTGATGCCGTCCCACGTGTGACGACGTTAGCTGAGGGGAGTACCTGGCTGGCGTCCGGGTTGGGCGGCGGTGGCCGTGGGGTTTTCGTGCTCAATGTCTCGGATGCCGTCAAAGGCAATGAGGTTTCGGCTGCTGGACTGGCAGGTTGGGAGTTTGGGGTCGCCAATAACCGCAATGGCCTCAAGGATAAGGATGTAGGCTATGTCTATGGCGGTGTTCATGTTGGTCAACTCAACAATGGCCAGCAGGCCTTGCTGATCCCCAATGGACTCAAACCGGAGAACGACAAGGCTTCTGCCACTCTGTTTCTGCGTGAGCTGACGTCTGGTACCGCGATAGCCAAGCTTGTCGGCGGGAGTGATGCAGGAGAACTCACCAGCCTTCAGGTCGCTGACCTTGATGGCAACGGAACGATCGATTTTGCTTACGGCGGTGATATGCAGGGGAGAATGTGGAAGTTTGACCTTAGTGAGAGGGACCCAGCGGAGTGGAAGTCCAGTCTGCTTTTCACTGCCACCTGTGACTCGGATAGTAGTGAAGGCTGCGCCAGCGGGAGTGTTCAGCCGATCACGGTCAAGCCGACATTGAGTCGCCTTTCTGGTGCGACGAATACCATGGAAGAGCCTAATCTCCTTGTGTCATTCGGCACGGGTGAACAGCTCTATACGCCGATTGATGATGACGTGGCCAGCCAGCAAAGTCTGTATACCGTGCTCGATGACGGCCAGCATCTCGACCTGGGGCGTGAGCAGCTTGAGCAGCGTGAGTTTACTGGTGTGGAGCATGCTGAGGGAGAGATTGTCGGGCGCACGCTGGATGGCCAGCTTTTTGATTACGGCCAGCAGCCTTTAGCCAGTGACAAGGAGTCACGCTACGGCTGGTATCTGGATCTCGTTGATGCTGGCGAGGAGGTCGTCCAGCCTGCCAGTTTGCTGGGCAATCTGCTGGTCGTCTCAACACGCACTGACGGGGGCGGCAGTAACTTCTGTGAAGCCAATAGTAGTGGTTGGTTGATAGCGGTCGACGTACAGACTGGTCTGCCGTCTTACGATAGCGGCAACTCAAGCTATGTCCCGATTTTCGATCTCAATGGAGACAGTAGCTTCGATGATGGAGATCTTATTGGAACAGTGAATGAAGCTGGTCCTGAGGTTGGCAATATCCTGGTCAGCATCAAACTCTCTGGTGAGCCTAGTGGCCTGGCCAGTATTGGCAATCATGTCTTTGTCGCTACTGGGGCCAGTGGCAGCGACCCTGGCACGGTTACTCCGTTCGAGCTCAATGTACAGACGTCTGCGACATCTGGCCGTGTCTCCTGGTACCAGCTGCGCTGAAGCTCTCGGTAAAGCGTGTACTTTTACTTCTTATGTCAGCCACCGCAACTTGCCGCGGTGGCTGTTTCACGACAGGACATGCCCATGATTGAACAAGCCATTGCCAATGAGCGTATAGACAGTCAGTCAAGCGCTTATCGAAGAGGGCGGGGCTTCAGTCTGATCGAGTTGATGATAGTGGTTGCCATCGTCGGCATTCTGGCTGCCATCGCGTATCCCAGTTACCAGAATCATGTTCTGCGTACCCACCGCGAGGACGCTCATGTCGCGCTGGTGTCGCTAGCACAGGCGCAGGAGCGCTACATGGCGCGCTGTGGTGAATACTCATCCAGTATCGGGGGTGGCTCGAGCTGTGATGATGACGGTTTGGGGCGTGCGACCACGTCGCCTGATGGCTTTTACACATTGAGTCTTGATGGCAATGCAACTGCTTTTACTGTCAAGGCGACGGCGACAGGTGTTCAGGCTCGCGATACTGAGTGTAAGTCCTTGAGCTTGAGTAGTACCGGGCGCCGGACGGCTGAAGGCGATGGCGATTGCTGGTAGCAGTGGCGAGAGCGGCCTCGGCGCGATACTGGATTGCGCGCGGCTCGCTTGCACCGCCTTGCGGGCGGCGTATTCTGGAAGCCTTTCCCGGTCTTGAGGCAGGAGCGAACAGGCGTGAATGACTTTGTGGTGGTAGGCGGTGGCGTGATCGGCATGCTGACTGCGCTGGAACTGGCGGATGGCGGTGCCGAGGTCACGCTGGTCGAGCGGGGCCAGTGTGGGCGCGAGGCATCCTGGGCGGGCGGCGGTATCGTCTCGCCGTTGTATCCGTGGCGTTATAGTGCGCCGATCTCACGCCTGTCTGCCTGGTCGGAAGGTTTCTACCCCACGCTGGCCGAGCGCCTGATCGAGACCACCGGCATCGACCCCGAATATCGCCAGCAGGGTCTGCTGTACCTGAATGTCGAGGACGCCGAGCAGGCACTGAGCTGGTCCGAGGAATACACCAAGCCGCTGACGCGCGTGGAGGCTGACTTTCTTTACGACAAGGCACCGGCCGTCGCGCCCGGTTGCGAATCGGCGCTGTGGATGCCGACGCTGGGCAGCATCCGCAATCCGCGCCTGGGCAAGTCACTGCGCGCCGCTCTCGATGCCCACCCGCGCGTGCGTCTGCTCGAGAATGTCGCGGTGCAGGGCATTCTGCTGCAGGACGACACCGCCATCGGCGTGCAGACCGCCAATTCAGTGCTGTCCGCCGGACAGGTCGTGGTCTGTGGGGGCGCCTGGAGTCGCGAGATTCTGAGTAAGGCGGGGCTGGCGCTGCCGGTGCGGCCGGTACGCGGCCAGATGGTGCTGTTCAAGGCACCCAAGGGGCTGGTGGAGCGCGTGGTACTCAAGAATGGACGCTACGTGATTCCACGTGCCGATGGGCGCATCGTGGCGGGTTCCACGCTGGAGGAGGTCGGCTTCGACAAGGCGACCACCCTTGAGGCGCGTGAGTCGCTGATCAAGAGCGCTTGCGAGATCATCCCGGCGCTGGCCGAGTGTGAGGTCGAGCATCACTGGGCGGGGCTGCGTCCCGGTTCGCCGACCGGCATGCCGTTCATCGGTGCCGTGCCCGAACGCCGCCACCTGCACGTCAATGCCGGTCACTATCGCAATGGCCTGGTACTGGCGCCGGCCTCGACCCGCCTGCTGGCGGACCAGTTGCTGGGGCGTACGCCGATCATCGACCCCACCCCCTACCAGCCCGAGACCTTGCTGGGCGAGATCGCCACGCTGGAAGCCTCGTCCCAGCCAGACGCGACGCGCTGGGCCTGAGCATCGTCATGGCGTCTTCCCCCTCGAGCCTTCGTCTCGAGGGGGAAGACAGTGCGTTACTTGCGTGGCCCCTCGTCGAGGAAATGCTGCTGGTGCTCCTGACAGCAGAAGTGCAGCGCTTCATGGCGGATGGCGTCATTTTCCGGCAGATGCAGATCGCAGTAGGCGCAGCGCACCATGTTCTGGGCCTCGCGCTCGGCAGGCTGGCCGTCATCGTGGTTGTCCTGGCTCAGCTTCCATTGGCGATACATGCGATAGAGGCGCAGGCCTGCCCAGAACAGGACGACGAATACCAGCAGACGGATGATCAACAGGCTCATTCCTATATGACTCCCAGATGAGGCGGCGCGCGTGGCTTTTTGCCAGCGGCGCGACCTTGCGGGACAATGGCGGCCATCATGAGACTGATGAGCCGGTGCACGGCTCAGCAGTCTGAGCCAGATGTCTGGCCACAGTGTACTGGCCCCTTATCGAACCGCCAATCGAGAGATCCTTACCGCATGCAAGATCTGACTCTGGTGATGGCCCAGCTCGACCCGCTGGTCGGTGATATCCCCGGCAATACCGAGCGTGCCATCGAAGCCGTCCGTGAAGCGAGTCTCGAGCACAAGGCCGACGTCGTCGTGCTGCCCGAGCTGTGTCTGACCGGCTACCCGCCGGAAGACCTGTTGCTGCGCGAATCCATGGAGGCACGACTCGACGAGGCGCGCGCGCGGATGGCCAGCAAGGTCGCGCGTGGGGTGATGGTCATCGTCGGCTACCCCGGCATGCGTGACGGCAAGCGCTACAACCTGGCCGGCGTGCTCAAGGATGGCGAGTGGATCGCCGAGTACGCAAAGCAGGCACTGCCCAACTATCAGGTCTTCGATGAGCAGCGTTACTTCACGCCGGGCTCCGAGGCCTGCGTGGTGGAATGCCGCGGCGCCCGTCTGGGTATCGTGATCTGTGAAGACCTGTGGGATGGCGCGCCCGTTCGTCAGGCACGGGATGCCGGCGCGGACATTCTCGTCAGCCTCAATGCCTCGCCCTATCATCTGGAGAAGCCGGCCGAGCGCAATCATCTGTTCGCTCAGCGGGCGGCCGAAGTGAAGTGTCCGCTGGTCTACGTCAATCAGATCGGTGGCCAGGACGAGCTGGTCTTCGATGGTGGCTCCGCCGCCATCGATGCCGAGGGCAATACCTGCGTGCAGGCACCCTGGTGGGATGTCGGCCTGATGCCGGTGCAGTTCCTCAAGGAGGAAGGCGGTAGCTGGGCGCCGCAGAGCGGCGAGATCGCCGAGCTGCTGTCACCGGAAGAGTCGCTCTACTGTGCACTGGTCACCGGTCTGCGTGACTACGTCAACAAGAGCGGCTTCAAGGGCGTGGTGCTGGGTCTCTCTGGTGGCATCGACTCCGGCCTGTCGCTGGCGATTGCCGTCGATGCGCTGGGCGCGGACCGCGTGCATGCGGTGATGATGCCGTATCACTACACCGCGGACATCTCCAGGGAAGACGCTGCCGAGCAGGCGACACTGCTGGGCGTGAATTACGAGGTGATGCCCATCGCCCCGATGGTCGAGGCCTTCACCGAGACATTGGCGGAGAGCTTTGCCGGCAGTGAGCGCGACACCACCGAGGAGAACCTGCAGTCACGCTGTCGTGGCGTGCTGCTGATGGCCATCTCCAACAAGAAGGGCCTGATGGTGCTGACCACTGGCAACAAGAGCGAGATGGCGGTGGGTTACGCCACGCTCTATGGCGACATGGTCGGGGGCTACAATGCGCTCAAGGACGTCTACAAGACCTGGGTATTCCGTCTCGCCAACTGGCGCAACACCATGGGCCCGGCGATTCCGGAGCGTGTCATCACGCGTCCGCCGTCCGCGGAGCTCGCCGAAGACCAGCTCGACAGCGACTCGCTGCCGGACTACGACACCCTGGATGCGATTCTCACCCATTACATCGAGGGTGACATGAGTGCCGAGGCGATCATCCGTGCCGGTTTCGAGGAAGAGGATGTCTATCGTGTGGTGCGTCTCGTCGACCGCTGTGAGTACAAGCGCCGTCAGGCACCGGTTGGCGTGCGTGTCACGCCGCGTGGCTTCGGGCGCGACCGTCGCTACCCGATCGTCAATGGCTGGGCGGCCGGCGACTGAGGCAACTCATGTTCGGTGTCAGGGATTGCGGATTCTTTGCGCAAGCCGCTGAAAGCGCCTGAGTCCGACGATTCTGGCCATGCTGACAGCATGAAAAAAGCCCGTGATCGGTGATCACGGGCTTTTCGATGGTGAGGCGGGAAGCCTGATCGTCAGACGGTCAGGTCATCCGCCTTCACGTAGCGCGGCTCGAAGGTACGGCCATCCAGACGCTTGTTGTCCGGATCATTCTGGATCAGCACCTTGAGCGTCTCGCTGGCGCGGTCGCGCAGACCGAGGCCCAGATAGCCTTCGACCATCACGGCCAGCGCATCGCGAGTGGCAGGAGTGTTAGGGTAGTGCTCGATCACCCACTCGCCACGCTTCACGGCGGCCAGATAGGCCTGCTTGCGCAGATAGAAATCCGCTGTCTGCAGCTCGCCACGCGCGAGTACATTGCGCAGATAGATGATGCGCTGACGCGAATCTGCGGCGTAGGTGCTGTTGGGGAAGCGGCGCACCAGTTCGCCGAAGTCGACGTAGGCGTCCCGCGTCGCACCGAGATCCCGCTTGGAGATGTCGATCAGGTCCAGCGATTCCAGGCTGAAGCGCCCTGCACTATAGGCTGCCAGTCCACGCATGTAGTAGGCATAATCGACCTGCGGGTGGTCCGGGTGCAGCCGAATGAAGCGGCTGGCCGCCGCGCGTGCGGCTTCCCAGTTGTCCACCTGGTAGTAGGCGTAGATCAGCTCCAGCTGCGACTGTTCGGCATAGCTGCCGAACGGGAAGCGAGTATCCAGTGCTTCAAGTTGCTGCACGGCGGAGTTGAAGCGGCTGGTATCCAGGGAAACCTGAGCCTGACGGTACAGCTCCTGCTCCTGAAGATCCGGTGCCGGCTCGTTGGACGCACAGCCGACCAGCAAGGTGCTGGCCAGGGCGAAGGCAGTCAAGGGAAGGGCGCGCATCGGTTTCCTCATCTCGGGCAATCCATGGCGGGCATGCTAGAATCCGCCGATCCGCACTCACTATAAAGCAAAGGCCCTTTCCTGCGAAACGGCCTCAGAGAGCAATATGGCAGACACCATCAACCGCGAAGAGCGGATCCCGGAGGCGATGATTGGCATGCGCCTTGATCAGGCCTGCGCCGAGATCTTCTCCGACTATTCCCGCGAGCGCCTCAAGCACTGGATCAAGACCGGTGCCTTGACCCTCGACGGTGCCGCCGTCAAACCCCGCGAGAAGGTCTATGGCGGTGAACGTCTGGCCCTGACCGCCGAGCTTGAAGAAGAAGTCAGTCATGGCCCCGAGGACATCGAGCTCGAGATCGTCTTCGAGGATGACGACGTGCTGGTCATCAACAAGGAGCACGGCATGGTCGTGCACCCGGGGGCCGGCAATCCGGATGGCACGCTGCTCAATGCCATCCTGCACCATTGTCCGGGCAATGCCATGCTGCCGCGTGCCGGTATCGTGCATCGTCTCGACAAGGACACCAGTGGCCTGATGGTGGTCGCCAAGTCGCTGACCGCCCAGGCGGACCTGGTCGAGCAGCTGCAGGCGCGTACCGTGTCTCGCGAGTACGATGCCGTCGTGACCGGTGTGCTGACGGCGGGCGGTACCGTGGATGCGCCCATCGGGCGTCACCCCAAGGATCGCAAGCGTCAGGCCGTGACCCATAGCGGCAAGATGGCGATCACGCATTTTCGCGTGGTGGAGCGCTTCCGGGGCCATACCCATATCCGCTGCAAGCTGGAAACCGGGCGTACCCACCAGATCCGTGTGCACATGGCGCACCAGCGCTATCCACTGATCGGGGACCCGGTCTACGGAGGCCGTCTGAAGCTTCCGCCGGGGGCCAGTGACCCGCTCAAGGAGTTGCTGCGTCAGTTCCCGCGTCAGGCGCTGCATGCCCGTCGCCTCGCCTTCATCCACCCGATCACGGGCAAGGAAGTCGAATTCCGCGCCGAGATGCCGGGTGACATGCTGGTCTTGATCGACTATCTCAAGGAAGACATCGCCCGCTGAGGGGCTCGGTTCGCGTATCCCATCGCGCCAGGAGAGGTTATGCACGACGACAGTCTACGCCCGACCCTGATTCTGCCGGACTGGCCAGCACCCAGTCCGGTGCAGGCCTTCGTGACCACGCGTGAGAGTGGCCCGAGTCAGGGGCCATACGCTGGCTTCAATCCGGCGCGGCATGTCGGGGATGATCCGGCGATGGTCGCGCGGGTGCGTGATCTGCTCGCGGCGGAGGTCGATGATGGTCGTCCACTGGCGTGGCTGGATCAGGTGCATGGGACTCAGGTGGTGGATGCCTTTGACGTCTGTCACGCCGATGAGCGCCATGAGGCGGTGCCACCACGTGCTGACGCCTGCATCAGTACCGGTACGGGGCAGGCCTGCGTGGTGATGACGGCGGACTGCCTGCCGGTGCTGTTCTGTGATCGTCAGGGGACGCGGGTCGGGGTGGCGCATGCGGGCTGGCGTGGCCTGGTGGAAGGTGTGCTGGAAGCCACTGTCGCCCGCCTGGGAGATGACCCGGGCGAGCTGATGTCCTGGCTGGGCCCGGCGATCTCCAATGCCCAGTTCGAGGTCGGCCCCGAGGTGCGTGACGCCTTCATCGCGGATCTCCCCGAGGCCGACGACGCCTTCGAATCCAGTCCCTACCGGCTGGGCCACTATATGGGCGACCTCTACAAGCTGGCTCGCCTGCGGCTGGAGCGTGCGGGGGTCGGCCATGTCAGTGGCGGTCACTTCTGCACTGCCTCGGAATCGCGCTTCTACTCCCATCGCCGTGATGATGGCGTGACGGGGCGAATGGCCACGGTGATCTGGCTGCGCTGATAGCGTGAAATGGAGACCTGGCCGCCGCGATGCACCGACGCTCGGCAAGCCGAAAGACAAAAGCGCCCCGTTGACCTGATCACTCAGGTTGGCGGGGCGCTTTTCCGTGTCGAGCGAAAGCCCCTGGCGACATCTTCAGGCGCTGAGGGCCAACCTGCTGCAGGGGAACCTGATCTGGATCATGCTTCGCGGACAACATGCTGCGTTGCCGCAAATCACGCCTTGAAAGCGGCCCCCCAGCCCCCCATCTCTAGGGTTAGATACGAAATGTTACAGGCGAAGCTCCTGAGAAGAGGAGTACCGCCATGACTCTCAGGAGAAGGCACCATGCGCATCGACAAACTCACCAGCAAGCTGCAGAACGCGCTTGCGGATGCCCAGTCGCTCGCCGTCGGGCGAGGCCACAATGAAATCCATCCCCAGCATCTGCTGCTGGCCCTGCTGGAGGACCGCGATGGCGGTCTCAAGGCGTTGGTCAACAAGGCGGGCGGCGATGCCACTAGCTTGATGAGCGGGCTCAAGCGTCAACTGGATGACCTGCCCACCGTGTCCCAGTTCGACGGCAATGTCGCGCCTTCCCAGGCGCTCGGCAAGCTTCTGAATCTGGCCGACCGCGAAGCCCAGAAGCGCGGCGATCAATACATCGCTTCCGAGCTCGCGCTGCTGGCCGCGCTGGAGCTGGGCGGTGATCTCGGCAAGTCGTTCACCTCCTCGGGCATCAAGAAGCCCGCCCTGACCTCCGCCATCGATGCACTGCGCGGTGGCGAGGCGGTGGGAGATGCCGACGCCGAGAACAATCGCGAGGCACTCAACAAGTACACGATGGACCTCACCCAGCGTGCGCGCGACGGCAAGCTCGATCCGGTGATCGGGCGTGACGAGGAGATTCGTCGCACGATTCAGGTCCTTCAGCGTCGCACCAAGAACAACCCGGTGTTGATCGGTGAGCCCGGTGTCGGCAAGACCGCCATCGTCGAGGGGCTGGCCAGCCGTATCGTCAATGGCGAGGTGCCGGAAGGCCTCAAGAACAAGCGTGTGCTGTCTCTCGACATGGGCTCGCTGCTGGCGGGAGCCAAGTTCCGCGGCGAATTCGAGGAGCGCCTCAAGTCGGTGCTGAAGGAGCTGGCGCAGGAAGAAGGCCAGGTCATCCTGTTCATCGATGAGCTGCACACCATGGTCGGCGCGGGCAAGGCCGAGGGCGCGATGGATGCCGGCAACATGCTCAAGCCGGCGCTGGCGCGTGGCGAGCTGCACTGTGTCGGTGCCACCACGCTTGACGAGTATCGCCAGTACATCGAGAAGGATGCCGCGCTGGAGCGTCGTTTCCAGAAGGTGCAGGTGGATCAGCCCAGCGAGGAGGACACCATCGCCATCCTGCGTGGCTTGAAGGAACGCTACGAGGTGCACCATGGGGTGGATATCACTGACAGTGCGATCATTGCGGCCGCGCGCCTCTCATCGCGCTACATCACGGACCGTCAGCTGCCGGACAAGGCGATCGACCTGATCGATGAAGCCGCGTCACGCATCCGCATGGAGCTGGACTCCAAGCCGGAAGAGATGGACCGTCTCGACCGCCGTCTGATCCAGCTCAAGATGGAGCGTGAAGCCCTCAAGAAGGAGACCGACGAAGCGGCACTCAAGCGTCTCGGCGCGCTTGAGGACCAGATCGCGGAGCTGGAACGCGAATATGCCGATCTCGATGAGGTCTGGAAGGCCGAGAAGGCCAGTATCCAGGGGGCAGCGCAGTTCAAGGCCGAACTGGAACAGGCGCGCATCGATCTGGAACAGGCGCGGCGTGCCGGCGACCTCAGCCGCATGTCGGAACTGCAGTACGGCGTGATTCCGGGGCTCGAGAAGCAGATCAGCGAAGCCGGCGAAGGCGAGGCGGATACCTCCGCCCACGTGCTGCTGCGCTCCAATGTCACCGAGGAGGAGATTGCCGAGGTCGTCTCGCGCTGGACCGGCATTCCGGTCTCCAAGATGCTCGAAGGCGAGCGCGACAAGCTGCTGCGCATGGAAGAGGCGCTGCATGAGAAGGTGATCGGTCAGGATGAGGCGGTGATCGCGGTGGCCAATGCGGTGCGTCGCTCACGCGCCGGGCTGTCGGACCCGAATCGTCCCAATGGCTCCTTCCTGTTCCTCGGCCCGACCGGGGTCGGCAAGACGGAGCTCTGCAAGTCGCTGGCCAGCTTCCTGTTCGATACCGAAGAGGCGATGGTGCGCATCGACATGTCCGAGTTCATGGAGAAGCACTCGGTGGCTCGTCTGATCGGCGCGCCTCCCGGCTATGTCGGCTATGAAGAGGGTGGCTATCTGACCGAGGCCGTGCGTCGCAAGCCGTACTCCGTGCTGTTGCTCGATGAGGTCGAGAAGGCGCATCCGGATGTCTTCAACATCCTGCTGCAGGTATTGGAAGATGGCCGCCTGACCGATGGGCAGGGGCGTACCGTCGACTTCCGCAATACCGTGATCGTGATGACCTCGAATCTGGGGTCCGAGATGATCCAGCGCATGAGCGGTCTCAATGGCGAGCTGGCGGACGAGGAAGACACGCAAGAGAGTGTCGATCGCAAGGCGGCCTTCCAGTACGACGACATGAAGACGGCGGTCATGGAAGTCGTGGGCAATCACTTCCGGCCGGAGCTGATCAACCGCATCGATGAAGTGGTGGTCTTCCACGCGTTGGGGCAGGCGCAGATCGCCTCCATCGCCGGCATTCAGCTCGAGCGGCTCAAGGCGCGGCTGGCCGAACGTGATCTCGGCTTCGAGATCACCGATGCCGCGATGGCGCTGCTGGCCAAGGCAGGCTTCGATCCGGTCTACGGTGCGCGTCCGCTCAAGCGCGCCATCCAGAGCCGTATCGAGAACCCGCTGGCCCAGGCGCTGCTGGGCGGTGAATTCGTGCCCGGTGACGTGATCCAGGTCGGCGAAGAGGGCGGAGAGCTGACCTTCACGCGCTGAATCGCGCGCCCGTGAGTGACGCCCCACCGTGACGGAAGTCTGTCTTCCGCTTGCGGTGGGGCGTTTTCGTGTCTGTCGTCTGGGCGCAAAATGACAACCCGGTGGCAGGGATGCTGAAAATCACGAGGCAGAAAATTGCGAATTAAATGCCATCTGTGAGGTTTTACGCACGCATATGGCCGGATTTCCCGTTATCGGTGTGGCATTTGGCGTAGGCGGCGCACACTGGCGTAAGGTTGAGTTGACAGCCCCTTGCGGCTGTTGGACTCTTGACCATTCCTGATTGCGGGCGTGGCCATTCGGGCGACCCTCGAAGCGCCACGTGAAGGACAGACGCTGAGTCGCTGTCCGCCTGTCGAAGGATATGCCGATCAGGGTACGCCAACCGTACCGATCGGCCATCAGCCCCGACCGCATCCAACCGATGCGACAAGAGTGCAGGCCCTAACCGGGCCGCAGACGCCAGGGTTTGGCATCAGGTGCCGCAACTGTTGCGGTAGCGACATTCAGGTCGCACTCGATCCGGCTTGCGTATTGCTGCCGGACGCACTCGAGACCTCCAGGGGAGAACAACCAAGTGGAATTGCTTTCCGGCGCTGACATGATCGCCCGCGCGCTGCATGACGAGGGCGTGGAGTATATATACGGCTATCCCGGTGGAGCGGCGCTGCACATCTATGACGCCCTGTTCCGTCAGGACAAGGTCCAGCACATTCTGGTCCGCCACGAACAGGCTGCTACCCACGCAGCCGATGGCTACGCACGCGCTTCCGGCAAGCCCGGAGTCGTGCTGGTCACCTCAGGCCCCGGCGCGACCAATGCCGTGACCGGTATCGCCACGGCCTACATGGACTCGATTCCCATGGTCGTGCTGTGTGGCCAGGTCGCCAGCCACCTGATCGGTGAAGACGCCTTCCAGGAAACCGACATCGTCGGTGTGACTCGCCCGATCGTGAAGCACAGCTTCTCGATCAAGCACCCGAGCGAGATTCCGGAAGTCATCAAGAAGGCCTTCTATCTGGCCTCCAGCGGACGCCCGGGGCCGGTCGTCATCGACATCCCGAAGGACATGACCGCCCCGACCGAGCGTTACGAGTACAGCTACCCCAAGAAGGTACGCATGCGCTCCTACAGCCCGGTCACCCGTGGCCACAGCGGCCAGATCAAGAAGGCCGTCGAGCTGATGCTCAAGGCCCGCCGCCCGCTGTTCTTCACCGGCGGTGGCGTGGTCTCCGGTCGTGCCAGCGAAGCGCTGACCGACCTGGTGCGCCGTCTGAACTTCCCGATCACCACCTCGTTGATGGGCATCGGTGCCTATCCGCAGGGCGATCGCCAGTGTCTGGGCTGGCCCGGCATGCACGGCTCCTATGAGTCGAACAATGCCATGCACCACACCGATCTGATCATCTGCATCGGCGCGCGCTTCGATGACCGCGTGACCAACAACACCTCGAAGTTCTGCCCGACGGCCAAGATCATCCACGTCGACATCGACCCGAGTTCAGTCTCCAAGACCGTGCGCGCCGATGTGCCGATCGTCGGTCCGGCCGATGCCGTGATCAACGAGATGATCAGCCTCGTGCAGGGACGTGAGCTGGCCAACCCTGATGCACTGGAAGCCTGGTGGTCCCAGATCGATGGCTGGCGTGCCGAGCGTGAAGGCAAGCTGTATGAGCCGTCCGCCCCGGGCGAGCCGCTCAAGCCGCAGCAGGTGGTGGAAGCCGTGCACCGCGCGACGCGTGGCGAAGCCTTCGTCGCCACCGATGTCGGTCAGCACCAGATGTTCGCCGCCCAGTACTACAAGTTCCAGCGCCCCAACCGCTGGATCACCTCCGGTGGTCTGGGCACCATGGGCTTCGGCTTCCCGGCAGCCATGGGCATCAAGATGTCCTACCCGGATGACGATGTGGTGCTGTTCACCGGGGAAGGCAGCTTCCAGATGATGATGCAGGAGTTCTCGACCTGTAAGCAGTACGGGATCGGGGTCAAGATCATCAACCTCAACAACCAGTCGCTGGGCATGGTGCGTCAGTGGCAGGACCTGAACTACAAGTCCCGTCACTCGCATTCCTATATGGAGTCGCTGCCTGACTTCGTGCAGCTGGCGGGCGCCTATGGCTTCCGTGCCATCAAGGTGCACACGGTGGAGGAGCTCGAACCTGCGCTGGAAGAAGCCTTCCGCAACAAGGACGAGCTGGTGTTCCTCGACATCTATGTCGACCCGCGTGAACACGTCTATCCGATGCAGGTGCCTCTCGGCTCCATGCGTGACATGCTGCTTACGAAGACGGAGCGGACCTGATGCGCCATATCATCTCCATTCTGATGGAAAACGAACCGGGCGCGCTGTCACGGGTCGTCGGCCTGTTTTCACAGCGCAATTTCAACATCGAGACCCTCAACGTGGCCCCGACCGAGGACGCGACCCTGTCACGTCTGACCGTCACCACGGTCGGCGAAGATCGCGTCATCGAGCAGATCACCAAGCACCTCAACAAGCTGGTGGATGTGGTCAAGCTGGTGGATCTCACCGAGGGCAGCCACATCGAGCGCGAGCTGATGCTGGTCAAGGTCAAGGCGTTGGGCGCCCAGCGTGACGAGATCAAGCGCACGGCGGACATCTTCCGTGCCCAGATCGTCGACATCACGCCGAGCCTCTACACCATCCAGATCACCGGTGACGGTGGCAAGCTGGATGCCTTCCTGGCGGCGATGCAGCCGGTAGGGGTGCTGGAAGTGGCTCGTACCGGTGTCTCCGGCATCGCCCGCGGTGAGAAGGTGTTGAGCCTGTAAGACGGTGATTGTGGAAACGCGATACAAGAACGGCGCCCCTCGGGGCGCCGTTTTCGTTGTGGCGTGGTGCGGGCCATGTAGCGCAATGTTCCGTGGCGCAGGGTCACTGCGTCATCACTCCTCTGGCCGTCGCGGGGTACCGGGCAGCTGTTCCCAGAGTGCGCGTACCAGTGGATGTCGAAGACGTTTCTCCTGTACGCACAGCCCGACCTTGTAGGGGGTCAGCGGCGGATCGACATCGAGGATGCGCACCTGATCGGCCAGCGGGGAGTTGTCGAGCACGATCTGCGGCACCACGCCGATCCCGAAGCCCAGTCCGACCATGCTGACGATGGCCTCGTTGCCGGCAACCTGGGCATACAGGCGCGGCTTGATGCCACGAGTATGGCACCAGGCATCGAAGCGCTCGCGCGCCAGGCCGGTCTCGGAGAGGATCATCGGGACGCGCGCCCAGTCGATGTGGTCGTCCCCCGCTGACGAATCGTCCGCCTCGCCGATGCCTTCCAGCTGATGGCCGGGGCCATCACGACGCGGGGCAATGAAGCGCAGCGGCGACTCGGCGAAGTCGGTGAAGGCCAGGCGCGAGGGCAGCACGTCCGGGCGTGCGGCGATCGCCAGGTCCTCGTGGCCCATCAGCACGCGCTCCAATGCCACGGCGGGGTCACCGGTATGCAGCTTGAGCTCCACATGCGGATGGCGGGCCCGGAAGGAGGCGAGAATCTCATACAGGAAGCTGTAGCTGGCGGTCACCGAGCAGTACAGGGATAGCTCGCCACGCAGTTCATCGCTGTCTTCCAGCAATGACTGACGAATGTCATCCCACTGACTCAGGAGTTCGCGAGCATGACGACGGAAGCGCTCTCCCGCCGGTGTCAGTGCGACGCTGCGGTTGTCGCGCTCGAACAGGCTGACGCCCAGTTCCTCTTCCATGGCGCGAATGGCACGTGACAGGGCAGAGGCGCTCAGGTGCAGGGCAGTGCTGGCGCGTCCGAAATGCAGCGTTTCGGCGAGGGTCAGGAATTGCTTGAGTTGACGATTGTCCATGCCGGAGTCCGCTGTCGATGAGTGCTGAAGGGGGAAATGCCTTGTGTTGCGCTATATGGCATATGATGGTGCAAATATAGCATTTTACGCAATGCCGAGGTGCGGGTAAGGTGGACTCATCGCCGCGCAGGAGGAGGACGGCAGACCTTGATCCAAGGCGCACGACCTCCCAGGGACGCAGAGCGGTCAGGATAGATGGCCGTCGGCGCTGGACACTGACATACGCCCTTCCCTCGCGGGAAGGGTCGCAAGAACAACAGACACTCTTTCAAGATCTCACGCCATCCCGCTGACGGGGTGAGCCGCCAGGAGCAATGACGATGAAACTCTATTACGACAAGGATTGTGACCTCTCCCTCATCCAGGGCAAGAAAGTGGTCATCCTCGGTTACGGTTCCCAGGGCCATGCCCACGCGAACAACCTGAAGGAATCCGGCGTCGACGTCACCGTAGCCCTGCGTCGCTCTTCCTCCAGCTGGGCCAAGGCCGAAGCGGCTGGCCTGAAGGTTGCTGAAGTCGAGGAAGCGGTCAAGGCGGCCGACCTGGTCATGATCCTGGCGCCGGACGAGAACCAGAAGGCCATCTACGAGAACCAGGTGGAACCGAACCTGAAGCAGGGCGCGACACTGGCCTTCGCTCACGGCTTCAACGTCCACTACAACCAGGTCGTGCCGCGTGCTGACCTCGACGTCATCATGATCGCGCCGAAGGCACCGGGTCACACCGTGCGTTCCGAGTTCGTGAAGGGCGGCGGTATCCCGGACCTGATCGCCATCCACCAGGATGCGACTGGCCAGGCCAAGGACATCGCACTGTCCTACGCGGCAGGCGTCGGCGGCGGTCGTACCGGCATCATCGAGACCACCTTCAAGGACGAGACCGAAACCGATCTGTTCGGTGAGCAGGCTGTCCTGTGTGGTGGCGCGGTCGAGCTGGTCAAGATGGGCTTCGAGACCCTGACCGAAGCCGGCTACGCACCGGAAATGGCCTACTTCGAGTGTCTGCACGAGCTCAAGCTGATCGTCGACCTGATGTACGAAGGTGGCATCGCCAACATGAACTACTCCATCTCCAACAATGCGGAGTATGGCGAGTACGTGACCGGCACCGAAGTCATCAACGAGCAGTCCCGTGTCGCCATGCGCAATGCACTCAAGCGCATCCAGAGCGGTGAATACGCCAAGATGTTCATCCAGGAAGGCAACACCAACTACCCGTCCATGACGGCCCGTCGTCGTCAGAACGCCGAGCACCCGATCGAACAGACTGGTGAGAAGCTGCGTGGCATGATGCCGTGGATCACTGCCAACCAGCTGGTCGACAAGTCACGCAACTGATCCTGCCTATTGGATCCGGCGTGAAATGAGCGGGGCGCTCTCCATCAGGAGGGCGCCCCGCTTGCGTTGTTGCTCTATAAGCGCTATCGAATGGGGGAGGGAAGTGACAGTCGACGGTGAGGCCGCTAGGGTGTCACTACTATTCGCGCTCACTGGCAGGTGTAGAATGTGGTTACCCTGCCACGACGAGGCATGATGCAAGGAATCCCATGACTGACGAAAATCGACATCCCGGCGCAGAAGATGCCCCCGAAGAACCGACCCGCCGTAGCAGTTCCGTGCTGGACAAGGTGGTGGAAGAATTCACCGACGACAGCGAAGTCGTGGAAGAGGCCATCGAGGATGGCAAGCCCGTTCGTCGGCGTGGCATCTACCTGCTGCCCAACCTGTTCACCACGTCGGCATTGTTCTCTGGCTTCTTCGCTGTGGTATGTGCGCTGAACGGCGAGTTTGCCAATGCCTCCATCGCCATCTTCGTCTCGATGGTGCTGGATGGTCTCGATGGACGTGTGGCTCGCCTGACCAATACGCAAAGCGCCTTTGGTGCGGAGTACGACAGCCTGGCGGACATGTTGTCCTTCGGCGTGGCACCGGCACTGGTCACCTTCAGCTGGATTCTGCAGGATGTCGGCAAGATCGGCTGGATCGCCGCCTTCGTCTATGTCGCGGGCGCAGCGCTGCGCCTGGCGCGCTTCAATGTCCAGATAGGCTCCACCGACAAGAAGTGGTTCATCGGTCTGCCCAGTCCGGCAGCGGCGGCACTCGTGGCTGGCTGTGTGTGGACCATGCACAACTTTGACGCCGAGACCTTCGCCTTCAAGTCGCTGATGGTCTTCGTGGTCGCGGCTGCCGGTATCCTGATGGTGTCGAACATCCGCTACTACAGCTTCAAGGAGATCGACCTCAAGGGGCCGGTGCCCTTCGTCGCGCTGCTCGCCATCGTGCTGGCCTTCGTGGTCATCTCGCTGGAGCCGTCCGTGATGCTGCTGGGCCTGTTCGGTTGCTATGTCGCCAGTGGCCCGATCATGGCACTGGGCCGCAAGCTGCGCGGCAACAAGTAAGCGCCAGCTGCCATTGGTGTGATGATCGATATTCGGCCCCGCCATTTCTGGCGGGGCCGAATGCGTATCTGGCCAGGGGATATGTGTCAGCAAGCAACGGCGAGACGAGGCCAAAGGAGCAAGAAGAGGTGATGAGGGAAGAGATGTCGCCCGCATGTCCTCGAAATGACAATCGATGGAAAAAGCCCTTGCCCTCAGCCCGGATCGTGCGTAAAGTACGCATCCGCTGCCGGGGACGCATGGCGTTA
>NZ_JARWKT010000012.1:0-109562 GCF_029846385.1 Cobetia sp. 10Alg 146
GAGCAGTTGGCTTTTAACCAATTGGTCGAAGGTTCGAATCCCTCACGACCCACCAGATCTTGCCCCGTGCCTTCATTGGCGCGGGGCAATTTTTGTTATGCGTCAGAAAGATTCCGCGGCGTTGCCTCGACGCACGCCCGGGTACCTGGCGTGAGGTCGACTGGAGCGGGGAGCGTGGCAGGCGTATCCTTGTGCGCGAGCCACGGCTCATGTCCTTCAGAGGATGACGCTCGACAGGACACCGCCAAGGGCGATAGACGCCCAAGGCACCAGTTGCAGTCTGGGGAGCCCAGCTGCAGCGCAAGGGAGGGCCGCCACGCGCCGTTCGTGCTCATGGCCGGGCCCTGACCCACTCAGCACAGGGGGAGCCCCTGTGGGCTAGGTGAGAGACACATGAACAGCCTGACAAATGCCATGCCGGGTCGTGAGGCCCACGATAGCGTCCGCGAGCAGGTGCGAGAGCACCTCGCCCGTGCGTACTGCCCGACCCGTCCCGCGGCAGGGGATGCCGCGCTGATCGCCGAGATCAAGCAGCTGCTCGTCAAGCGTGATGCCGTGCTGGTCGCCCATTACTATTGCGATGACGCCATCCAGCAGCTTGCCGAGGACACCGGCGGCTGTGTCGCGGATTCCCTCGAGATGGCGCGCTTCGGCGCCCGTCATGACGCCTCGACGTTGATCGTCGCCGGCGTGCGCTTCATGGGCGAGACCTCCAAGATCCTCTCCCCGGAGAAGCGCGTGCTGATGCCGACGCTGGAGGCGACCTGCTCGCTGGATCTGGGCTGCCCGGAAGACGAATTCGCCGCCTTCTGTGATGCCCATCCCGATCGCACCGTGGTCGTCTACGCCAACACTTCGGCGGCGGTGAAGGCGCGTGCCGACTGGGTGGTGACCTCCTCCATCGCCGTTGATGTGATCGAGCACCTCCACGCGAAGGGCGAGAAGCTGATCTGGGCCCCGGACAAGCATCTGGGCGCCTATGTGCAGAAGCAGACCGGCGCTGACATGCTGCTGTGGGATGGTGCCTGCATCGTGCATGACGAGTTCCGCGCCCAGGGCATCACCGACCTGCTCAAGGTCCACCCGGACGCCGCGGTGCTGGTGCACCCGGAATCGCCGCAGTCGGTGGTGGAGCTTGCCGACGTGGTGGGGTCCACGTCCCAGCTGATCAAGGCCGCCGTCGAGCTGCCTCACGAGCAGATGATCGTCGCCACCGACCGCGGCATCTTCTTCAAGATGCAGCAGGCAGCACCGGGCAAGCAGTTGTTCGAGGCGCCGACCGCCGGTAATGGCGCGACCTGCAAGAGCTGTGCGCACTGCCCGTGGATGGCGATGAATGGTCTCGAGAATCTGGCCGCGGTGCTGCGCCGTGATCCCGCCGAGGCCAACGGCGAGGAAATCTTCGTCGACGACAGCCTGCGTGAGCGCGCGCTCAAGCCGCTGACCCGCATGCTGGAGTTCAATCGTGGCTGATCACGCCGACGCCTGATCGACGAGAGGCGCTGCAGGCAGGCGATGCAAACCGCCGCACCCGAGGAGTCGGGGCGGCGGTTTTTCATTGTCGGCGGGAAGGGGCGGTGGAGATCAGAACGCTTCGATGGCGTTGCGGTAGTCCTTGAAGTCCTCACGCCGCGCATTGATGCGATTGGCCAGCGCGAAGTCGTCTGCCTTGCGCGCCGCCTCATCGGCCAGTTTCAGCTGGGCGAAGGCACTGTCCATGCGTCCCTCGAGCTGCTCGAATTCCGCCCGGTACAGGAAGGCTTCGGCCTGATGCCCGCTGCGGCCACTGGCCTCGGCCGCCAGATTCCAGACCTTGGGATCATCGGGATGTTCGCGGCGCATGTCTTCCAGCTGTTGGCGTGCGCTGGCGGGGTCCTGCTGCAGCCTGACCTCGGCAAGTGCCAGGCGTGTCGGCAGGTAATCCGGCTGCAGGCGCAGCAGGCGTCTGGCGCGTTGCGTGGCCTCGTCATAGCGACGTGCATCCCGGGCGACCTCGATGGCACTGGCGCTGATCAGGGTGAGGTCGGGATGCTTGTCGTGCAGGCGGTCCAGCGCGGCGAGGGCGCTGTCGATCTCGTGATTCTCGGCGGCCGCCAGTGCCTGGTAGTAGGCGATGGCATCCGGATCGGCTGAGTCCTCACGCAAGGTCACCAGCCCCTGGGAGGGCTGGCTTAGGTTGAGCGCCAGCAGGGCGCGGGCGCGTATCATCTCGTAGGCCAGCGTGCCCAGCGGATCAGGGGTCGCGGTCTCCAGGGCATCGGCACGCGCCTGGGTGTCACCGATACGTGCTTCGGTGACCGGGTGCGTCAGCAGGAATTCCGGCGCGTTGCTGCCCTGCAGGCTGGCCATGCGCTGCATGGCGCGAAACATGCGGGGCATGGCCTCGGGGTCGAAGCCGGCACGCGCCAGCGCCTCGATGCCGACACGGTCGGCCTCCTGTTCGAAGCGGCGTGAGTAGGCCAGCTGATCCGAGATCGCCGCCGCCTGGGTGCCGGCCATGGTCGCGAGACCGGCCGAGCCGCCACCGCCGGCCGCGATCACCATGCCGGCGAGAAAACCGGCCAGTGTCGGCAGGCGAGTTTCAGCCTGACGTTCCATGTTGCGGGCAAAGTGATGCTGGGAGAGGTGGCCCAGCTCGTGGGCGAGCACCGAGGCGAAGGCGTCGCGGTCCGGCGCGAAGGCGAACAGCCCCGTATTGACGCCGACCACGCCGCCGGGCACGGCGAAGGCGTTCAGCTGACTGCTGGCCACCAGGGTGATGATGAAGTCATTGCGGTCCAGCTCACTCCAGGGCGCCAGCTTGCGAACGATGCCATTGATCCAGTCCAGCGTGATAGGGTCATCCCATTCACGCACGTGGGCGCGGAACTGGCGCAGCCAGGCGCGTCCGATACGATATTCATCGTTGCTGGAAATGCCGCCGCTGGCGCTGCCCAGGTCCGGCAGTCCATAGTCGTTCTGCGCCACGGCGGAGGGGCTGGCCAGGGAGGCGCCCATCAGCGTCAGGCTGAGCAGCAGGCTGGACAGGGTGACGCGTGTGGTGCGTGCGTGACGAACGCGACCGCTCAAGGGGGACAGCAACGACATGCAGGCAATCCTCTTCAATAAGGTGCAAGGCACAGTCGGCCCGCACGACACATGAAGTGAGCCGGACTGACCTGGCGCCCCCTCACTCTCAGGGGGTGGCGGGGCGGAAAGTTGCTTTGTCAGGCAAGGTGCCCTTAAATCGGGGCGTTTTCAAGCTGCACCCTTCATGCGTGTGGCAGAACATCATAACGAGAACGGAAGGGCAGATGGCATTCGAACGACCTGGCGCTGAGACTGCGAATCCGACGGCTGATTCCACGGCCGATACCCACCTGACAACGCTCGATGCGCGCGGCCTGCACTGTCCGTTGCCGCTGCTGCGCACCAAGCTGGCACTGGCTGGCATGAGTGCCGGCGAGCAACTCGAGGTCCTCGCCAGCGACGCCGGCGCCTGGGGTGACATCCCCGCCTATCTGGCGCTGAGCGATCACGCGCTGGTCTCGCGTGAAGAGACGGCCGCGGGTGATTATCGCTTCGTGATCAAGGCGCTCACGGAGGATGACCCCTCATGACCATGAAGACCCTGTTGCGTGGCTGGTTGGAGCGCTATTTCTCCGATGAGGAAGCGGTGGTGCTGTTTCTGGTGCTGGTGCTGGTCTTCGCGGCCGTCATCTGGCTGGGCAGCATGCTGGCGCCATTCTTCACGGCCTTGATCGTCGCCTTCCTGCTGCAGAGCGGCGTGAGCTTTCTGGAGCGGTTCGGCTTGCCGCGTCTGGCCGCCGTCAGTCTGATGACGCTGGTGTTCATGGGCATCATGCTGGCCAGTGCGCTGATCCTGTTGCCGCTGGTCTGGCATCAGCTGGCCAATCTGATCCAGGAGATTCCCGGCATGTTCGCCTCGGGTCAGCGCTGGCTGGGCGAGTTGCAGCAGCGCTTCCCCGGCCTGATCACGCCGGAGCAGGTCCAGCAGTGGGTCGGCGCCGCCGGGCGTGAGCTGACCCAGTTCGGGCAACGTGCGGTGTCCCTGTCGCTGGCGTCGCTCGGCAACCTGATGGGCGTGGTGATCTATCTGGTGCTGGTGCCGATCCTGGTGTTCTTCATGCTCAAGGATCGCGAGCGGCTGGTGGAGTTCACACTGGCATTGCTGCCGCGCAAGCGCCTGCTGATGAGTCGGGTGTGGAACGAGATGGATGACCAGATCGCCAACTTCGTGCGCGGCAAGGTGATCGAGATCGTCATCGTCGGTGGCGTCAGCTACGTCACCTTCGTCATCTTCGGATTGCCGTACTCGGCGCTGCTGGCCATCGTGGTCGGTTTCTCGGTGCTGATTCCCTACATCGGGGCGGCGGGGGCGACCCTGCCGGTGGCCGCCGTGGCCGGTTTCCATTTCGGGCTGGGCGATACCTTCATGTACGTGATGATCGCCTACGGCATCATCCAGGCGCTGGACGGCAACGTGCTGGTGCCGTTGCTGTTCTCGGAGGCGGTCAATCTGCACCCGGTGGCGATCATTCTGGCCGTGCTGTTCTTCGGCGGGATCTGGGGCTTCTGGGGCGTGTTCTTCGCCATCCCGCTGGCCACGCTGATGAAGTCGCTGCTCTACGCCTGGCCGCGTCGTTCCCGCGCCGAGGCAGGCCTGCCCGAAGAAGAAGTGCAGGGATGAGCGCATGTCCCGGGCCTCGTCCCGTGTCGCCTGCATGAAAAAGCCCCGCCGATCGGCGGGGCTTTTTCATGCAGGCGAGTGGCGGCGTTTCACCGCCATGGCCCTCCAGCAGGACCCTTGCGCACAGGCAGGCCTTGACGCTCGGGGCTTGCAGCCTTCCGGCGAGCATCACTTGCCGGCGTCGAGCTCGCGGGCGGCGTCCAGCACTTCCTCGACATGGCCCTTGACCTTCACGCCACGCCATTCGCGCGCCAGATTGCCGTCGGCGTCGATCAGGAAGGTGGAGCGCACCACGCCGAGACTTTCCTTGCCCATGAATTTCTTCATGTGAATGACGTCAAAGATCTTGCACAGGGTCTCGTCCGGGTCGCTGATCAGCTCGAACGGGTAGCCCTGCTTGGCCCGGAAGTTCTCGTGGGTGCGCAGGCTGTCGCGGGAGACGCCGAGAATCACGGTGTTGGCCGCTTCGAATTCCTTGAGGTGGTCGCGGAAGTCACCGCCTTCGGTGGTACAGCCCGGCGTGTGGTCCTTCGGGTAGAAATAGATGACGGCTTGCTTGCCCTTGAGGCTCGCCGGGGTGACTTCGGTGTCACTGGTGGCTTGTGCGGTAAAATCGGGAATTGGCTGACCGAGGCTGACGCTCATCTTGCTCTCCTGGCGATGACTGACGGCCATGTGGTGGCTGACAGTATGGAATGAGGAAAAAAACCGGCAGTCATGGGCATCGGGCTTGCCCAGTTCTGCGGTATGTCCTGCATTACACGCAGGGCGCCTGAACTTGTCAAAGACGGGGCAGAACTCTTGTGTTTCACCGCCTTGGCGACCGGCGTCATCGGGCCCGTCCGGCGTGCATCTGCCCCGTGGGCAGGCGAGGGAATCCATCGCTTTGCATAACCGGTGCAGATGGCGTCTGTACAGGCTTCGATGGTCTTTGTAACATCATCACCCTTGGCGCGACTCGCGTGTCGGCGTGCCCACGCAATCAGAGTCCTGCGTCAACCAATCTATGTCAGATGTCTGTCCCCGGGATCTGCTGTTTCAACAGCACAGGGACACGCCTGGCGCATCAGGCACCAGAGGAGAATTCGAGGGATGATCACAGGTAGCATTGTCGCACTGGCGACCCCGATGAAGGCCACCGGCGAGATCGACTGGGACGCCCTGCGCCAGCTGGTCGCCTTCCACCTCGAAAATGGCACCGATGCCATCGTCGCCGCCGGCACTACCGGCGAGCCGACCACCATGTCCTTCGCGGAGCACTTCGATGTGATCCGCTGTGTGGTCGAGACGGTCGCCGGCAAGATTCCGGTCATCGCCGGGACTGGCGCCAACGCCACCTCCGAAGCCGTCGAGCTTGCTCGTTATGCCAAGGAAGTCGGTGCGGATTACTGCCTCTCCGTGGCGCCGTACTACAACAAGCCGACTCAGGAAGGGCTCTATCAGCACTTCAAGGCCGTCGCCGAGCAGGCCGGTATTCCGGTCATTCTCTACAACGTGCCGGGTCGTACCTGCTCCGATATCTACAACGAGACGGTCTTCCGCCTCGCCGAGCTCGACAACATCGTCGGCCTCAAGGATGCCACCGGCAATCTGGAGCGTGGTCAGGAGCTGATCGACCGCCTCAAGGGCACCGATTTCGCGCTCTACTCCGGTGATGACCCCACGGCCTGCGACTTCATCCTGATGGGCGGCCACGGTGACATCTCCGTGACGGCCAACGTCGCACCGCGCCTGATGCACGAGATGTGCGCCGCCGCCGTCGCCGGCGATGCCGAGCGTGCTCACCAGATCAACACGCGTCTGATGCCGCTGCACTCCGCGATGGGCGTTGAGTCCAACCCGATTCCGGTCAAGTACGCCATGCATCGCATGGCGCTGGCACCGGAAGCCGGCGTGCGTCTGCCGCTGACCTGGCTGTCCGAGCAGTATCACTCCACGGTCGATGAAGCGCTGCAACTGGCCGAGGTGCTCAACTGATGAGTCAGCGTCTTGTGCCACTGGCCCTGCTGACGGCTCTCGCGGTCGCCGGCTGCTCCAGTGATGGTTATTACTATGACCGCAACAGCGAGTATGCGGACGCCAGCATCGCGCCGCCGCTCGAGCTGCCCGAGACACGCAATCGTGCCGAATATCAGGACTCGATGCCGGTGCCACAGGCCAGCAGCGATTTCTTGGCCAGCGATGACTTCGAGGCGCCGCGTCCGCAGCCGCTGGCGACCAGCGAGAAGGGACAGCGTGAATTCGTCGCCCTGCGTCAGAGTGGCGATGCCCGCTGGCTGGCGGTGAATGCCGCGCCTGCGGCGGTCTGGACGCGCCTGCAGACCTTCGCGCGTGACCAGCAGCTGGACGTGCAGAGCATCGATGCCGGCAAGGGCGAGATCACCACCAGCCAGGGCGTGATCAGCGTCAATCAGGGCCTGCGTGCCGACGCCTCTGAAGTGCGTTGTCAGCAGGGCGGTGACGTCTCCGGCAGCTGCCTGAACGCGCTGCGTGGCTATCTGGCCGCCTCGCCTGCAGACAGCGGTGTCTCGCTGGCGGCGCAGTCGCTCAGCCGTGACGACCGGGTCCGTCTGGAAGGCCGTGACGGTACCTGGCAGATCGACCTTGCACTGGATACCGAGCGCAGCTGGGCCGAGCTGCTCTACCAGCTGCAGAAGAACTTCAACACCGACTACCAGAAGCTGGTGGATCAGAACCGCTCACGTGGCGAATTCATGGTCAACTACATCCCGCGGGAAGATCGCGACGGTGGCTGGCTGGGGATCGGCGGGGATGGCGAGCCGCTGCCGATGGTGCTCACGCTGCGTGGCGAGCAGGATCATACGCTGGTCACAGCCAAGCGCGCCGACGGTGAAGAGACCACGCCTGCACTGGCCCGCGAGCTACTCGACGCCGTGGCGTCGACGCTGCGCTGAGCATGCTGCTTGATGCGTCTGCCGCCTCATTCGACCTTGCGTCGGATGAGGCGGCTGCGTTCTCGGCGCCGGCCCGCAGCGGCGTGATGTCGATGGCCTCGCTGGGCAGTGGCAGCAAGGGCAACGGCACGCTGATACGCACGCGCGAGGCGCTGGTGCTGGTGGACTGTGGCTTCACGCTCAAGGAGAGCGAGGCGCGTCTGGCGCGGCTCGGGGTGCATCCTTCGCAGCTGGATGCCGTGCTGGTCACCCATGAACATGGTGACCATCTGGGAGGCATCGGGCCGCTGGCGCGCCGTCATGGTGTGCCGGTGCATCTGACCACGGGCACCTGGCTTGCCGGCCGCGCGAAGAAGCTGGGCACGTTGCCGAGCCGTCATCTGATCACGCCGCAGCAGGAATTCGCGATCAAGGATCTCGAGATCCTGCCGGTGACCGTGCCGCATGATGCACGTGAGCCGGTGCAGTTCGTGTTCAGCCGACGTGGCGAGACGGCCACGCGGCGTCTGGGCGTGCTGACGGACCTCGGTCACGTCAGCGAGCACGTGCTGAGCTGCTTTGCCGACTGCGATGGTCTGGTGCTGGAGTTCAACCACGACCCGCAGATGCTGGCCAGTGGCCCTTACCCGCCCAGCCTCAAGCGGCGGGTCGGTGGACGGCTCGGCCATCTGGCCAACGCCCAGGCCTGTGCCGCGCTGCCGTATCTGGGGCTGGAGCGCCTGCAGCGGCTGGTCGCCTCGCACCTGTCGGAAAGCAACAATCATCCGTCATTGGCCCGGGAGGCACTGGCCCCCTGGCTTGCGGATGACGATAGCCGCCTGATCATCGCCGCGCAGGACAGCGGCTTTGGCTGGCAGGCCATCGCCTGATACTCATGACGCCCGGTCGCTTCGCGATCGGGCGTTTGTGATTCTGGATGAGCTGACCAGATGGACAGCTCTCGAATCACGCCATACACCAACGCCACGGTCCTTCTCGACTGGGCGTGACAGACTCAAGCGTGATCGATTCATCGTCGACCGCCTCAACACTCGACGCGACTAGCGTCATCAGGGGGAATCTCATGGAAAAGCGTGAAGAGCTCTACGCTGGCAAGGCCAAATCCGTCTTCGTCACCGACGATCCGGATCTTCTGCTGCTGGAATTCCGCGACGATACCAGCGCCTTCGACGGCAAGCGTATCGAGCAGCTGGACCGCAAGGGCATGGTCAACAACAAGTTCAATGCCTTCATCATGGAGAAGCTCAAGGCGGCCGGTATCCCGACCCACTTCGAGCGTCTGGTCAGCGACAACGAGTGTCTGGTCAAGCGTCTCGACATGATGGCGGTGGAGTGCGTGGTGCGTAACATCTCCGCCGGCTCACTGGTGCGTCGTCTGGGTGTCGAGGAAGGCCTCGAGCTCAATCCGCCGACCTTCGAGCTGTTCCTCAAGAACGACGAGAAGGGCGATCCGATGATCAACGAATCGCTGGTCGAGACCTTCGGCTGGGCAGAGCCCAAGCACCTGGCGCGCGCCAAGGAACTGACCTTCCAGGTCAACGACATCCTCAAGCAGCTGTTCCTCGATGGCGGCATCCTGCTGGTCGACTACAAGCTCGAGTTCGGTGTCTTCAAGGGTGAGGTCGTGCTGGGTGACGAATTCTCGCCGGACGGCTGCCGTCTGTGGGATGCCGAGACGCGCGAGAAGCTCGACAAGGACCGCTTCCGTCAGGGTCTGGGCGGCGTGATCGAAGCCTACGAGGAAGTCGGCCGTCGTATCGGGATCGATTTCACGGCGTGAGCATGGCGTGAGGCCGCCGCCTCACTCACGATGCACGCATGAACGAGACGACCCTCCTGCCAGTGGCAGGAGGGTCGTCTCGTGTCAGAGGTTTGCATGTGCAGAGGTTCGCATGTGCAGAGGTTCGCATGTGCAGAGGTGAAGCGGTACGGAGGCGTTACCCGTGGCGCAGTCTCGCCAGTTCGATCACCTGCTGTGCGACACTCGCCAGCGCGTGATCCTGACCTTCGTCATCCAGGCTGCCATCCTCGCGAAAGGCACTGCCTGCCCGGGATACCGCGATCTGCTGGGGCGCGACCAGCATGCCGAGGTTGTTCAGATAGAGTCGCACGAACGGCAGGGCGCGCATGCCGCCCATCCCGCCCGGGGACGCCGAGACGATGCCGACCGGCATGCCGCGCAAGGCATCCATGCCGCTCTGGCCTTCGGTGTCCGGACGCGACAGCCAGTCAAAGGTGTTCTTGAGCAATGGGCTGAAGAAGCCATTGTATTCCGGGGTGGCCAGCAACAGCCCCTGATGGCTGGCAAACAGGGCCTGCAGACGGTCTGCACTGGCAGGACGCCCGTTGGCTTCTTCGCTGTCCCCATCGTAGAGCGGCATCGGGAAGTCGTTGAGGTCGAGCAGGTTGATCTCGGCTCCCTGATCGCCGGCCAGATGGGCGAGGCGAGTGATCAGGCGCCGATTGACGGAGGCCTTGCGGGTACTGGCGGCAAAGGCAAGCAGACGAATACTCATGCGGCGGACTCCCGGTGGAACACGTGAAGATGCTGGAATGCACGCCCAGTATGGTCAGGAGTCGTGACGGTTCGCCAATGCAATCTGGCATTGTCCTGATCTGGCGCCGCTCTCTCGTTCAGCTGGCCACGATGGCGGCGACCTGCATCGTCAGGCTGCCGTCGGGTTGGGTGTACGCCGTGAAGCGCACATCCACGTCCACCAGCTGCACGCCATATTGACGCTTGCCATCGGCAGCCTTGGCGGCGTGGTAGGCGGGGCGCGGGTCCTGGGCGAGCACTTCCTCGATCAGCGCGCGCAGCGTGGCACTGTCGGAGCGCTGTTCAAGCTGCTGCTCGGCCTCGTCACTGAACATGACGGCATGGCGTGGCGGCGGGGCAGGCGCGTAACCGGCACGTGCCTGGGGCACGGCATCGACCCACGGCAGATAGGGCTTGATGTCCATCACCGGCGTGCCATCCAGCAGGTCATGGCCGCGCAGCAGCAGGCGCACGCCGCTGTGCCTGCCCGTCTGTCTGCCGCCCGGCCTGTCGCTGGCGCCTGTCTCGACGCCTGCAAGCTCGACCACCGACTGGCCCAGTCGGTTGGGACGATGGGTACTGCGCGAGGCGAACACGCCGGTGCGTGCATTGCCACCCAGGCGTGGCGGGCGGATCAGCGGCGTCCAGCGTGTGGGGCTGGCGTGGAACAGGAAGTGGATCCACAGGTGGCTGAAGCCGTCAATGTCGCGCACGCAGTCCGGGTCATCGAAGGGCGGCAGCAGGTGCAGGATGGCGGTGGCATGGCGTGCCAGACCCGGCTGGCGGGGAATGCCGAACTTGTCCGGGTAGCAGCTCTCGATGATGCCCACCGGCTGCATGGTCTGTTGCCCCAGTGTCATGGCCTGCTCACGCAGATGAGGGGGCAGCAGCGGCATGCGTCTGGCCAGTGCGGCATCGCTCATCGGGCGCTCGGCCGTGTCGGCGGTCGGATGGGGGCTGGCGGGCTGATCGGAAGAGGACATGGCAAGACCGTGGCAGAGGCTGAAGTGATGACGGGGCAGGATGTCGTGTGACATCCCGGGCCGCCATGATGCCATGCTCGTCGTCGTACGGCATGACTGGTCTCGCCGGGCTGGCTTGTGTAGTCTGCCGCGAGAGCAGTGCCCAGCGGCACTGAGTCGTGATGCTGGCGTCGGAGCGAGAGCGCTCCACGCGATTCTTGAGGGCCAATCAGACCATGTCAGACCCCATCGCCATTGCCGCCACCGCCGATGGCCTGCAGCCGACGCTGGATCTTGATCATCTGGCGCAGGCGAGCCAGCAGTTGATCGAGGCCGGGCGCGCACTGGACGCTGCCGGTCAGGTGCCCGCCACGGGCGGCAACTTCTCCTGTCGCCTCAGTGATCGCCTGATGGCAGTGACTGCCTCGGGCTGCCACAAGGGCCGCCTGACCAGTGGCGATATCCTGGTCAGCGATTTCGCCGTCAGGTTGCTGGGCACATCACGCAAGGCCTCGGACGAGGCACGCCTGCATGGCCAGCTCTACGAGGATCTGCCGCAGGCGCAGGCGATTCTGCATACCCACTCCAGGGCCGCCACCGTGCTGTCGCTGTGTCATGAGGGCGACACCCTGAACCTGGAGGGCTTCGAGCTCAACAAGGCCCTGGAAGGTATCAAGAGTCATGAGACGCCAGTACGTCTGGCGGTGTTCGACAATACTCAGGACATCGATGCGCTGGCGCTGGACGTGCGGGCCCGCCTCAAGGCGGATGCCGGCCTGCATGGCTACCTGATTCGTGGTCATGGCCTCTATACCTGGGCCAGCAGCATGACGGCCTGCCGCCGGCATGTCGAAGCGCTCGATTTCCTGATGGGCTGTGAACTGGAACTGAGGAGACAGCGATGAGCTTTCTGGCCATCTACGCCGAACAGGACGCCTCGCGTCCACAGTTGATCACGACCGATGGCGCGCGGATCGCCAGCGAACTCGAGGCCGAAGGCATCCGCTTCGAGCGCTGGACGGCGGGCTGCGAGTTGCGTGATCCCACCGACCAGGCTCAGGTGCTGGCGGCCTATGCCGACGATGTCGCGCGTCTCAAGCTGGAAAACGGCTTCGTGACCGCCGACGTGATCGGTCTGACGCCGGATCACCCCGAGCGGGAAGCGCTGCGGGGCAAGTTCCTCGATGAGCATCGCCACGCGGAGCACGAGGTGCGCTTCTTCGTGCGCGGCAGCGGCATCTTCTACCTGCATCTGGGCGAGCGGGTGCTGGCGGTCGGTTGCGAGAAGGATGACCTGATCGCCGTGCCGGCCGGTACCGCGCACTGGTTCGACATGGGACCGACGCCGGACTTCACCGCCATCCGCCTGTTCACCAATCCGGAGGGCTGGGTCGCCAACTTCACCGACAACGACATCGCCGCCCGCTTCCCGCGTCATGAAGCGCTGGCGGAACACTTCACCCAGACTGCCGCCCCGCATTCCCAGGAGTCCGCATGATTCGCGCCATCGTCACTGACATCGAGGGCACCACCGGCTCGATTCGCTTCGTGCATCAGGTGCTGTTCCCCTATGCGCGCGCCAATCTGGGCGATTTCCTGCGCGCCAATGCCGAGCGCGACGATGTCGCCGAGCAGCTGGCGGCCACCCGTGAGCTGGCCGAGGCGCCCGAGGCAGACCTCGAAACCGTGATCGGCATCCTGGAAGGCTGGATCGATGCCGATCGCAAGGCCACGCCACTCAAGGCCCTGCAAGGCATGGTCTGGGCGAAGGGCTACGCGGACGGCGACTTCACCGGCCATGTGTATCCCGATGCCGTGAAGGGATTGCGTGACTGGAAGGAACGCGGGCTGTCCCTGCATGTCTATTCTTCAGGCTCGATCCAGGCGCAGAAGCTGCTGTTCGGTCACTCGGATGCCGGGGATCTCACACCGCTGTTCGCGGGCTACTTCGATACCACGACAGGGCCGAAGCAGGAGGCCGAGAGTTATCGTCGGATTGCCGCGCAACTGGGCCTGCCGGGTGCCGAGATCCTGTTCCTGTCCGATGTGGTGGCTGAGCTCGATGCCGCCGCGGCCGCCGGCTTCCAGACCTGGCAGCTGGTCCGTGAGCCCGGCATGGTCACGGGGGATCACCCTCTGGCCAATCGCTTCGATGAAGTGTCCTTCAGCGGGTGAGAGGCAGTCGCTGATCAGACGTCTCTCGACGCCCTCTGCGCCACCGCGAGTCAGCCGCATTCCCGAAAGCGAATCGCCCCGTCCCGGGGCACAAGGAGGACCTACGATTGCACAGCCAGACCGATAGCCGCGCAGCAGCCTCGCGCATCAGCATCGTGACCGCGCAGCCGCGCCACGCCGCGGATCAGGCCGAGGTGTTCTATCAGGCCGTGATGCAGGGAGCGGCCAGTCACTATGATCTGGCGCAACGCCAGCAATGGGCGTCCCGTGTGCCCAGGGATGCCGAGCGCTGGGCGGCGCGCCAGCATCGCTTCGAAGTGCTGGTGGCCGAACGGGACGGGCGCTGCATCGCCTTCTGCGAGTATGCCCCTGAATGGCCGCTGGCCCGGATCGAGATGCTCTACGTCTACCCGGGGCTGACCGGGCAGGGGATAGGCACCCGCTTGCTGGAGGAGGCCGAACAGGACCTTCGCCGACGCAAGGTGCGGGTGGTGAGTCTGGAGGCCAGTCTGATGCTGTCGCCAGGGCTTGCACGCCGCGGCTGGGAGAGTCTGGGGCTTGAGCACGTCAAGCGAGGCGGTATCTGCCTCAAGCGCGAGCGCTTCGAGAAACGTCTCGACGAGTGACGCGTGCGTCACGGTGATATCGGACATGAAGACGCCCCCACCGGTCACCCGGTGGGGGCGTCTTGCGTTCGACAGGGTAACGGACCTGGCTGGCGATCAGGCCATGGTATCGACGATACCGCCTTCCACCCGCAGCGCGGCACCTGTCGTGGCACTGGCCTGCTCGGAGGCCGCGTAGACGCTCATGTTGGCGACTTCCTCGGGGCTTGCCATGCGCTGGAGGATGGAGGTGGGGCGGGTCTGCTGGACGAAGTCGGCCTCGACCTCCTCAAGCGTCCTGCCTTGCTCCTCGGCGTTCTTCTTGAGCATCTCGAGCACGCCCTCGGAGCGGGTCGGCCCGGGCAGGATGGCGTTGACGGTGACCTGCGTGCCGGACAGCACCTTGGCGAGCCCGCGTGAGACGGACTGGACGGCGGACTTGGTCATGCCGTAATGGACCATCTCGCTGGGGATGTTGAGCGCCGACTCGCTGGACAGGAACTGGATGCGCCCCCAGTCGCGCTCCTTCATGCCGCGCGCATAGTGGCGGGACAGGCGTACCGCCGACATCACGTTGACCTGGAAGAACTGCTCCCAGGTGTCATCGTCGGTCTCGAAGAAGTCCTGTGGGGCGAAGATGCCGACATTGTTGATCAGGATGTCGGTGTCCGGGACGGTCTGGATCAGCGTGTCGCAGCCTTCGCGCGTGCCCAGGTCCGCGGCCACGCCCTGTACCCTGCTGTCAGGGACGTCACGCTTGAGCTGGGCGATGGCGTCATCGACACGTGCCTGGGTACGGCCGGTCAGGGTGACGCTGGCACCCGCGCGGGCGAGTCCCGTCGCGATGGCAAGGCCGATGCCGGCGGTGGAACCACTGATGATGGCGCTGCGTCCGTGTAGATCAATCTGCATGCAACCTCCTTCACGGCAAGCGACGGCGTTCGCACACGATGTCCCGGCACCTGGGTAAGTGCCGGGACAACGGCCACGAATCGGCTCGCTGCTGTCATCTGGATGTCCTTGTTGCGTGGCGGTGCCGGGCGCGCAATGCAAGGGGCAGCGCCGGTGCGGATCAGATCTTGCGAAGGTGCATGTGACGCAACAGGCCGCCAGGCCCGAGGTCGCGGTCTTCCATGCGCTGTAGGGCATGCCCTTCCAGCAGGCCATCGAGAGGCACGCTGAGATTGGTGGCCAGCAGGCGGGCCAGCGGATTGAGCAGCCGCCGGATCACCCCGGCTGGCTGTTGACCGCGCAAGCCCTTGTCGAGCAGGGACATCTCGCCGTCCGATGCCAGCACGCGCAATGCTTCATCGAAGGCTGTCTGCGGTTCTGGCACGACCGCGAAGATCAGGTGGGCGATCACGACGTCAAAGTGGCCATCGGGAAAGTCGAGTGCCATGGCATTGCCCAGCTTGACGTTGGCATCGAAGCCCAGCGCCTCGGCGCGCTCGCGGCAGCGGCGCAGCATGGCGGGCGAGGCATCGACCACCTCAAGCTCGATGTCACGGGGCAGGAAGGGCAGGTCGAGCCCGGTACCGCCGCCGAGCAGCAGCACGCGAGTCCCGGCTTTCAGGTCCAGTGTCGCGATGGCGTCTCGGCGTGCCGAGCGGAGGACACGCGCTGCCACGCGGTCGTAGACCGGTGCGTAGAGGCTCCAGCGGCGGGTCTGCCAGCGTCCGCCTGACACCGTGGAGGCGGCAGGCGGACGCTGATGAGGAGATGGCGAGGACATGGGGCGCCTCCCTGGCGGTATGGCAAGGCGTCATGAAGATGGGCCGGCGTCACCGGTGGCATCAGCAGGACAGGAGCTGACCAGCAGGAAGGCACTCACCTGTCATCTGGCTAGCGGGTCTCGACAGTGTAGATGCGCATCGACAGGTCGATGGCCGTCACGTCCTTGGTCAGCGCGCCGATCGAGATGCAATCCACGCCGGTGGCGGCGATGCCGGCCAGGGTGCTCTCGTTGACGTTGCCCGAGGCTTCCAGCACGGCTGGCCTGGCATGCGCCTTGTTGCGCGCGACGGCCTCGATGAGCTGATCGTTGTTGAAGTTGTCGAGCATGATGACGTCGGCACCGGCATCCAGCGCCTGTTCCAGCTCCGCGAAATTCTCGACTTCCACTTCGCAGGTCAGGTCCGAGGCGATATCGCGTGCCTCACGGACGGCGGCCGCGATGCTGCCACAGGCGGCGATATGGTTTTCCTTGATCAGGAAGGCGTCATACAGGCCGATGCGATGATTGTGGCCGCCCCCGCAGCTGACGGCGTATTTCTGGGACACTCGCATGCCGGGCAGCGTCTTGCGGGTATCCAGCAGACGCACGCCGCTGCCTTCCACGAGTGAAGCGTAGTGGTGGGCGCGGGTCGCGGTGCCGGACAGCGTCTGCAGCAGATTGAGTGCTGCGCGCTCTCCGGTCAGCAGCGAGCGAGCGGGGCCTTCCAGCTCAAGGAAGGGCGTGTCGGCCTCGAGTCGGTCACCATCGCTGGCCAGCCACTTGAGACTGACACGCGAGTCGAGGCGACGAAAGAGCTCATCCACCCAGGGCACGCCGCACAGAATGGCCGCCTCACGGCTGATCACCCGGGCCTTGGCCCACTGTCTTTCGGGAATCAGCTCGGCGGTGATGTCGCCACCGCCAACATCTTCGGCGAGCAGGCGGGCGGCACTGGTGCGGATATCCTCGGCGAGGGCGTCGTGGAAGTTCATGCGCGTCTGATCCTTGTGCAAGAAGTGCTGCCGGAGCTGGTATCGCGCCGCAGGAAGCCCCCCGACACAGACCCATGGCTGCCGAGCATGCCATAATGTGCGCCATTATAGGAAAAGCCGCGCGGGCGGTCAGTCCCTGTGTGCGATACCGGTGCGATATCTCGCCTGACGGTGCACCGGGCCGGCAGGGTCACGATCAGGCCGTCATGAAACTCACGCCCCGCGTGCAATGTCGTTCCCGTCTGGAGTCATCGATGCCCCCCTCGTCTTCCTCCCCATGGTCGGGCCAGCTGGCGCGACTGGCCGTCACCCCTGAGCACTGGCTGGAAAATGCCCGTCAGGTACCGTCGCCCAACCACAATGCGCGTCCCGAGGGCGAAGTGTCGGCATTGGTGCTGCATTCCATCAGCCTGCCACCGGGGCGCTTCGGAGGGCCGGCCATCGAGCAGCTGTTCACCAATCAGCTCGACCCCGGTGCCCATCCCTACTTTGCCGACATCCATCATCTGCGCGTCTCGGCGCATGTGCTGATCCAGCGTGATGGTCGTCTGGTGCAGTTCGTGCCCTTCGATCGTCGTGCCTGGCATGCGGGGCGGTCGCGCTGGCATGACGGAGCGCGTGAGCGCGTGGAGCTCAATGACTTCAGCATCGGCATCGAGCTCGAGGGCGATGAGGTGCACCCCTACCGCGAGGTGCAGTACCGGACGCTGGCACGGACGGTCGCCGGCCTGATGGCCCGCTACCCGGCGCTGACCCGTGAGCGCATCACCTCGCATGCGCGGATTGCGCCGTTGCGCAAGACGGATCCTGGTCCCGCCTTTGACTGGGCTTACTTCGATCGCCTGCTGGACGACATTCAGGACTAAGGTCGCAAGTGCCTCGCGATGGTGCAATGCAGCATGCAGGGGCCGGATTCCGGTCAGGGAGCGTAGCCACGGGGCGCGTTGGTAGTTTTATTACAAGACGTGCTCCAGGCGACGGCTGGCATGCGGCGGGAAATCCCGCTCGGCACTGGCCGAGACCCGCACGGCCACGGCGGTGCCAGTCCATGGCGCACGGCTGCGCGGCCATGCGCACCGAATTGGCACGGGGGGGTGTTTGCGGTATCTTTCACGCCAAATGACTGCATCTTGTGCCCTGCTTTGACGCACGAAGCACAACGCATCTGGCAGCCGGAGTCTCCGGTTGCCGCGGTTTTATCGGAGACGCGGCCCACTCAGAAGGCTGTGCCCACACTGAAGAGCGCCACTGGTTCCGATGTAGCATTTCGTCGGAACAACTGACAAAAAATTTCTTCACTCGGAGAGACGTCTATGAGTCTGGAGGCAAGAGAAGATCTCGATCCGATCGAAACCACGGAATGGTTGGACTCCCTGGAATCGGTTCTGGATCGTGAGGGTGAGGATCGTGCCCAGTACCTGATGTCACGCCTGGCCGACCGCCTGCGTCGTGATGGCCATCAAGTACCCTTCTCGGTGACCACGCCCCATCGCAACAGTATCCCCGTGCACCGCGAAGCGCGCATGCCGGGCGACCTGTTCATGGAGCGTCGTATCCGTTCGCTTATCCGCTACAACGCCATCGCTCAGGTGATCCGCAACAACCGTGCCCACAAGGGCCTGGGCGGTCACATCTCGAGCTTCATGTCCAGTGCGACGCTTTATGATGTAGGTTTCAACCACTTCTTCCGTGCACCGGAAGGCGATTTCGAAGGTGACCTGCTGTATATCCAGGGCCACGTGGCACCGGGTATCTATGCACGTTCCTTCCTGGAAGGTCGTCTCAGCCAGGAGCAGATGGACAGCTTCCGTCAGGAAGTCGACGGCAATGGCCTGTCCTCCTATCCGCACCCGTGGCTGATGCCGGATTACTGGCAGTTCCCGACCGTCTCCATGGGTCTGGGCCCGATCCAGGCGATCTACCAGGCGCACGTCATGAAGTACCTCAACTCGCGTGAGTTGAAGTCCATGTACGACCGCAAGGTGTGGTGCTTCATGGGTGACGGCGAGTGTGACGAGCCGGAATCCCTGGGTGCCATCTCGCTGGCGGGTCGCGAGAACCTCGACAACCTGATCTTCGTCATCAACTGCAACCTGCAGCGTCTTGATGGTCCGGTGCGCGGCAACGGCCGCATCATGGACGAGCTGGAAGGCGTCTTCCGTGGTGCCGACTGGAACGTGCTCAAGGTCACCTGGGGTCGCTTCTGGGATCCGCTGTTCGAGCAGGACAAGAAAGGCATCCTGCAGAAGCGCATGGACGAGGCGGTCGACGGCGACTACCAGAACTACAAGGCCAATGGCGGCGCGTACACGCGTGAGCACTTCTTCGGCAAGTACCCGGAGACGGCCGATCTGGTCAAGGACATGTCAGACGACGACATCTGGCGTCTGAACCGTGGTGGCCACGACCCGTACAAGGTCTACGCGGCGTATCACGAGGCGGTCAACAACGCCAATGGTCGTCCGACCGTCATCCTGGCGCACACCGTCAAGGGTTACGGCATGGGCATGGGCGATGGCGAAGCGGCCAACGAAGCCCACCAGGTCAAGACCATGGAGCACGAAGCGCTCAAGACCTTCCGTGATCGCTTCGGTATCCCGCTGACCGACGAGCAGCTCGAGGAAGTGCCGTACTACAAGCCGGCGGACGACAGCCCGGAAATGAAGTACATGCACCTCATGCGCGAACGTCTGAACGGCTACCTGCCCCAGCGTCGCACCGAGTATGAAACGCTGGAAATCCCGCCGCTGGACGACAAGATCTTCGCGTCCCAGCTCAAGGGCTCCAACGGTCGCGAAGTGTCCACCACCATGGCCTTCGTGCGCGTGCTCAACGGTCTGGTCAAGCACAAGACCCTCGGCGAGCGTGTCGTGCCGATCATTCCTGACGAAGCGCGTACCTTCGGCATGGAAGGCATGTTCCGTCAGCTGGGCATCTACACCGCGGCAGGCCAGAAGTACGAGCCGGTCGACAAGGGTCAGATCATGTATTACCGCGAGGACCAGAAAGGTCAGGTCCTCGAGGAAGGTATCTCCGAAGCGGGCGCCATGTCCGCGTGGGTGGCGGCGGCAACGTCCTACGCCAACCACAACCTGCCGCTGATGCCGTTCTACGTCTACTACTCGATGTTCGGCTTCCAGCGCATCGGTGATCTGGCGTGGGCCGCAGGCGATCTGCAGGCACGTGGCTTCCTGGTCGGCGGGACCGCCGGGCGTACTACCCTGAACGGTGAAGGTCTGCAGCACCAGGATGGCCACAGCCATATCCTGGCCTCGACCATCCCGAACTGCCGCACCTACGACCCGACCTATGCTCACGAAGTGGCGGTCATCGTGCAGGACGGCATGAAGCGCATGTTCGAGCAGCACGAGCCGGTCTTCTACTACCTGGCGGTGATGAACGAGAACTACGAGCAGCCGGAACTTGAAACGGTGCCCGCAGACGACATCATCAAGGGCATGTACCTGCTCAAGGAAGGCGCGAAGGACGGCAAGGCACGCGTTCAGCTGCTGGGTTCCGGCACCATCCTGCGTGAAGTCGAAGCCGCTGCCGTGATGCTGAAGGACGACTACGGTGTCGATGCCGACATCTGGAGCGTCACCAGCTTCAACGAGCTGCGTCGCGAAGCGCTGGAACTGGATCGTCAGGCCTTCCTCAAGCCGGAAGAGACCCCGGCCAAGCCGCACATCACCCAGTGCCTGGAAGGACGTGACGGCCCGGTGGTGGCGGCCACTGACTACATGAAGCTGTTTGCTGACCAGGTTCGCGCCTGGGTGCCGGCTGACTATCACGTGCTCGGTACCGATGGTTTCGGTCGTTCCGATACCCGCGAGAAGCTGCGTCACTTCTTCGAAGTCGACCGCAACTTCGTCACCGTCCAGGCCCTGAAGGCGCTGGCGGATCGTGGTGAGATCGACCGCAAGGTGGTCGCGGAAGCGATCAAGACCTACGGCATCGACCCCAACAAGCCGAATCCGCTGAGCGTCTGAGCGGAGATCGCGGAACAGGCGAGCGGCACTCCATCCTCGACATCAAGATGATGCGAAGGTGATTCGGGTGTCGCTCCCCGTGCACGTTTTGGAAGGAGCACGATCTTGAGCAGCGAAATCATCAAGGTTCCCGACATTGGCGGTAGTTCCGATGTCGAGATCATCGAGATACCGGTGGCGGTCGGAGATGTCATCTCCGCCGAAGACACCATGATCACTCTTGAGTCCGACAAGGCCAGCATGGATGTGCCGGCACCGAAGGGCGGCAAGGTGGTGAAGATTCTCGTCAAGGAAGGCGACACCGTCTCCGAAGGCGACGACATCCTGGAGCTGGAAGCGGAAGGCGGTGGTGACACCTCCTCTGATGCTTCTGACGAGCAGGAAGCGCCGAAGGAAGAGGCTCCCAAGCAGGAAGCGTCTGAGCAGCAGGCGCCGAAAGAGGCCGCTGCTGCACCGAAGGCCGCTTCCGGTGGTACCCGGACCGTCGACATCGTCGTGCCGGACCTGGGCGACTCAGAGGCCGTGCCGATCATCGAGATGGCGGTCTCCGAAGGCGACGAAGTCGACGCCGAGGATGCGCTGATCACGCTGGAGTCCGACAAGGCCAGCATGGACGTCCCGAGCCCGCACAAGGGCAAGATCGTCAAGCTGACCGTCAAGGAAGGCGACAACGTCGCGTCCGGTGATGTCATCGGTCAGATGGAAATCGCCGGTGAAGGCGGTGACAGTGCGGCGGAATCAGCGCCGGCGGAAGAATCCTCCGCGTCTGCGTCTGAGTCTGAAGAGACCGCCTCTGAAGCGCCGGCTGCCGAAGAAGAGCCGGCCTCCGGTGAGCCGGCCTCCGGTGAGCCGGAGCGCAAGGAATTGCGTGTCCCGGATCTCTCCGGCAGCGACAGCGTGCCGATCATCGAGATGGCCGTGGCCGTCGGTGATGAGGTCAACGAGGAAGACGCGCTGATCACGCTGGAATCCGACAAGGCGACCATGGACATCCCGAGCCCCTACAAGGGCAAGGTGGTGGAGCTTTCCGTCAAGGAAGGCGACACCGTGTCCGAGGGCGACCTGATCGGTTACCTCGAGGTCGCCGGTGCCAAGCCTGCGCCGAAGGCTGCCAAGGCGGAGGCTCCGGCCGCGCCCAAGGCAGACAAGGCCGAGCAGAAGCCTGAGCCGACACCGGCCGGTACGCCGAGCCCGGAAGCCCAGATGGCGGCCCACAAGCCGAGCAAGGGTGCCAAGGTCCACGCAGGGCCTGCGGTTCGCTTGCTGGCGCGTGAGTTCGGTGTCGATCTGGCGGACGTCTCCGGCAGCGGTCCGAAGGGCCGTGTGGTGAAGGAAGATGTCCAGGCCTACGTCAAGCAGATGATGCAGAAGGCCAAGTCCGCACCGGCAGCCCCTGCCGCGCAGGCCACCGGCGGTGCCGGTATCCCGCAGGTGCCGGATCAGGACTTCAGCCAGTTCGGTGAGATCGAAGAGTCGAAGATGGGCCGCCTGATGAAGGCGGGTGCCACCAACCTGCATCGCAGCTGGCTCAACGTCCCGCACGTGACCCAGTTCGATGAAGCCGACATCACCGAGCTCGAGGCCTTCCGCAAGTCCATGAAGGCCGAGGCGGAAGCGGCAGGCGCCAAGCTCACGCCGCTGCCGTTCATGATCAAGGCGGCTGCCCACGCGCTGGCCAAGTATCCGCAGTTCAACGTCAGCCTCAAGTCTGACGGCGAGACCCTGGTGCACAAGAAATACGTGCACATCGGTATCGCGGTGGATACGCCGGACGGCCTGATGGTGCCGGTGATCCGCAATGCGGATCAGAAGAGCCTGCTGGAGCTGGCCCGCGAATCCGTGGAGCTGGCCAAGAAGGCGCAGACCAAGAAGCTCAAGCGCGAAGAGATGACCGGTGGTTGTTTCACCATCTCGAGCCTTGGCTCCATTGGGGGTACTGCCTTCACGCCGATCGTCAACACGCCGGAAGTCGCCATCCTGGGTGTCTCCAAGGCGCAGATGAAGCCGGTGTGGGATGGCGCTGCCTTCCAGCCGCGCCTGATGATGCCGCTGTCGCTGTCCTACGATCACCGGGCGGTGAACGGGGCGGATGCAGCACGCTTCACGGCGTATCTGGCTCAGGTGCTGACCGACGTGCGTCGTCTGCTGCTCTGATCCGTACCTTGCATGACAAGGGCAGGTGCCAGATGGCCTGTCGACAGAACGGCCTCCTTCGGGAGGCCGTTTTTTTTGTGCATGTCCGTTGGCGTGGCAGGGCGGCGACAGCTGTTGCTGCCCTGCACAACATGCGATGCTTCACGCCAACCTGCCGCGATCTGCCGCATCGTGCTGGCACTACCCGGGAAGGCCGGTTCTCGCAACACACAAGGAGCAAGACAATGGAATGGTTGATGGACCCTTCGGCATGGGTGGCTCTGGCGACCCTGACCGCGCTTGAGATCGTGCTGGGCATCGACAACATCATCTTCCTGTCGATTCTGGTCGCGCGCCTGCCCGAGGCTCAGCGCCAACGTGGCCGCATGATCGGTCTCGGCCTGGCGATGGGCATGCGCATCGTGCTGTTGATGTCGTTGTCGTGGCTGATGTCACTGACGACACCGTTGTTCAGCGTGCTGGATTTCAGCTTCTCCGGGCGGGATCTGATCCTGGTCTTCGGGGGGCTGTTCCTGCTCGGCAAGAGCACCCATGAGATCCATGCCAACCTCGAGGGTGAGGACCCGGCGGAAGAGGGCGCGAAGAAGGGCGGTGCCAGCTTCATGGCGATCATGGTCCAGATCGCGTTGATCGATATCGTCTTCTCGCTGGATTCGGTGATCACGGCGGTGGGCATGGTCGACCATCTGACGGTGATGATCATCGCGATCGTCATCTCGGTGGGCATCATGATGGTGGCGGCCAAGCCGATCGGTGATTTCGTCGATCGCCACCCGACCATCAAGATGCTGGCCCTGTCCTTCCTGATCATGGTCGGCATGATGTTGATGGTCGAAGGCTTCGGCGTCCATGTGCCCAAGGGCTACATCTACGTGGCGATGGCCTTCTCGCTGGCGGTGGAAATGCTCAACATCCGGCTGCGCGGCAAGCGGGCCAAGGCGGTGCGGCTACGTCGCAGCAGCCAGGCGGAAGAGGTCGCCGAGTGAGGTCATGACCCCCAGGCCATGACGCCTGAACCCTGAAATGAGTGGAACCCTGCCATGACGCCCCTGCGACCGAGTGCCGCGGGGGCGTCATGCCATCGTGAGGCTGGATCACGAGGCGCTGCACGCGCCGATCGCCTCGCCCGTCATCAATGAGCCAAAACAGTGCCAAGGGGCGTCATGCGCGCCTTTGGTGTGCTTGTGCGATGGCCGTGTGAGCGGTATCGTCAGCCCTTGCGTTGCATAGCGATGACATAATGAGATCGTCAGTGCGTGGAGAGTGTTCGTCACGCCACCAGTCGGTCCGCTTCCTGTTTCATCCTGGTCGCAAGCCGCTCGAGGCCCCGTGGCTGTCTCCTTCACTGTCATGTCGATGGGGAGACACTGCGCAGGTCAGCGCGTGAGCCGAGTCGTCTTGAGCGCTCGGCGGCCAGAGCGCCTCGGATGGCCATCTGCCGTCGAGGGCAGGGTACACAAGCCCGGATGACCCATTTACACCCGTTTCACGCTTTTCATTTGCACACTCAAGGAGCAGTACCGATGCGTTTGATCCTGTTGGGCGCCCCCGGCGCCGGCAAGGGCACTCAGGCCCAGTTCATCTGCGAGCGTTTCAACATCCCGCAGATTTCCACCGGAGACATGTTGCGTGCAGCGGTCAAGGCCGGCAGCGAGCTGGGGCTCAAGGTCAAGGAGATCATGAATACCGGCGGGCTGGTGTCCGACGAGATCATCATCGCTCTGGTCAAGGAACGCATCAGCCAGCCCGACTGCGAGAACGGCTTCCTGTTCGATGGCTTCCCGCGCACCATTCCGCAGGCTGACGCCATGAAGGAAGCGGGTGTGAAGCTGGACCACGTGGTCGAGATCGCCGTGGCGGACGAGGAAATCGTCAAGCGCCTGTCCGGTCGTCGTGTGCACCCGGATTCCGGTCGTGTCTATCACATCGAGTACAACCCGCCGCGCGAGGAAGGCAAGGACGACGTCACTGGCGAAGCCTTGATCCAGCGTGAAGATGACCGTGAAGCCACGGTGCGCAACCGTCTGTCCGTCTACCATGAGCAGACCGAGCCGCTGGTCGAGTACTACTCCAGCTGGTCTGCCACTGGCGATGCCCAGGCACCGGCCTACCATCGCATCGAAGGCATCGGCTCCGTCGATGACATTCGTGCCCAGCTGGTCAGCGCGCTGGAGCAGTGAGTCGCGTTGCCTGAGACGGCATGAGGACTATGGCGCCGCCATGGCCCGCATGATGTGCTCTTTCGGTATCAAGCGCCTTGAAAACGCCCGCAGGCTTTGTCTGCGGGCGTTTTCTTTGGTCGCGAAAGCGAAATGGCGTGTTGCGACAGACCCCTTCTGCAGCGCAGGTTCGCGGCCTGTGGCACGACTGACGCACAGCGCCGACACCTGCCGTGGACACCCTGCGTCTTTTGCTGCTAGCGGGGGACGGGTAGAATCGCGTCACATTTTTCTGATGATGAACCGCCCATGACCACGCTTCTGGCCATTGATGCATCCTCCTCCGCCTGTTCCGTTGCCCTGTGGCAGGACGGCGTTGTTACTGCCGAGCGCTGTGAAGCTCCCCGTCAGCATACCCAGCTGATGATGCCGATGATCGAGACGCTGCTGGCAGATGCCCAGCTGACGTTGAAGGATCTGGACGCGCTGGCCTATGGCCACGGCCCGGGTTCCTTCACGGGACTGCGCATCGCGGCTGGCACCATCCAGGGACTGGCCTTCGGGCTTGAGGTGCCGGTGATCGGTGTCTCGACCCTGGCGGCGCTGGCGCTGCAGGCCCATCGCCATCACCACGCCCGTTTCGTGTTGCCGATGCTGGATGCCCGCATGGGCGAGCTTTATACCGGCGCCTATCGTGTGGCGACCTCCGCCGAAGGTGAGGTCGAGGTCAGCCAGCTGCTGCCCGAGCAGGTCGTGGCGCCGGGACTCGTGGAGTTGCCCCAGGAGCTTCGTGAGCACGACTGGCTGGCCATCGGTTCCGGGCTGGTCATGCACGATGCGCTGCCGGAAGCCTTGCGCGCCAGCATCGTGCAGCGCCTGGAGGCACCGCAGCCGGATGCCGAGGACATGGTCATCCTGGCGGCGCAGGCCTTTGCGCGCGGCGAGGCAGTCGCTGCCGTCGAGGCGCAGCCTGTCTATCTGCGCAACGAGGTGGCATGGCGCTGATGGCGCCAGGGATCGCCATCCTCTCGCGTCAGTCAGGTGGTCTGCCAAGGCTGCCGTAAGGTTTCAGCATCACACTGCGGCCCCTGATGTCGGTCGCGCATCGGCTGACAGGGAACCGTTCTGTCATCACCGCACCTCGCAGTGCCACAGGCGATGTCTGTCGTCCGTGTGGGCCATTGAGGCCCGTTACTCTTAAAAGGATGTTTCATGGAACTCATGCACGTGGTGGCGTTGGCCGTCATTCAAGGTCTGACCGAATTTCTGCCGATTTCCTCCTCCGCTCACCTGATCCTGCCCTCCCAGGTGCTTGGCTGGCCGGACCAGGGACTGGCCTTCGATGTCGCGGTCCATGTCGGCACTCTGCTGGCCGTGGTGATGGCCTTTCGCAAGGATGTCGTCAATATCCTCGCTGGCTGGTTCGGACAGTTCAGCGGTTCAGGCGGGCTTGCGGCGCGTCAGACCGACGACAGCCGTCTGGGCTGGGCGGTATTGCTGGCGACGCTGCCGGCCGTCGTCTTCGGTGGCCTGTTGGGCGATGTGGTGGAAACGGCCGGGCGTTCGACTGCCGTGATCGGTACGACCACCATCGTCTTCGGTCTGCTGCTGTGGTGGGCGGATGCCAAGGGCACGCGCACGCGGGATCTGGCGACGCTCACGCTCAAGGGGGCGTTGATCATCGGTCTGTTCCAGGCATTGGCACTGATTCCGGGCACCTCGCGCTCGGGCATCACCATCACTGCCGCGCTGCTGCTGGGCTTCGAGCGTCAGAGTGCGGCGCGCTTCTCCTTCCTGCTGTCGATTCCGCTGATTCTCGCGGCGGGCTCACTCAAGGGGCTGGAGCTGATCGAGACCGGCAGTGAAGCCCAGCTGTTCGATGTCGGACTGGGTGTGGTGCTGTCCTTCGTCTCGGCGCTGGTGTGCATCAAGCTGTTCCTCAAGGCCATCGACAGCATCGGCATGTTGCCCTTCGTCATCTACCGTCTGCTGCTGGGCGTGCTGCTGTTCGGCATGCTGTTGCTGTAAGTCGCTCACGGCAAGTTCAGTCTTTCTCCGACGGCGTCGCTCTTGCGGCGCCGTCGGCGTTTCTGTCAGCCTTGCTTGCGCTTATCATGTCGCCTTTGTGCTGGTCTTTCGCGAGTCCCAGTGTCTCTTCATTTCTATAGAGCCCGTTCATGCTGCCATCCGATCCCCTCGCTCCTTCCTCTGACGCCGCTGCCGCGACCCCCGTGATCGCCATCGCTCGTTCGCAGCTGACGGTGCATCCGGAGCTCGCCATGCTGGCGGCGCACTTCGGGATCGCCATCCGGGACGATGATGCGTTGCCGGCTCTGCGGCTCGAGGTGGCGCAGGACGAGCAGGGCATACCGCGGGTCGTGATCGCCGGTGACGAGCGCGAGTACGGCAAACCGCTGCATGTGGATTTCGTCGCTGGTCGGGCGGACCACCGCCGGCGTTTCGGCGGGGGACGCAATCAGCTGATCGCGCGGGCCTGTGGCCTGAATCGCGGCGTGCTGCCAAGCATCGTCGATGCCACCGCCGGGCTGGGGCGCGATGCCTTCGTGCTGGCCAGTCTCGGATCGCCGGTGCTGATGATCGAGCGTGTCGCCGCGACGGCGGCGATCCTGGTCGATGGCCTGACCCGCGCGCAGGGCTGTGCAGACGATGAAATACGCGAGATCGCGCTACGCATGCAGGCGCTGCAGGGGGATGCCTCGCGTGATCTGGGAGAGCTCGTCGCGCTGTGGGATCAGCCGCCGCAGGTGGTGCATCTGGATCCGATGTACCCGCACCGTGACAAGTCCGCGCTGGTGAAGAAGGAGATGCGGCTCTTCCGTGCCCTGGCGGGGAATGACGCGGATGCGCCGGCCTTGCTGGATTCGGCACTGGAGGTCGCGACCCATCGGGTGGTGGTCAAGCGTCCGCGCAAGGCTGAGCCGATCGGCGGCATCGCGCCGAGTCATGTGGTGGAGGAGAAGACCAGCCGCTACGACGTCTACGTCAAGCAGGCGCTGCGCTAGCCGCGAAGGCCGGGTGATGCACCCTGACGTGCATGACCGCTCTGAAGATGACAGGACCCCGCTCGCGTCTGCCGCGAGCGGGGTCCTGTCGTTCATGCGAAGGGATGGCGTGGCACCGTTGTCAGCGTGGCTCGTCAGCCGAGTCAGCATTGTCCTCTGGCGTGTCCGGCGTATCGCGCAGGCGCACATGCTGCAAGCGATGGCGCAATGCCGGGTCGAACAGGTCGCGCCCACGGGTCTGCAGGTCTTCCAGCGCTTCGCCGAAGCACAGACGGTTGTCGTCCAGCCAGATGAAGTCCAGCTCCAGCAGGGTATCCAGCAGGCCACGGAACAGTCGCTTGTCGAAGAACTCGGGCGCGTTGAGGCCCGAGAGCAGCGTCAGCCGCTCTGCCAGCGCGCCGGAGTGGGTCTCGAGGGCTTCGCGATCCAGCGTGCCGCTGCCGTGTTGCAGCAAGGCCGCGATCAGTAGGTAGCCGCGCTCCAGCGTCGGCTGGACCGGCTGGGCCAGCAGCCGCAGCTGCTCGGAGGATTCCTGGCTTGCGACCGGACGCGACCAGCGTTCGGGCGTGTTCTCGGTTGCCGGCTGGTGCTCCAGCAGGCCCTCGTCGCTGAGCAGCGCGAGGGTGGCGGCGATATCGCCTTTCAGCTCCGGGGCTTCCGGCACGAACAGTTCACGTACCAGCACGGGCCAGGCCGGGCTGATCTGCTCATCCAGCGCCTGCAGGGTGTACTGGGCGGTGTTGCGGAAGGCGAAGGCGATCAGTGCCGGCAGCGCCAGCAGATGCAGGACGTTGTTGCGGTACCAGGTCAGCAGGCTGGCCTGTTCCGGTGTGGCGATCACCAGCTCACCGAGGTGCTGGGGGCGCAGGGTGACCAGCCCCAGATGCGCGCAGTGCGCGATCCATTCTTCCGGCGTGCCTTCGGGCAGGCTGTGGTCCTGCCGGCCAGGCAGCTTGCCGGCCAGCCGCACCAGCATGGCCAGCTGGCGCTGCATCAGGCTGGACTCGATGGCGTGGTGTGCGGTGGAAAGCAGTACCAGCGCCGACAGCGAGACAGGGTTGAGGGCCGCGGCGGCATTGATGCGCGTGGCGATCTCGTTGCCCAGTCGCGGCACGGCACTGGTCAGCCATTCCGGGCGCCGCTGGTGGCGACTGGCCTGCCACTCGGGAGTGGTCTCGTCCAGCCAGGCTCCCAGCTTGAGCGGCTCGCCAATGTTGAGATAGACCTTGCCGAAGGGCTGCTTGAGCTGCCCCAGCACGCGAATCAGATCCAGCGGCGACTCCTTCTTCTTGCTGGCGCCCGACAGTTCACGCTGATAGCTGAGGCTCTCGAAGACCTTCTCGTAGCCGATGTAGACCGGGACGAAGGCGACCTCGCGGCGCGTGTCACGCAGGAAGGAACGCAGCGTCATCGCCAGCATGCCCGGACGTGGCGGCAACATGCGTCCCGTGCGTGAGCGTCCACCCTCGATGAAGTATTCCACCGGGTGCCCGCGGGTGATCAGCTGGTGGACATATTCATCGAAGACCGCGCCATAGAGGCGATTGTCACGGAAGCTGCGGCGCAGGAAGAAGGCGCCGCCACGCCGGAGGATCGGGCCGATCACCGGCATGTCGAGATTCTTGCCGGCTGCCACGTGCGGCGTCATCAGCCCTTCGTGAAACAGTACGTAGGACAGCAGCAGATAATCGATATGGCTGCGATGGCAGGGCACATAGATCAGCTCGCAGTCCCCGGCGATCGCCTTGACGCGCGACATGCCGCGGATCTCGATGCCGTCATACAGCTTGTGCCACAAGCGCTTGAGGGCGTGAGCCAGGAAGCGCTGCACGGGATAGCCCATGTTGGAGGCGATCTCGCGGCCGTATCTCAACGCGCGCTTCTCGAGACGCGCGGGACGCTGGTTCTGGTCGCGGGCCAGCTCGCTGATCACGTCCTGTACGGCGGGCGCCTTCTGCAGATTGCGGATCATGGTGTGGCGATGCGAGAGGTCCGGCCCCAGCAGTCGGGTGCGCACGCGACGAAAGTGCACGCGCAGCAGCCGAGCGATGCGCCGGCGCGCCAGCGCCTGATCCTCGGGACCTTCGCGCAGCACCTCGTGGAGCTTGAGCGGCTGGCCGAAGTGCACATCCACCGAGCGACCATGCACGAGGATGGCGATGGCGCGACGCAATACCCCGGTGACACGCCAGCTGTCAGCGGAGATGAACTTCCAGAAGCCGAATTCCTTGCCCGGCGCACGCCCCCAGAACACGCTGACCGGTACCAGCTGGACCTCGACCTCATCCGGGGCGTTCTCCAGTGCCTCGATCAGCTGCGCGAGTCGTCGGGAAAGCAGGCCCTTGCCCTTGCGTGAGTGACGCAGCAGGCGCAACCGCGAGTGACTCAGACGCATGTCGCCTATGCTCAAGGGCAGAGTGGGAGACGGCAGGCCACGCCCCTCGCAAAGCTGCTCGATCACCAGTTCATCGGAGAGCGCCTGATAGGGGAAGACGTAGACCACCGGCAGGTCGGGGTCGAGATTCAGGGCACTGTGGTCCAGCGCGTTGATGTCGGGTTCCACCGCGCGCAGCTCCACCCATTTGTCCAGCAGACGGCGGCTGAGGTTGCGCAGAGGGCGCAATAACAGGGTGACGGGCGACATGGCGGAGCCTCGCAGGTGTACTCGAAAAGTTCGATGGTGAGACGCTGTCACAAGCAGGATCGTTTGCGTTGACTCACAGGATGCGGGAGTGGCGATCCGAGGATATCGACGTTGGGTCGCCGCATGCATGATATTGATCATTATACGCATTCTGTTCGATGACGCCGATATCGGCTGTCATTGCCCAGTGCGGGAGCGACGGGAGGCATGTCATGCTCGGAATGTGGCGTTCAGGCAATCGATTTACCCTGCTGCCGGAGGGGGCGCGCTTTCTGCCCAGCATGCTGGAGGCGGTGGAAGGCGCACGTCACTCGATACTGCTCGAACTGTATCTGGCCGAAAGCGGTCACCTCAGTCGGGTCCTGATCGAGGCTTTGAGCGCTGCGTGCCAGCGTGGCGTCAATGTACTGGTGCTGCTGGATGGTTTCGGCTCGCTGGGGCTCGAGGAGGCGGATCGCCAGCGCATGACCGAGGCCGGCATCGCCCTGCGCTTCTACAACCCGATTCGCTGGTGGCGGTTCGGTCGCAACCTGACGCGGGATCACCGCAAGCTGCTGGTCGTGGATGGCGAGGTGGGCTTCACCGGTGGTTTCGGCGCGGTCGATGAGTTTGCCGAGGCCTGGTCAGAAGTGGCGATACGCATCGAGGGGCCCTGTATCCGTGACTGGGTCAGGCTGTTCGCGCGGGTCTGGGATTCCGCTGCCAGCGAGGGGCAGGGGCGTCGTGAGGCCGTGCGCAGCGTCAACATCAATGCGGTCAACGTCGTCACGGGATATCTGGGGATGCGCGGGCGTGTCGTCTGGGGCCATGGATTTCGTTATCAGGCGATTCGCCACTCGCTCCAGCATCAGGCCAGCAGCACCCGCAAGCGGCTGTGGATCTGCACGCCTTACTTCGTGCCGACCTTCAGCATGCGTCGACGCCTCAAGCGGGCGGCTCGGCGCGGCGTCGATGTGCAGCTGTTGATCGCGGGACAGCATCACGACCATCCCGGCGTGCGTTCTGCGGGGCAGCGTTTCTATGCGAGTCTCCTCAAGGCGGGCGTGCGGATCCATGAATTCCAGCCGCGCTTTCTGCATGCCAAGTTCTCGTTGGCGGATGACTGGGTCACGCTGGGGTCATGCAACTTCGATCACTGGAGCCTGCAATGGAATCTGGAGGCCAATCAGGAGGTGCAGGACCATCGCTTCGCGGCGGAGGTGGCTGCGCTGTTCGAGCAGCATTTCGCGCGCAGCGTCGAGATCACCCGGGCTGCCTGGCAGCGACGCTCTCTGGCGCAACGCTGTCGCGAGTGGGGCTATGGCACCCTGGATAGCCTGGTGACGCGGCTGCGCTAGCCAGTTCACGGATGTCAGACACTGCTTCGTGAAACGACAACGCCGGACGACCCCAAGGGGCGTCCGGCGTTGTCGTGTCTGGCGCTGCGCGGCGCAAAGAGGGGGATGGCGGGGGCTCAGCGCTTCTTGCCGCCACCCTTGCCAGCAGGCTTCTTCGCGCCGCCCTTGCCACTGCCCTTGCCGCCCGCATGCTTGCCACGCGGAATGCCCGCGGCGCCCGGCGTTGCGGCTCCCTTGCGGCGCGGTGATGGCTTGGGGCTTTCCGGCGGCACGCGATAGAGCAGGTAGAGATCCAGCAGCAGTTCCGGCAGCTGGTTGACGAAGCGCTGGGCACCGACGGGGTCGGCGATCAGCTCGCCGATCTCCGGGTCTTCATCGTCGAATACGCCCGAGATGGCCATGAAGGGCAGCAGCAGCTCGGCCGCGGTCTCTTCCTGGGTCCCGAACCAGGCTTCCTCGTCCATGAAGACACCTTCCATGAAGCCTGCACACCAGTCACCGATCGGCGTCTCGACGGGGTCGAGGCCACCGAGTTCCAGCTCGAACAGCAGCTCAGGCAGGATACCGTGCTCGAGGGCGTCGATGGCATTGGCGCGCATCTGCTCGAACAGTGCGACCACCTGGGCTTCCTGCTCGGGGCTTTCATAGGCTGGCTGCCCCTGGAACAGCTCCGGCAGCCACAGGCTGGAAGGCACTTCGCGTGGTGCGATGGCCAGTGCCAGCATGAAGCCATGCGCGCTGATGATGTCGAGGGCTTCCGGGCCGACCAGGTCGGATTCAAGGAACTCATCGAGGATGTCGAGGGATTCATCATCCAGCAACGGCTGGGTCTGGACAGGCTCGGCCATGGGGAAGGTCTCACATGCGGGATAGAAGTCGGGCAGGGCGTCGCGGCCACTGCGAATGTGGCTAGTGTATCATCTCGTGGCAGGGGTTTTCGTCGCCACGAAAGCCCCTGAATCGTCGAATTCTCCACTTTCTTCAGCGGTTGCCGTTCACCTCGATCGTCTGGCATCAAGGGGTCGTCTCATGTCTTGTTCCCGTGTCGCGCCCGCCGTGGATGGCAGTGTCGTCAGTCGATATCGCTTTCCCGTCGACCATGTGCTGGCGTGTCTCGGTGATGCGGTCGCCGACCCCCTGCCGTTGGCCGATGAGCAGACACTGGATGCCCTCAGCGAGCCGCAACTGCATGCCATGCTGCAATCCCGTGTGCTGGCCTGTCTGGCGCGCGCACGTGCGCACTATCCCGAGATGCGCATGCCCGCCGTGTCCTGTCGTCTCAGGGGACGCACTGCCGGGACAGCCGAACCGGCGCGCCAGCGCCTGCGCTTCAACTGGCAATTGCTGTGCGAGAACCGCCATCACTTCCTGAGCCAGACCGTCCCTCATGAGGTGGCGCACTGGGTGGTGATGGAAGTGGTGGAGCGCGCGCGCGGCCAGCGGGTCAAGCCGCATGGCCCGGAGTGGCAGCAGGTCATGACGAATCTCTATGGTGTCGCACCTGAGGTGACCCACCGCATGGATGTTTCCCGCGCGAGTCCGATGCCCTGGGCCTACGGATGCGATTGCGAGACTCCGCACTATCTGAGTCATCGTCGACATGCCAATGCGCTTCGTGGGCAGCGTTACCGATGCCGGCAGTGCGGGAAAGCGCTCAAGGGGCCATTGAGCGATCCATGATGCCTGTCATCGCCTTCCGTGCAGTCCTGCCTCCCGTTTTCAATGCCGCCGTGGCGCGCTCAGTCCCTCTGGAGTGCGGGTTTTCTGCGGCGAAAGTCGCTGTGACCTTGGTGTTATTTGTTGATAAATAGTTGAAATTATTGGGAAAAAATTGTCTACCAAGGTCTAGTGTGTGGCCCCCCCATGCTTGGGTTTAAGCTGAAACGGACTAGCCATGACTCGTCCGCAGCGTACCCGTGTCGTATGAGGCAGCCCGAGGCGTGTCGCCCGCCAACTTCCAGAGGTCGAACAACAATGAGCGAAGATGCCAAGGTTCACCCGGTCAAGCCTGATGTTGCCGCCCGTGCATGGGTAGATCGTGAGCGCTACCAGGCCATGTATCAGCAGTCTGTCGAGGCACCCGAGGATTTCTGGGCCGGGCAGGCGCAGTCGCTGGACTGGTTCAAGGCGCCCTCGGTAATACGCAGTACCGACTTCGGCCCTGAGAATGTCGATGTGCGCTGGTTCGAGGATGGTCAGCTCAACGTGGCCCACAACTGCCTGGATCGTCATCTCCAGGAGCGTGGCGACCAGGTGGCGATCATCTGGGAAGGGGATGACCCCAGCGAGTCCCAGTCGATCACCTATCGCGAGCTGCATGCGCGCGTCAGCCAGTTCGCCAATGGCCTCAAGGAACTGGGCGTGGGGCGTGGTGACGTGGTCACCCTGTACATGCCGATGATCCCCGAAGCGGCCATGGCGATGCTGGCCTGTACCCGTATCGGTGCGGTGCACTCGGTGGTCTTCGGGGGCTTCTCGCCGGACGCGCTGGCAGGACGGATCGCCGATTCCAGCTCGCGTATCGTGATCACCGCCGATGAATCGCTGCGCGGTGGCAAGCGAGTGCCGCTCAAGGAGAATGTCGACGATGCGCTGGAGCGCGATGGCACCGACTGCGTCGACCACGTGCTGGTGGTGCGGCGTACCGGGGGTGACGTGCACTGGGGGAGTCGTGATCTGTGGTTCCACGAGCTGGTCGACCGTCAGTCCAGCGACTGCCCGGCAGAAGCGATGGGCGCGGAAGACCCGCTGTTCATTCTCTACACCTCCGGCTCCACCGGCACGCCCAAGGGGCTGAAGCACACCACGGGCGGCTATCTGCTCTATGCGGCCATGACCCATCGTTACGTCTTCGACTACCACGATGGCGACATCTACTGGTGCACGGCGGATGTCGGCTGGGTGACAGGGCACAGCTACATCGTCTATGGACCGCTGGCCAACGGCGCGACCACGCTGATGTTCGAGGGGGTGCCCAGCTATCCGACTCACGGGCGCATGGGGGAGATCGTCGACAAGCATCAGGTCAATATTCTCTACACGGCCCCGACTGCCGTGCGCGCGCTGATGGCACACGGCGATGGCGTGATGGACTCCAGTTCCCGCGACAGCCTGCGCCTGCTCGGCTCGGTGGGTGAGCCGATCAATCCTGAGGCATGGGAGTGGTTCCACCGCGTGATCGGCAAGGGCAACTGCCCGCTGGTGGATACCTGGTGGCAGACCGAGACCGGCGGCATCATGATCGCGCCGCTGCCGGGTGCCACGGATCTCAAGCCGGGTTCCGCCACCTTGCCGTTCTTCGGCGTGCAGCCGGCGCTGGTCGACAACGAGGGCAACATTCTCGAGGGAGCCACCGAAGGCAATCTGGTGATTCTCGACAGCTGGCCCGGGCAGGCGCGCTCCATCTGGGGCAACCATGAGCGTTACGTGCAGACCTATTTCTCCACCTATGCCGGCATGTACTTCACCGGCGATGGCTGCCGCCGTGACGAGGATGGGTATTACTGGATCACCGGACGCGTCGACGACGTGCTCAACGTTTCCGGGCACCGCATGGGCACGGCCGAGATCGAGTCATCGCTGGTCGCGCATGAGGCGGTCGCCGAAGCCGCGGTGGTCGGTTATCCCCACGACATCAAGGGGCAGGGGATCTACATCTACGTGACGCTCAATGATGGCATCGAGCCAAGCGATGAGCTCAAGAAGACCCTGACCCAGTGGGTGCGCAAGGACATCGGGCCGATCGCGTCACCTGATGTCATCCAGTGGGCACCGGGACTGCCCAAGACGCGTTCCGGCAAGATCATGCGGCGTATCCTGCGCAAGATCGCCGCCAACGAGACCGACGGTCTTGGGGATACCTCGACGCTGGCGGACCCGACGGTGGTGGATGATCTGATCGAGCATCGCGCCAACCGCTGAACTCGTCGGATGGCGGCCATGCAGGCCTGACGAGACACGTCGCGACAGCGAAGCGCGGGAGCCTGGCTCCCGCGCTTTTTTCGTGTGCGTCCGGGTCATGCGCTCCTGTTTCGTGGGTGCCTGTTTCGTGAGTGTCTGTCTCGTGCACATTCTGGCCGTGTCTGAAGCAGGAAAGGTTGGCCATCGATGAGCGGCTGACTTGATAATGATGCGACAACCCGCATGCGACAGGTGGGCCTGATGGCCTCCCTGAGCATTTCCTCATTCACTTCATGATCAAGGCAGCCCCCCATGTCAGCAGGCAAGTCGGATGCATCCTGCGCCACGTCTCAGCCCGCCACTTCCTCACAGGTTTCATCATCGTCATCCACCGAGGGCGAGAACAGTCCACGCGCTGTCGTGCTGATGTGCCTGTCGGCGATCTCCTTCGCGTTGATGGGGGCGATGGTCAAGTTGAGCGGTGACTTGCCGCTGTTCGAGAAGGTCTTCGTGCGCAACCTCGTAAGCCTGGTGGTTGCCGTCGTGATGGTACGCATGGCGGGCGCTCGTCTGCTGGGACACTGGCACCATCAGCCGTTGCTGCTGGCGCGCTCGCTGATCGGGCTTGGCGGCGTGATGAGCTTTTTCTACGCCATCGATCACCTGCTGCTTGCGGATGCGACTATCCTAAACAAGCTGTCGCCGTTTTTCGTGATGCTGTTTGCCGGCATGTTTCTGGCAGAGCGCCTGGGCGGCTGGCGGCTGGTAGGCATGCTGATTGCCTTCGTGGGGGCGACTCTGGTCATCAAGCCGCAGCTGGCGTTCGCCGAGGGAGGTGTGGAGGCACTGTTTCCGGCGCTGGTCGGATTGGGCTCGGCCATGTTGGCCGGCGCTGCCTACACGCTGATTCGGGCGCTGCGAGGGCGTGAGGCTTCCGCGACAATCGTGTTACATTTCTCGCTGGTCTCCAGCATCGTCACCCTGGTGCCGATGCTGATGAATCCGGTGATGCCCAGTGCGCCACAGGCACTGGCCCTGTTGGGGATCGGGGTCTTCGCGGCCGGTGGCCAGATCCTGATGACCACGGCCTATCGGCTGGCGCCCGCGGGGGAAGTGTCGATCTATTCCTATCTCACCATCGTGTTCTCCGCATTGGCCGGCTGGGCGATCTGGGGGGAAGTGCCGGACGCTGCCAGCCTCATGGGTTTCCTGCTGATTGCCGGTGTGGCACTGGTCGGTTGGCATGCGAGTCGCGTTGCGGTTAGGGTGGTCTGACTCTCCATCCGCAGGATGCTGTCAGAATTCACTTGTGCATTGTCCACTCATCATTGGGCAATCCGTGCGATACTCGTGTTCCCCGAGCGAAACATCAGTATGTCTCCCGATGGTGGGCTGCTTTGTTAAACGCGCGTTCCATGGGGTAACATGCCAGAAAATAACGGCGATCATTGACCGGCCAGGAAGGTCGGTGATGATCACCATCGGGGTTTTGGAGGAGACTCAATGGCCTTTGCCCAGAAGTTCATCGTTGCAGACGATCATCCGCTCTTTCGTGCCGCACTGACGCAGGCACTCAGGCAAGTGGCCTCACAGGCAGAGATTGTCGAAGCCGACAGCATGGACGCGACCAACGATATCGTTGCCCGCCACCCCGATGCTGATCTGATCCTGCTGGACCTGCACATGCCGGGAGCCCATGGCTTCTCAGGCCTGATCCAGCTGCGTGGTCAGACGCCGGATATCCCGGTCGCCGTCGTATCCGGTAGCGAGGAGCCCTACGTGGTGCGCCGCGCCATCGACTATGGCGCTTCCGGTTTCATCCCCAAGTCCGCAAGTCTGGATGTGATCGCCGAGGCGATCGGCGAGATTCTCGAAGGCGAAGTCTGGCTGCCGACGGACATCGCCGAAGCCATGGGCGAGTCCAGCGAAGATGAGTCCCGCTTTGCCGAAGCGATCGCCTCGCTGACGCCGCAGCAGTTCCGCGTGCTCAACATGCTGACGGAAGGCCTGCTCAACAAGCAGATCGCCTATGAGCTGAATGTGTCCGAGGCCACCATCAAGGCGCACGTGACCGCCATTCTGCGCAAGCTTGGCGTGCATTCCCGCACCCAGGCCGTCATCGCGGCGCAGCGTCTGGAAGTCGAGCCGCCGAAGGTTCGCTCCTGAAGTCGCTGTGATTGACGGGATGATGCATCCCGTTCGATGAGCATGATCCTGCTTCGGAAAGACAAAAGCCCGCCCTGTCACTGACAGGGCGGGCTTTTTGCGGATACAGCGCCTGCTCGTTCACAGGCGCTGCGCGATTCACCCGCGATCAGCCATCGCCGTTCTCCGGGGCTCCGCCTGTCTCATCCGAGGTACCGCTGGCATGCTTCTCGGCACGATTGGCCTGCAGGGTACGCGTCAGCAGTGCGCGCAGCGCCGCCGGACGCACCGGCTTGAGCAGCAGGTGATAGCCGGCACGGCGTACCTCCTCGGCGACTTCGTCAGTGCGATCCGCGGTGATGACGATGCCGGGCACGGAGCCTGCCAGGCGTTCATCCAGAGCATCCAGCGCCATCAGACCGGTCACTTCATTGTCGAGGTGATAATCGGCGAGGATGGCATCCGGATCACCATCCAGATTGCGAATCACGGATTTGGCACCACCGATGGACGTGGCGGTGAAGACTTCGCAGCCCCAGCCGGACAGCATCGCCTTCATGCCTTCCAGAATCAGGCTCTCGTTGTCGATGCACAGCACGCGGGTGCCGGTCAGCTTGTTGCCGGCGCGCTTGCGGGCCGGGACGGCATCCGGCTGTTCAGCGGCCGGCAGTGTCTTGCTGATCGGGACGCTGACCGCGAAGACCGTCCCCACACCGACCCAGCTGCGCACCGTGATCGGGTGATCGAGCACGCGACTCATGCGCTCGGCGATCGACAGGCCCAGCCCCAGCCCCTTCTCGCTCTCCTTGTGACGCTCGCTCTGATCGAGACGCCGGAATTCCTGGAAGATCTCGGTCAGCTTGGACTCGGGGATGCCGGGGCCGGTGTCCCAGACTTCGATGCGAATGCGATCCCCCAGGCGGCGACAGCCCAGCAGTACGTGGCCCTGACGGGTGTAACGCACGGCGTTGGACAGGAAGTTCTGCACAATGCGCCGCAGCATCTGGCCGTCAGAATCCACCGCCAGCTGGGTCATCACCACCTTCAGGTCCAGCCCTCGGTCTTCCGCCATCACCTCGAACTCGGCCTTCAGCGGCTTGAGAATATCCGACAGGCGGAACACGCTGCGACGTGGTGCCAGCGCGCCGGCATCGAGCTTGGAGATGTCGAGCAGGGTGCTGAGCAGCTCCTCGGCGGCCTGCAGCGAGTTGTCGATGTGATTGGTGGTGGTCTTCATCTCGCCTTCCACCTGCTGGGCGAGAGCGGAGGTGAACAGGCGCGCGGCATTCAGGGGTTGCAGCAGGTCATGACTGGCCGCGGCCAGAAAGCGCGTCTTGGAGGCGTTGGCATCCTCGGCCAGCTGCTTGGCCTGACGCAGTGCCTGCTCGGCTTCCGCACGTACACGGTTCTCGGTACGCAATGCCTCGTTGACCTGTGACAGCTCCTGGGTACGCACGCGAACGCGTTCTTCCAGATTCTCGTTGGTTTCCTTGAGGGCAATCTCGGCCAGGCGGCGTTCGGTGATGTCCTGATAGAGCGCGAAGAAGCCGAGGATGTTGCCCTTGCCGCTGAAGTGGGGCGTATAGGTCACCAGCATGTAACGCACGCCGCCCTCGGGGGCTTCCAGCGAGATCTCGAAGGAGACGCGTTCCCCCGCCAGGGCGCGCGTCATCCAGGGGGCGCGCTGGCGATAGATGTCTTCAGGCATCGCCGCCTCGGCCGGCTCGCCGATGACGGCGGTACGGTCGATGCCCATCACCGCTTCATAGGCGCGGTTGGTGAAGAGGTAACGACACTCCTTGTCGAAGTAGGCGATCAGCGCCGGCACGTTGTCGGTGTAGATGCGGATGTTGTTTTCCGAGCGGATCAACGCCTCTTCGGTGCGCTTCTGCTGGGTGATGTCCTGGTAGGTATAGACGAAGCCGCCGCCGGGCATCGGGTTGCCCTGGATCTCCATCACGGTGCCGTCCTGGCGATAGCGCACGTAGCGATGTGGCTCGCCGTCACGGATGGCGTCCAGCAGCTGATCGACATGCTCTTCCGGGTCGCCCGGACCATATTCACCATTGTGCGCGTTGTAACGGAAGATGCGATCGATCGGGGCGCCGACACGGATCAGGTTGTCAGGGAAGCGGAACATGTCCAGATAGCGCTGATTCCACACCACCAGGCGCATGTGCTGGTCGACCACGCTGATGCCCTGGTGGATGTTCTCGATGGTGGCCTGCAGCAGGGCGCGGTTGAATTCCAGCACCTGTGAGGCTTCATCGACGATGGAGATGACATCCGAGATACCGATGCCGCGTCCCTGCAGGGCGGAGTTGACCACGATCCGCGCCGAGGAGGCACCGAGCACGGAAGCCAGGAAGCGCTCGGTGAACTGGATCAGGTCGATTGACGCGCGCCCGTGGAGTTCCAGCGGCTGGCCGCTGCGGCGTGCGTAATCTTCGAAGGCGCGTTCGACCTGCTCATGGCTCAGGAAGCGCTCACAGAGTACGCGCAGGTCCGAGACGGAGGTAGAGCCGGTCCACGGGCGCGAGACGCTGGTCTGACGCGTCTCGACGCTATCGACGAACAAGGATGCCTGGATGCGCTCGACCACGCGTTGCGGCGTCATCTGCGAGACGAAGATATAGCCGAACAGGTTGAGGCCGAGAGACAGCATCACGCCGTGGGTCAGCGGGTCACTGAAGCGGAAGCCGAACAGGCCATGCGGCGAGAGCCAGTCGATGCCGAGCGGACCGTAATTGACCATGTCGGCGGGCATCAGGCCTGCCTGGGCCAGTGCCGGAACCAGCAGGGTCCAGGCCCAGACGGCGAAGCCGAGGTTGAGGCCGACGATGACCCCCAGGCGATTGCCACGCTTCCAGTAGAGCCCGCCCAGCAGAGAGGGCGCGAACTGGGCCACGGCGGCGAATGACAGCAGCCCGATGGCTGACAGCGTGCTGTATTCGGCGATCAGCAGATAGAAGCCGTAGGCCAGGCCGAGAATCATCACGATGGTCAGGCGGCGGGCCAGCAGCACGATATGACTGTAGTCGCGGGCTTCGGTATCGAACCAGCGCAAACGGAACAGCAGCGGGATGACGATCTCGTTGGAGATCATGATCGAGACCGCGACCGCCGCGACGATGACCATGCCGGTCGCGGCCGAGAAGCCCCCGATGAAGGTCAGCAGGGTCAACCAGGTCTGATCTGCCGCCATCGGCAGTGCCAGCACGAAGCTGTCCGGTGACACCGAGCCATCCGGGAACATCGTCAGGCCGGCGGCGGCGATGGGCAGCACGAAGAAGGAGATGGCGATCAGATAGATCGGGAACAGCCAGCGGGCGCGGCGGGCATCCGAGTGGTGGGTGTTCTCGACCACCGCGACATGGAACTGGCGCGGCAGGCAGAAGATGGCCAGCATCGCCAGCAATGTCTGGGCCCAGAAGCCGGAGCCGAAGGTCTGGTTCTCGAGCTGTTGCTGGAGCTCCAGATAGGTGTCCGCCTTGGTGAAAAGATCCCCCAGGCCATTGAACATGCCCCAGGTGACATAGGCGCCCAGCGTCAAAAAGGCGATCAGCTTGACCAGAGATTCGAAGGCGATGGCCTGCAACAGGCCGACATGGTGCTCGGTGGCATCGGTATGCCGCGTGCCGAACAGGATGGCGAATATCGCCATCACCGCCGCGACATAGAAGGCGGTATCCCCCAGCCAGGCAGTGCGCGTGACGTCACTGGTGTCGGTCAGTACCTGATAGGCACTCGACACCGCCTTCAGCTGCAGGGCGATGTAGGGCAGGGTGCCGACCAGTGCCACCAGCGAGGCAAACACGGCCAGTGACTGCGTCTTGCCGTAACGCGAGGCGATGAAATCGGCGATCGAGGTGATGTTCTGTCGCTTGGCGACGCGAATCATCTTCAAGAGGATCGGCCAGAACAGCAGACAGGTCAGGATCGGCCCGATGAAGATGCTCAGGTAGCTCCAGCCACTGGTCGCGGCCTGGCCGACACTGCCGTAAAAGGTCCAGCTGGTGCAGTAGACCGCAAGCCCCAGACTGTAGACTGCCGGTCGGCGAGTGGCCGACCCGTGCTTCTTGGCGTTGCGATCCCCTCGCCACGCAATCATGAACAGTACCGCGATATAGCCCAGCGCCACTGCGATTAGCCACCACCCCTGGAACATGTTGCTCTCCTCTCTGGAAGCGCCATTCTACGCAGGCCCGGCCATGAGTCCCAAGCCTTGCAGGCCGCTCAGGGCTTCCTCCTGGCCATCAGACGACAAGATGTCTGCTCTCGCTCGTCCGTTCTCACCCGGCCTGAGGTGTCTCCGGCAGAAAATTGCGCCGCTTTCTTTCAGTGACATGACGAAAGAGCGGGGCCGTCTCGCCATCATTGCCGACGCGTCATGAGAGTGTTTCGTTACTCATTTGGCCAATAGACCAAGGGAGTGCGTCTTTAGTTTATCTTTCAAGTATCTGTTATTTAAGGAGTTGATGAGAGGCGTCATGAGGTCTTCAAGCGGATGCTCATGCTCTCGACTAAAGTCAGCCTGCGATGAGCTGGCCCCTTGGCTACTGTCAGAAGCGAGTCGCCAAGTTTCCTGATAAGCAACGCAAGACGCAGGGAATATCACTCACTCCATGAGGACGAATGATTCAGTCAATGGAGACCATTCATCGGTTCATCGCCGATGGGTCTCTCGCCAATCACAATAACAATGCGAGAACTCCGTCATGAAGGAAGAGAATGCCAAGGCGTATTGGGCCGCCAATATCAGACTGATCATGGGGTATCTCGTGATCTGGTTTGTCGTGTCCTATGGATGCGGAATCCTGTTGGTGGATGTCCTCAACAATATCCAGTTCTTCGGTTTCAAACTCGGTTTCTGGTTTGCTCAGCAAGGGGCGATCTATTTCTTCCTCGCGCTGATCATCTTGTACGCCCGTTCGATGAACAAGCTGGATGAACGCTTCGACCTCCACGAGCAATGAGCGGTGTTGAACCGCTTCCGTGGTCAGGTCTGCGATGAATTACAGCGACGGCTCTGCAGGAAAGGAACAGGACTGAGCGTTTCATCTCTCACGACAACAAGATGATCGATATCGCCAAGGACAACGCCAATGGATGTTCAATTACTGACGTACCTTTTCGTGGGCGCCTCGTTCGCGCTCTACATCGGCATTGCGGTGTGGTCGCGTGCCGGCTCTACCAAGGAATTCTACGTGGCGGGCGGAGGGGTCCACCCCATCGCCAACGGGGCCGCCACCGCTGCGGATTGGATGTCTGCCGCCTCCTTCATCTCCATGGCGGGCATCATCGCCTATGTGGGCTATGACGCCTCCGTCTATCTGATGGGCTGGACGGGTGGCTATGTGTTGCTGGCGATGTTGCTGGCACCGTATCTGCGCAAGTTCGGCAAGTTCACGGTGCCGGATTTCGTCGGTGACCGTTATTACTCGAGCGTCGCACGTACCGTGGCGGTGGTCTGTGTCATCTTCATTTCCTTCACCTATGTCGCGGGTCAGATGCGCGGCACCGGCATCGTCTTCGCGCGCTTCCTTGAAGTGGACGTGAACGTCGGTGTCGTCATCGGCATGGCGATCGTCTTCTTCTATGCCGTTCTGGGTGGCATGAAGGGGATCACCTATACCCAGGTGGCGCAGTACTGCGTGTTGATCTTCGCCTTCCTGGTACCGGCCGTCTTCCTGTCGATCATGATGACCGGACACGTGCTGCCTCAGACCGGCTTCGGCGGCACGCTGGTGGATGCACAGGGCAACGATACCGGCGTCTATCTGCTGCAGAAGCTGGATCAGGTCGTGACCGACCTCGGCTTCCGCGAGTACACCGAAGGCTCCAAATCCACCATCGATGTCTTCTTCATCACGGCGGCACTGATGTGCGGGACCGCGGGTCTGCCGCACGTCATCGTGCGCTTCTTCACGGTACCGACCGTCAGGGATGCACGTATCTCCGCTGGCTGGGCGCTGTTCTTCATCGCACTGCTCTACACCACTGCGCCGGCCGTGGGTGCCTTTGCGCGGGTGAACCTGGTCGAGACCGTCAACGAGACAGCCTATGAGGAACTGCCGGGCTGGTTCTACAACTGGGAGAACACCGGTCTGATCGGCTGGGTCGACAAGAATGGCGACGGCATCATCCAGATGCGCGGCGGTGACCCCTTCGCGGGCAAGCCGAGCTATGAAGGCGACGCCGACAGCCAGGCCGCTCGTGGTGAGTATGGTCAGCGTCTGGTGAGCAACACGCCCACCGACAACGAGAGCGAGGTCTACATCGACCGCGACATCATCGTGCTGGCCAACCCGGAAATCGGCAACCTGCCGGCATGGGTCATCGCGCTGGTGGCGGCAGGTGGCGTGGCGGCGGCGCTCTCGACGGCAGCGGGGCTGTTGCTGGTCATCTCCTCGGCCATCTCGCATGACCTGCTCAAGAAGACCTTCAAGCCAGACATCACCGAGAAACAGGAGTTGATGGCAGCTCGCATGGCGGCAGCGGTGGCCATCGTGATCGCCGGTTACTTCGGCATCAATCCGCCAGGCTTCGTGGCGCAGGTGGTGGCCTTTGCCTTCGGTCTCGCGGCCTCGAGCTTCTTCCCGGTCATCCTGCTGGGGATCTTCTCCAAGCGCATGAACAAGGAAGGCGCCATCGCGGGCATGCTGGTCGGGCTGGTGTTCACCTTCAGCTACATCGTCTACTTCAAGTTCATCTCGCCGGAGCTCAACACGGCGGAGTACTGGCTGCTGGGCGTGTCGCCGGAGGGGATCGGCTCGCTGGGCATGGTGCTCAACTTCGTCGTCGCGGTCGTCGTCTGCAAGGTGACACCGCCGCCGCCCGAGCACATCCAGCATATCGTCGAGGACATCCGCGTGCCGCGCGGGGCAGGAACGGCAGTGGATCACTGATCCCTGACGACAGCGCCTGGCCCGCTTGACCTCTCGGTCTGCGGGTCAGGCCCTACATATCCCGAGGCCCCGTCGTGCATTCGCAGGCGGGGCCTCATGGCTTGATGATCCGTGCCCTTCGGGGCGGGGAGCCAGTGGAGTCGTGTCATGCAAGCCACATTAGTCGAAATTCCGTTCGGCGAGCCGCCGTTCAGCCTGCTGGATGAGCGCAGCCGGGCACGCCTGGCCGAGAACGTCGACCTGCAGTACTTCGCGGCCCTGGAGCAACCGCTGATACCGGGAGCGGTGGGAGAGGCGCTCTTCATCATCCACAAGGGCGAGGTGGTCGAGCTGGCGGCAGAAACGCCATTGCCGGACACCGCCACCCTGGAGCAGGCGCGACGTGAGGGTCACGACGCCTGGCTGAGTCTGCGCATCGGGCATTACAGCAAGGGAGATCTGTTCGGGGCCTTGACCCTGCTCAATGGCGAATGCCGGACACGCTTCGTCTGCGAGCAGGAAACGCTCTGCTATCAATTGCCGGCCGACCACTTCCATCAGCTGTGTGAAGACAATCCCGGGTTCGAGGAGTATTTCCAGCACAGCCTGCGTGACAAGGCCCGGCTGCTCGCGGCGTATCGGGACACCCGACTCGGCAGCAGCCGGGACCAGACAGGCTTCATGCTGGCGAGGGTGATGGATTGCATGCGTCCGCCACTGGTGATGCCAGCCAGCAGCAGCATCGAGGCAGGCGTGAAGGCCATGGGAGAGGCTGGTGCTGACAGTCTGATCATCGAGGTACAGGGCCGTTGTGGCGTGGTCACGCGCACCGATCTGCTCAACGCACTGGTGCTGGAGGGACTTCCTGCCACGCATCGTCTCGCCCCTCTGGGCACCTTCGCGCTGGTGGCGGTCACCGCCGAGGATTATCTGTTCCAGGCACTGGTCCAGATGACGCGTCATCGGGTCGCCCGCGTGGTGGTGCAGGAATCGATCGCTGCCGATGCCAAGGTGGTCGGAGTCATCGAGCTGACCGATGTGCTGGGCTTCTTCTCCAATCGTAGCCAGCTGGTCAGTCTCGAGATCGAGCGCGCGGCGGATCTGGAGGCGCTGGCGCTGGCCAGTGCTCGCCTGCCGGAGCTGGTCCGCGCGCTGGTTCTCCAGGGCGCGCATCTGCGCCATGCCATGGCACTGCTCAGCGCCCTCAATGGACGTCTGATCGAGCGCACCTTCGCCCTGCTGGTGGAAGAGCAGCACCGAGTCTCCTGCTGTCTGATGCTGATGGGCAGTGAGGGGCGTGGCGAGCAGATGCTCAAGACCGACCAGGACAACGGGCTGATTCTCGCTGATGGACATCAATGGCCAGACTGCAGCGACGCCATGCAGACCTTCAGCGCTACCCTGGCACGCCTCGGCTATCCACCGTGTCCGGGCAACATCATGGTCTCCAATCCAGAGTGGGTCGCGACCGAATCCCGCTGGCGCGGCAAGGTGGCGCGCTGGTGTGCCGGACGCGATGGGGAGGCGCTGATGAATCTAGCCATCGTCTTCGATGCACGCGCCAGCGGTGGCAATGCCGAGCTGGTCGACAGTCTGCGCGAACACCTGGTGCAGCATGCCCGACGTGATGAATTGCTGCTGTCGCACTTCGCGCGCCCGGCATTGCGGTTCTCGACGCCGTTGACGCTGTTCGGCTCACTGCGCTCACCCCGCCATGGCATCGACATCAAGAAGGGCGGCATCTTTCCCATCGTGCATGGGGTACGCACCATGGCGCTGGAGCGTGGCGTGATGGCGACCGGCACCTTTGCGCGTCTTGAGGCGCTGGTAGAGGAGGGGCGTATCGAGGCCAGCGACAGCGAAGATCTGTCTGAGGCCCTGTCGCTGTTCTCCGAACTGCGTCTGCGTCAGCAGTTGCGGCATCTCGAGGAGGCGCCGGCCAACGCTGGCAGACACGCTGAGCAAGAGCTGTCCGAGGCACGGGGTAACGCCAGCACTGCCAGTGCCAATCTCATCATCACCCAGTCGTTGTCTTCGCTGGAGCGGGACCTGCTGCGCGATGCCTTGAGTCGGGTCAAGGATTTCAAGCAGCGCCTGACCCATCGTTATCACCTGGATTACTGACGCGCGGCCGAGCGCCGCAAGGAGATGGCATGTTCCAGCAGCTACGTCGTGCGGCAGACCGCCGCCGCCATGGGCATGGCGAGTTTGCCGAGCTGTTCAGACCCTGGCACGCCAGTGAACATGAGGGAGAGCGGGTGGCACTGGATTGCGAGACCACCAGTCTCGATGTCGAGCGTGCCGAGCTGGTCTCGCTGGCGGCGGTACGTTTCGATGCGCGCCGGGTGAGGACGGCCAGCGCGCTGTCGTTGCAGCTCCAGTGTCCGGAAGGCCTGCGCGGTGACTCCATCCGGATTCATCGCCTGCGCGGAATCGACCTGCATGGTGGCGAGGCGCTCGGCGACGCCTTGCACCAGTTGCTGGCCTTCATCGGCAATCGCCCGCTGGTGGGGTGGTGCATCGATTTTGATGTCGCGGTGATCAATCGCCACCTGCGGCCACGTTTCGGCTTCGACCTGCCCAATCTGCGTCATGATCTCGCGCGCGACTACCTGAAGCGCTGTCGTCACGCTCAGCCCGAGGCCGCGCCGGACCTGCGCTTCGAGGCCATGGCCGAGGCGCTGCAGGTGCCGGTGATCGGGCGGCACACTGCGCTGGGGGATGCCGTGACCAGCGCCATGATGGCGCAGCGCCTGATGCTGCCGGTCACTCAAGTCGTGCCACGTCACGATGCCTGTTCAGGCTCATGAGCCTGAACCACCTGGTCCATGCGTCGCCCGGGCGACGAGCCTGTGGTTGATGACTCTGTGGTTGATGGCCTTGCGATAGATGGCCCTGCGATTGATGGCCTTGTCGTTGTTAAACCTCTTGGCTAATAAACCAAGGTCTGTTGCCGGAATGTCCAATGGCAAGATATCACCCGCTTGGCCACACTGGCTCCATACGACGACGCCACGCTGCTTTTTCTCATCGTGACAGGCATGCGCGAGCCCTTGTCGAACCGGATTACACGCCAGTGCAGTACCGACCAGCAACACGGTCAGCCATGCAGGATGCATTACCGAGCAGCTTGATAATCATAACGGGGTAGCGACAGCGTGCAGAGGTCATGATCGACGAAGACCTGCTGTCAGCCAGCCCCAGTCAGGCCCGAGGGATGTGAACGCTTCGCCCTGCGCGATGACGGATGCACTCTCGGGATCGCCATCACTACGCCAGGTGATGGCACCGGGCCTTGGGCACCTGCCTGAGGCCCGGTTTCAGATTGGGCACCACGCGCTGTTGCCTTTCTTGCCTATTCAGGGTTCTTGCCCACGAGGTGCGACATGCTGATCGCGACCAACACGTTATTGATCATTGGCCTTGCCATCGTTCTGTTTGCCTATTCCCTCTACATCCGTCGTACCCAGGATGTCCGGGGAGTACTGATGTTCTGGTCTCGCAAGCTGGCGCTCACCGCGCTCGAATTCCGACTGCAGCGCTTCGGCATCATGGTGATGCTGGGCGGAGTGGTCATCCGCTATCTGGAAGTCCTGCGGCTGTTCTGATCGCTTCCCGTCATCTGCACGAATCCCCCCACGCCCGCTGACTGCGGGCGTCTTGCGTATTGCGGCAGGCCGTCCGCCTCTGTGACGTGACACTGGCCGATGCTAGACTGTGTGCCCTCCCAAACTGCCTGTCTGATGCCCCATGTTCACACCTGAAACTGACGCCACCTCCCGCACGCATGACGCAGCGGATGCCAAGCATGAGCTGAACAAGCTGCAGAAGCGGCTGCGCCGCAATGTCGGCACCGCCATCACGGATTACGGCATGATCCGCGATGGCGACAAGGTGATGGTGTGCCTGTCAGGTGGCAAGGACTCCTACACCATGCTGGACATCCTGATGAACCTGCAGCGCAATGCGCCGGTCCAGTTCAGTCTGGTGGCGGTGAATCTGGATCAGAAACAGCCCGGTTTCCCGGAGCACGTGCTGCCGGCATGGCTTGAGTCAGTGGGCGTGGAGTACCACATTCTCGAGCGTGACACCTATTCCATCGTCAAGGAGAAGGTGCCCGAGGGCAAGACGACCTGCGGGCTGTGTTCACGCTTGCGGCGTGGCTCGCTGTACGGCTTTGCCACCGAGATAGGAGCGACCAAGATCGCCCTTGGCCATCACCGCGATGACATTCTCGAGACGCTGTTTTTGAACATGTTCTTCGGTGGCAAGCTCAAGACGATGCCGCCCAAGCTGCTGTCGGATGATCAGCGGCATATCGTCATTCGTCCGCTGGCCTATTGCCGCGAATCGGACATCGAAGCCTATTCCACGGCGCGTCAGTTCCCGATCATTCCCTGCAACCTGTGTGGCTCCCAGGAGAACCTGCAGCGTCAGGTGGTCAAGGAGATGCTGCAGGACTGGGAGACGCAGCATCCCGGGCGGCTCGAGACCATGTTCCGTGCCGTCACTTCCGTGGCACCCTCGCACCTGGCGGACCGTGAGCTGTTCGACTTCGCGGGGCTGGATGAGAAGCGCGATCGCTTCCAGGCCACGCGTATCGATGCGCTGGACATGGACTCGGAGCAGGCCGGCATGGCAGAAGACCTCTTCGAAGCCGAGCGCCGTGTTCAGGCTGCCTCCGAGACTGCGGCCTCATTGGGCCGGGAGCTCTAAGCCCGGATCCTGCTGACATCCGCGAATCCCCGACGCCATCTCGCCTGTCGCGAGGTGGCGTCGTGCGTTTCAGGGCCGGTAATCCGTAAATGGTAAGGCGGGACAGCGCTGGCGTGCGTGAGTGGAACGTCATCGACAGTTGATGGCCCGCGACCATTGTCGTCTCGCCTGACGGGGCAACTGTCCGCATGCTCTGAGGATGTCGGATGACCCAAGGGCAGGGGGCGGTGATGGACAATGATGTCGATGAACGTGGCAATGGTCAGCAGGGCCAACGTCTGGCGGCGACGGTGCTGCATGGCTTTGATGAATACCGCTCGCGCTTCAAGCAGATTTCCAGCGATGCCAGACGGCGTTTCATCGAGGCCGACTGGCGTGAGGCACAGCAGGCCTCGGCGGCACGCATCAACCTCTATGACGAGAAGGTCGCCGCGACCATGGAGCGTCTGGCGCGCGCCTTCGAGCCTGAGCGTCTGAGCGAATGCACCCTGTGGGGCGAGGCCCGACGCCATTACATGACGCTGATCGATCAGCGCCTGGACTACAAGCTGGCCGAGACCTTCTACAACTCCATCTTCTGCAGTGTCTTTTCCCACCGTCATATCCGGGACGACTGGATGTTCGTGTCATCTTCCCGACAGGCGCCAGCTCGCCACTCCGGGATGAGCATCAGCCACCGTGTGCCGGTCGAGGGTGATTGGGCAGGGGCGCTGGACACGGTATTGAGCGAGGCCCCGCTGGGGATCGCCTTCGAACATCAGGGGCGCGACGTGACATTGGGCGCCGAGATGCTGCTCGAGGTGTTGCCACCCGAGGTGCGTGAGGCCTCCGATGCCACCTTCGAGGTGCTGCGCAGCGTCTTCTATCGCAACAAGGGGGCCTACCTCATCGGACGCATCGAGGGCGGCGGGCAGACGCTGCCGCTGGTGCTGCCGGTACTGCATACCGAACGCGACGGCGTCTATCTCGATACCGTGATCATCGAGCCCGAGGAAGTCTCGATCATCTTCTCCTTCACCCGCGCCTACTTCCAGGTCGAGATCGAGGTGCCCGGTGAGGTGGTGGGCTTCCTTCAGACACTGATGCCCGACAAGCCCATCGGCGAGCTCTACGCTGCCATCGGGTTCTACAAGCACGGCAAGACCGAACTTTTCCGTGGCCTCAACGACCATGTTGCCAGTCGCACCGACCGATTCATCATCGCGCCGGGCGTGCGAGGCATGGTGATGGCGGTCTTCGTGCTGCCCAGCTATCGACTGGTCTTCAAGCTGATCAAGGATCGCTTTGCGCCCAGCAAGGACATGAGCCGGGACCAGGTGCGCCAGAAGTATCGTCTGGTCAAGCGCCACGACCGCGTCGGCCGTCTGGCGGACACCCAGGAGTTCTCCAATTTCGCCGTCGGACGCGATCATTTCGATCCCGACTGCCTGGCCGAGCTACTGGAGGTCTGCAGCTCCTCCATCACGCTGCGCGGCAACAAGGTACTGATTCGGCATTGTTATACCGAACGCATGATGACGCCGCTCAATCTCTATCTCGAGCAGTGTGATGAGGATGAGACGCGCGCCGTGCTCAATGACTACGGCAATGCGATCAAGCAGCTGGCCGCGGCCAACATCTTCCCCGGCGACATGCTGCTGAAGAACTTCGGCGTGACCCGTCATGGTCGGGTGGTCTTCTATGATTACGACGAGATCAACTATCTCACCGAGTGCAATTTCCGCGAGATTCCCGAAGCGCTCTACCCTGAGCAGGAGATGGCCAGCGAACCCTGGTATTCCGTGGGACCGAACGACATCTTCCCGGAAGAATTTGGCCCCTTCCTGTTCGCGGATCTTGGGCTGCGCAAGCTGTTCTACGAGCTGCATCCGGAAATCTTCCAGGCCAGCTGGTGGAAGGGGCTGCAGGATGCCATCACGGCGGGACGGGTGATCGATGTCTACCCCTATCGCAACAAGCGACGTTTCGGGGTCGATCGCAGCCAGGACTTCATCGATGACTGAAGGCTTGCGTTTGGACAGGAAGCGCCCCCAGGCTCGGCAATGGGACGTCACGATCAAGTTCACAGCGAGAGAGAGTGTTGGATGAGTGAAGGTTTCAGGGATCCTGGCGCGCGCCATGGTCGGCATCTGGTCGTGCTCAGTGGCGCAGGCATCAGCGCGGAAAGCGGTCTGCGCACCTTCCGTGCGGAAGATGGCCTGTGGGAAGAGCACCGTCTGGAGGAGATCGCCACTCCGCAGGCATTTCGGCGTGATCCGCAGAAGGTGCTGCGCTTCTATGATGATCGCCGTGCCCAGGTCCGGCGGGCCAGGCCCAACGCGGCGCACAAGGCACTGGCAGAACTTGAACAGGCCGGTTTTCGTGTCTCGGTGATTACCCAGAATATCGATGATCTGCACGAGCGCGCCGGCTCGCGCGAGGTCATGCATCTGCATGGCGAGATTCTCAAGGCACGCTCGAGCGTCGACCACGGCTTGCGCTACCCGCTGCCGCGCGGTGGCATTCGGCTGGGAGACCTGTGTGACAAGGGCAGTCAGTTGCGCCCTGACGTGGTGTGGTTCGGCGAGGCAGTGCCACTTTACGGCGTCGCCGAAGGCATCGCGGCGGAAGCGGATCTGCTGTTGATCGTGGGGACCTCGCTCAAGGTGATGCCGGCCTCGAATCTCTATGCAGCGGCACCGTTGGATGCCCCCATCGTGCTGGTGGACCCGAATGCCCATGAGCTGGCGGAGCCCGGCGTGCATCCCCTGGCGGAAAGCGCCGGGCAGGCAGTGCCACGTCTTGTGCGCCATTGGTTGTATCAGGGACACCTGGGCCTGCCTGATACGTTATGATGCGCGGCTTCAGGCCTGCCATGGGCGGTGGGCCAGCAATCCCGGAGGCAAGCAACCTTCGGTGACCGGAAATTGAAAGCATGTTTGAGACGCTGAATCGTTTCTTCCCGCTGTGGGCCCTGTTGTTCGCCGGCCTCGCCGTGCTGGCGCCGGCGCCTTTCGTGGCCCTCAAGGATGTCATCCAGCCGCTGCTGGCCCTGATCATGTTCGCCATGGGACTGACGCTGTCGCGTGAGGATTTCATGCGTGTCGCACGTCGTCCGGGGCCCATCGCGCTGGGCCTGCTGCTGCAATACAGCGTGATGCCGCTGGCTGCCTTCCTGATCGCGCGGCTGCTGGGGCTGGACCCCGCGTTGACGGTCGGCATGGTGCTGGTGGGGGCCACTGCAGGAGGAACCTCCTCCAACGTGATGACCTGGCTCGCCGGTGGTCACGTGGCCCTCTCCGTCTCGATGACCATGGCCTCGACACTGCTCTCCATCGTGATGACGCCGCTGTTGACCTGGTGGCTGCTGGGGACGGACATCGACGTGCCGGTGAGCGGCATGCTGCTGAGCATCGCCAAGCTGGTGGTGGCGCCCATCGTGCTGGGTGTCATCGTGCATCACTTCGCGCGTGACGCCATCCGCGAGTGGGAATCGGCGCTGGCGAGTCTGGCCATGCTGGCGATCGTGTTGATCATCGCCATCGTGGTGTCGCTCAATGTCGGTCGCCTGGCCACGCTGGGCCCGCTGGTGGCATTGGCCGTCGTGGCGCACAACGCCATCGGCCTGAGCGCCGGCTATGGCCTGTCGCGCCTGTTCGGACTGGATGAGCGTACCTCGCGCACCATCGCCATCGAGGTCGGCATGCAGAACTCCGGACTGGCGGCGTCACTGGCCAGCCAGTTCTTCTCCGCCACGGCGGCGTTGCCGGGAGCGATCTTCTCCATCTGGCACAACGTCTCCGGCTCGTTGCTGGCCGGTTACTGGAAGCGTCGGCCGCCGAAGTTCGTGACCGGCGGCAAGCACCGCTACGAGGTATAGCCGCGACACTCGCTGAGTGAACCACGCTTGGCGACACGAGACGGCAACATGAGAAAGGGACACGCATGCTAGAATGCGCGTCCCTTTTTCTTTGGTACTGACCACCCATCATGTGTGATTCCCGTCTTACGCCGGCCGCTGGTCATCCCGCCAGCGTTGATCAAGCCGCTTCCTCCGCCCCGGAGTCGACCGAGCCGGGCGAAGCCAGCGGTATCACGACGCTTCCCAGTGGCGAGCCGGATGAGTGGCACGGACGCCACCCGCGACGGGAATTCAAGGCGCGTGGCAGCCAGGTGATCCGTTGCGAGGCCTGCCGTCTGCCCAGGCTCAACTGCCTGTGCCCGTATCAGGTCAGCGCGCAGTCACGCATCACGTTCTGGTTGATCACCCACCCGCTTGAGCACTACAAGCCCACCAATACCGGGCGCCTGATCGCGGATGTGCTGGCGGGCACCGAGGTCTTCAGCTGGTATCGTGTCGAGCCCGACCCCCGCCTGCTGGCGCTGCTGGAAGATGAGCGCTATCAGCCGTTCATCATCTTCCCGGACGATCAGCCGGACTACGCTGATCGCGTGGTCGACGTGAACGCCATCGCCGGTGTCGGGCCCGAGGTGGCGACGCATACCGCCAGTGGCGAGGAGCGCATTCCGGTCTTCATCCTGCTGGACGGGACCTGGCGTCAGGCGCGTCGCATCTTCCGCAAGAGCCCTTATCTGGATGGTCTGCCGGTGCTGCCGCTGCACACCACGCGTCTGACGCGCTATCACCTGCGCAAGCCGGCGTCCCAGTCACATCTGTGCACGGCGGAGGTGGCGGCGGAGCTGCTGCGTCAGGCGGGGGAGGAGGAGGCGGCCAACGTGCTGGATGATTACTTCGACGCCTTCAATGACTGCTATCGCGCCAGCCGGATTCACTATGTGCTGGAGCCGACCGCACCGATGCGTCGGCTGTTGGTTCGCCGTGAGGCCAATGCCGGCGAATAGCCGTGACACAGAAGTGAGAACGCCCCCGTCGGAGCCATCCGGCGGGGGCGTTCGCGTTCAGGGGCGGGCAGGAGCTTGTCCGCTCCGCCTGCTCGACGGGCAGGACTCAGCGTCGCCAGAAGGCCGGCGTGAACAGAACCAGAACCGTGAAGATCTCCAGGCGTCCCAGCAGCATCGCCAGAATCAGGATGCCCTTGGCCGCCCCCGGGATATCGCCGTAGTGGGTCGCGACCTCACCGAGTCCCGGCCCCAGGTTGTTGAGCGCAGAGCCGACCGCCGACCAGGCCGTGACCTGATCCAGTCCGGTGGCCAGCATGCCCAGCATCATCAGCACGAACAGCAGCAGGTAGACGGAGAAGAAGCCCCATACTGCCTCCGCGACCCCTTCGGAGATGCGCATCTTGCCCACCTTGACCGAGAGGATGGCGTTGGGGTGGATCAGACGATGCACCTCACGCACGCCCTGCTTGAGAATCAGCAGGATACGGATGACCTTCATGCCGCCGCCGGCGGACCCGGAGCACGCGCCGATGAAGGCGGCGATGAACAGCATCATCGGCAATACGCCCGGCCAGCCGGTGAAGTCGGCGACGCCGAAGCCGGTGGTGGTGGCCACCGAGACGGCCTCGAACAGGCCATGGCGCAGCGCCTTGCTGTCATCGTAGCTGCCGGTGAGCAGCAGGCCGGCGATGGTCACGCAGGTCAGGATCAGCAGCAGGATCAGGAAGAAGCGGGTCTCGGGATCGCGCAGATAATGACTGATCCGCCCCTCGCGCCAGGCGGCGAAGTGCAGGCCGAAACTGATCGAGGACACCACCATGAAGAACACGCAGATCATCTCGATGGTGGCGGAATCGAAGTAGCCGATGCTGGCATCGTGGGTCGAGAAGCCGCCCACCGCGACGGTGGAGAAGCTGTGGCCGAGGGCATCGAACCAGCTCATGCCGGCGGCCCAGTAGCTGGCGAAGCACACCAGGGTCAGGGCGGCGTAGATGTACCAGAGCGCCTTGGCCGTCTCGGTGATGCGCGGCGTCAGCTTGGAGTCTTTCAGCGGCCCGGGGATCTCGGTGCGATAGAGCTGCATGCCGCCGATACCGAGAGTCGGCAGGATCGCCACCGCCAGTACCACGATCCCCATGCCGCCCAGCCACTGCAGCTGCTGGCGATAGTAGAGGATGGAGTGGGGCAGCAGATCGAGCCCCGTCATCACCGTCGCCCCGGTGGTGGTAAGCCCCGAGAACGACTCGAACATGGCGTCGATGATCGACAGGTTCGGGTCCTCGGCGAGCAGGAAGGGCAGCGACCCGAAGGCACCCAGCACCGTCCAGAACAGCACCGTGATCAAGAAGCCATCGCGGTTGCGCAACTCCTTGCGGGCATGCCGGTTGGGATAGAACAGCGCGAAGCCGGTCAGCAGGGTGATGCCGAGGGCGATGGCAAAGGCGCTGAGGGTATGGTCCTCGAAGGCCAGCGAGATGAGCATCGGCGGGACCAGCGTCAGGCTGAACAGCATCAGCAGAATGCCGAGGATGCGATAGATGACGCGCAGGCTCATGCACGACCCCCACGCATCATGACGCGAATGTGGCGGCCCATGCAGCGAGCCCGGCTTGCGAGAGACATCGTGGCGGCCATCATCAGAAGAAGGTCAGCCCGACCTGGAACAGGCGCTCGACTTCCCGGATACGGCGCTTGTCGACCACGAACAGGATGACGTGGTCGTTGGATTCCACCACCAGATCGTGATGCGCGACCAGCACTTCCTTGCCACGCACCACGGCACCGATGGTGGCACCCTCGGGCAGATTGATGTCCTCGATGCGCCGGCCCACCACCTTGGAGGAGCGCTCATCGCCGTGGGCGATGGCCTCGATAGCTTCTGCCGCGCCGCGCCTGAGAGAGTGCACGTTGACGATGTCGCCCTTGCGCACATGCGTCAGCAGACCGCCGATGGTGGCCTGCTGCGGCGAGATGGCGATATCGATCTCGCCACCTTGCACCAGGTCCACGTAGGCCGCGTTGTTGATCAGCGTCAGTACCTTCTTGGCGCCGAGTCGCTTGGCCAGCATCGAGGACATGATGTTGACCTCGTCATCGTTGGTCAGCGCGCAGAAGATGTCGCAGTCCTCGATGTTCTCCTCCAGCAGCAGGCGCTTGGAGGTGGCGCTGCCGTGCAGGACCACGGTGCGGTCGAGGCGCTCGGACAGGTCGGTGCAACGGGCCAGCGAGTGCTCGATGATCTTGACCTGATGGGTGTGCTCCAGCGTCTCGGCCAGGCGCTCACCGATGTGGCCGCCGCCGGCGATCACCACGCGACGGAAGTTGCGGTCCACGCGGCGCAGTTCGCCCATCACGGTGCGGATATCCTTGCGCGCCGCGATGAAGAACACCTCGTCATCGGCCTCGATCACGGTATCGCCACGCGGGATGATCGGACGATTGCGCCGGTAGATGGCTGCCACGCGAGTATCCACATTGGGCATGTGACGACGCAGGAAACCGAGTTCCTGACCGACCAGCGGACCGCCGTAGTAGGCCTTTACTGCCACCAGCTGAGCGACACCATTGGCGAAGTCCAGCACCTGCAGGGCACCGGGATACTCGATCAGGCGGCGGATGTGATCCGTCACCACCTGCTCGGGGCTGATCAGCACGTCCACCGGAATGGCATCGTGGGAGAACAGGCCCTTGCGGGTCAGATAGGCGGTGGAGCGCACCCGCGCGATCTTGGTCGGGGTATGGAACAGGCTGTGGGCGATCTGACAGGCAATCATGTTGACCTCGTCAGAATTGGTCACCGCGATCAGCATGTCGGCATCTTCGCCGCCGGCCTGACGCAGCACCTGGGGATAGCTGGCCGCGCCGGTGACGGTGCGGATATCGAGACGGTTGTGCAGCTCGCGCAGCCGCTCGGTGTCGGTGTCCACGACCGTGATGTCATTTTCTTCATGGGCCAGGTGTTCGGCGAGTGTGCCGCCGACCTGACCTGCCCCCAGAATGATGATTTTCATGTCCGGCTCGTCCGCTGTTGCTCAGTCGGCACAGGATAAACCAGTGCCATGACGGAAGACAGCCGTGCCCCGGGAGTCGGGGCACGGCTGTCCTGGTGTGCCAGGCGCATCATCTCGCAAGCCGGGATGCGGTACGCCTGTCCGGTGATCCTGCCGAGCGTCAGGCGCCGGCCTTGGTGATGTGCGCCAGATAGAAGCCATCGTGGCCATTGACCTGCGGCAGCATCTGACGACCGGCACCGGAGACACGGCCCCAGTCGGCCTTGATGGTCTCGGCCTTGGCATCCGGCGTGGCGGCCAGGAAGCGATCCATCACCCGGGCGTTTTCCTGGGTGATGATGGAGCAGGTGCCGTAGACCAGGGTGCCGCCGGGCTTGAGCATGCCCCACAGGTTCTCCAGCAGCTTGCCCTGCAGGCGCGCCAGGTCCCCGATGTCGTTCGGGCGACGCAGCAGCTTGATGTCCGGGTGACGGCGGATGACGCCACTGCCGGAGCAGGGCGCGTCGAGCAGGATGACATCGAAGGCTTCGCCGTCCCACCAGTCGCGCTCGCTGGCATCGGCGCACACGACGCCGGCGCCCAGTTCCAGACGCTCCAGCGTCTCTTCCACGCGTTCGAGACGCTCGCCGTCGATGTCGATGGCAGTGGCGTCCAGCGCGGGGAAGCGCTCCAGCATGTCCGCCAGCTTGCCACCCGGCGCGGTGCAGGCATCCAGCAGGCGCACGCCTTCCCCTTCGGGGTTGATGGCCGTCACGGCGGGGGCCAGCAGCTGACCGGCCAGCTGGGCGGCCTCATCCTGCACGCTGACCAGGCCTTCCTCGAAGCCCGGCAGGGCGCTGACGTCGCAGGCGCTGGCCAGGGTGATGCCGTGCTCGGCGAAGGGGCAGGCCACGGCGTCGATCTCGGCGTCGGCCAGCTGGGCGAGGTAGTCCTCGCGGCTGATGGCGGCGATATTGACGCGCAATGTCATCGGGGCCTGGGCGTTGTTGGCGGCGGCGATGGCCTCCCAGTCGTCCGGCCAGTTGCGCTGGAAGGTGTCCAGCAGCCACTGCGGGTGGGAAAGCGCCACGGCGGGGTCCTTGTCGACCTCGGCTTCCAGTGCTTCCTGCTCACGCTGGAAACGACGCAGGCAGGCATTGAGCACGCCCGTCGCCCAGCCCTTGCCCAGGCCGCGTGCGGCGCCAGCGGTCTCACCGACGGCCGCATGTGGCGCGATGCGCATGTACAGCAGCTGATAGAGGCCGAGCAGCAGCAGGGCGTGGATATCCTGGTCCTGCGCCTTGAAGGACGATTTCAAAAGCTTGCCCGCGAGTGCGTCCAGACGCGGCAGCTGACGGCAGACACCGAAGCACAGTGCCTTGTAGAGGCCCTGGTCACGCCCGGCGACGCCAGACGGCAGGCCGTCCAGATTCAGAGAGGTCTTTGCCGCCAGTACCGGCGCCAGGGTGCGCGCAGCGGCAACCCGGACGGCAGCGCCCGGTGAGGCCGGGGCATTGTCAGGCTTGCGGCGTGCACCACCGTGCTTCGAACCACCGCCCTTGCTGCGGGCCGGCGGCAGGGAGTTGCGCTTCTTGCCGTTGCCCTTGGAGGACGGGTTGTCTGACTGGCTCATGCGGAAGTCTCGGTCTGTGAATCGGAATCAGGGGCGTGGTCGGCGCCGAGGACAAGGCCCTCGGGGAAGCGCGCGGCACGTGAGTTGAGCAGGTCCTTGACGGACAGCGGCTTGGCACCGGGCAGCTGGGCACGGGTGATCTCCAGCACCTGATGGCCATCACCGCAGGCGATGCGCAGGCAATCATTGCCGGGCGCCAGCAGAGTGCCGGGTGGTACGAAGTCTGCGAGGCGCTGCTCGCCCGTGCGCGACATCCACAGGCGTAGCGGCTCGCCGTCCAGGCGTGTCCAGGCCACCGGCCACGGGTTGAAGGCGCGAATGCGCGCGTCCAGCTCGGCGGCGGGACGGGTGAAGTCGAGTTCCGCCTCGGCCTTGGAGAGCTTGGCGGCGTAGGTGACACCTTCCTCGGGCTGTCGGGTCGCCGGAAGATCGCCATCGGCGATGGCGTCGAGGGCCGTGACGATGGCCTCGCCGCCCTGTGCCGCCAGGGCATCATGCAGCTCGCCGCCAGTGGTGCTGGCGGTGATCGGGGTGCGACGGATCAGCAGCATGTCGCCGGTGTCCAGGCCGGCATCCATCTGCATGATGGTGACACCGGATTCGCTGTCGCCGGCCTCGATGGCGCGCTGGATCGGCGCGGCACCGCGCCAGCGTGGCAGCAGGGAGGCATGGATGTTCAGGCAACCGAGGCGCGGGATGTCGAGCACGGCCTGCGGCAGGATCAGCCCGTAGGCCACCACCACCATGATGTCGGCCTCGAGATCGCGCAGGATCTGGCGATCGGCCTCGTCCTTGAAGTTGAGCGGCTGATGGACGGGAAGGTCGTGCTGGAGTGCCAGCTGCTTGACGGGGCCGGGGGTCAGCTTGCGGCCGCGCCCGGAAGGGCGGTCAGGCTGGGTATGGACACTGACGATCTCATGGCGGCTTTCGAGCAGCGCGGCGAGACATTCGGCGGCGAAATCGGGGGTGCCGGCAAAGGCGATGCGCAGGGCTTTCGACATGCAAGAGCTCTCATATGGGGAGCGCGGCCGAGGGCCAGGCTCAAGGTGCTGACGGTAAAGGAGGGATTCAGGCGGTGCCGGTGAATCACTCATCAACAAGCAGGGAGGCCAGAGGAAATCCTCCGGCCTCCCTGCGATGTGACATGGCGCACCGGAGTCCCCTCCGGCGCGCGGATCACGCTTCCTGCAGCTTGTGGCGCTTCTGCATCTTCTTCATCACCCGATCACGCTTGAGCGGGGAGAGGTAGTCGACGAACAGCTTGCCTTCGAGGTGGTCGTTCTCGTGCTGGATGCAATGTGCCAGCAGGCCTTCGGCCTCGAGTTCGTAGGCCTCACCGTTGCGATCCTGAGCGTTGAGCCGTACTTTCAGATAGCGCGGCACTTCGGCGTAGTATTCCGGGATCGACAGGCAGCCTTCCTGCATCGGCTCCTGCGCTTCGCCGATGGGCGTGTATTCGGGATTGACCAATACCAAGGGCTGGGATTGATCTTCGCTGACGTCGATGACGATCAGACGACGATGCACGTCGACCTGGGTAGCGGCGAGGCCAATGCCACGCGCGTCATACATGGTCTCGATCATGTCGTCGATCAGGGTCTGCAGTTCCGCGTCGAAGGTGTCGATCGGGGCGGCAACATTGCGCAGACGCTCATCGGGGAATTCAAGAATTTCGCGCTTGGCCATGACTGGTGTAATTACCGTTGTGCTGTCAGTGGAGATTTGCCTGATATTGTAGTGTGCACAGCCGAGGAACGGAACCGATGGCCTTCAATGCTGCTACTATCGCGGCAATAGTCATGATTGATCGCGAGTTCCGTCAGGCAGGGGCAAGGCTGGGCGGCACGCGCTCGGCGCGGTTTTGAGACAGGCCATCACCACCGACAACAACAGGTGGCATCAACGCAAGGGACGCAGGAATGGGCATGAAACGACTGGTCGGCAACGCCGTGTTCACGGCACTCCTTGGCATGGCGACGCTGGGGGCAAGCGCAGGGACGTCGCTGGCGCAGGCGGCAACCGTACGTGATGACGTACCCTCCACCTATGTGGTGGTGCGCGGCGACACGCTGTGGGACATCTCGGGACGCTTTCTGCGTGAGCCCTGGCTGTGGCCGGAAGTCTGGCGTGCCAATCCGCAGATCAAGAATCCACACCTGATCTATCCGGGAGATCGCATCTCGCTCTATTACGAGAACGGCGAGCCTCGTCTGCGCCTGGAGCGTGGCCAGGGCGGCGTGGTCAAGCTCTCGCCCAAGATTCGCAAGATTCCCAAGCGCGAGGCCGTGCCACCGATCCCGCTCGAGAAGATCTCCGCCTTCCTCAAGGACCACCGCGTGGTCGATCCTGGCCTGCTCGAGAATGCGCCCTACGTGGTGGCCGGTGACGACACGCGTCTGATCAGTGGTGCCGGGGATACCGTCTATGCGCGTGGTCAGTGGCCGGCCTATGACACCTTCAGCATCTACCGGACGGGGCAGCGTTACCTGGACCCTGTCACCCAGGAATTCCTGGGCCTGGAGATGATCAGTATCGGGGATGTCCAGCTGGAGCGTCGCGAGGGCGACATCGGCGTGATGCATGTGGTCTCGGCCAATCGCGAGATTCTCAACGGTGATCTGCTGTTGCCGGCCGATGGCGGGGCCATCAGCACCAGCTTCCAGCCACAGCCTCCCGTCGAGGTGTCGGGCGGCGAGATCCTCGCGGCACCGGACGGACTGCGCAACATCGGTCGCAATGACATCGTGGCGCTCAACCGCGGGAGCCGGGATGGCGTGGAGCCGGGCTTCGTGTTCGGTGTCGAGCGTCAGGGCGAGACGATCACCGACCCCAAGACAGGGGAGCCGATCACTCTGCCGGGTGAAGAGGGCGGCCTGCTCATGGTCTTCCGTATCTATGACAAGGTCAGCTATGCCCTGGTGATGAAGGCGGAGCGCCCGCTGAGTGTCGGAGACAAGCTGCTGGAGCCGCATGGCTGAGCAGACATGCCCGGTATTTGATCCGCAACTGTGAGCATCCGCTCGGGAGGTGTGGCGTGTCGATCGATGGTGATGTCGAGCAGCGCCGCCCCTCGCGGGCGGATTTCGTCTTTCTGGCGCGTCTTCCGGGTATCGGTACGCACACCGTGGCCAAGCTGCTTGAACGAGCTGACTGGCCACAGGGGTGGCTGGCGGCACTGCCGTCGCGCCTTGCCGCGCCTGTGCGGCTGTGGTGTGAGCGACCGGCATCTTCACCGCTTCATCAGCAGGTGATGACGGATCTTGCCTGGCATGCGCCAGAGCAGGGGCGTCATCTGCTGACCCCCGCCGATGCCGACTGGCCTGCCATGCTGGCGCTGTTGCCAGACCCGCCCATCGCGCTGTGGGCCCTGGGCAGGCGCTCCCTGCTCGAGCAGCCCATGCTGGCCATCGTCGGTGCCCGCAAGGCGAGCCCCGCTGGCATGACGCATGCGCATGACCTGGCCGCCGAGCTGGTCTCCCGGGGCTGGAGCGTTGCCAGTGGCCTGGCGCTGGGCATCGATGCCGCAGCGCATCAGGGGGCCTTGAATGCTGCGCTGCGCCTGGAAGCCGATGCCTATCCCGCGCCACCCTCGACTCTCGCCGTGCTCGGGTGTGGCGTCGACGTGACCTATCCTGCCCAGCACCATCAGTTGCGGCTCCGGCTGCTGGAGAGCGGAGGCCTGCTGCTGTCGGAGCATCCGCCTGGTACCGGGGCGCATGCCCGTCATTTCCCGCGTCGCAATCGTCTGATCACCGGCCTCTCGCATGGCGTGCTGGTGGTGGAGGCCACGCTGCGCAGCGGCTCGTTGGTCAGCGCGCGTCTGGCGATGGAGCAGAACCGCGAGGTCTTCGCATTGCCCGGGCGGATCGATGACATCGCCTCCAGCGGATGTCTGGAGCTGATCCGTCAGGGGGCTACCTTGGTGCGTGATGTCGATGACATGCTCGCCGAGCTGAGCCATCTGATGCCGACGGAGCAGCGTCGCCCCTTGGACAGCCCTCGAGGTGTCGTTGACTCGCCATCCACGCCTCGCGTCTCCTCCTCCCGTTCCGTGCCGACGGGGGCGCGCGGCAATGCGCTACCCGAGAATCTGCCGCTGCTGGAGGGGGACAGGCCTGTCGCGGAGACGTCACCTGTGCCTGCCCCGCTGTGTTATCTGAGTGCGATGCCACTGGCACTGGATCAACTGGTGGAGCTCTCGGGGACGCATGTGAGTGTCCTGAGCATGCAGCTTCTGGAGCTGGAGCTGGAAGGGCGTGTGGTGCAGGCGCCGGGAGGCTGGAAACGCCTGTAAGCCGTTCAGACATCCCGTCATGGCCCGTCGTGTTTCACGCAAGCTTGCGCAGCGAGCCGTCTCTAGACATCAAAACGCCCTTCAGCGCTGCCTCGGCGGCATCTGAAGGGCGTTCCTGTTTTCTGCAACCCTCAGGCGAGTCACGCTCGCCTGAGGGCGTTGCCGGCCATGCATGGCCGGCAACGTGAACTCACTTGCCTTGGCTGACGCTGCCGCTCTCGGGTTGCCAGGCATTCAGTGCCGCCTCGCGCATGGCACGCTTCTCTGCATCGCTTGCCCCCCAGTTGCCGTCATAGACGACACCTTCCCACTCACCGTAGGTCGGGTTGGGCAGCATGATGAAGCGGCGTCCGAATTCACCGGCCTGCTTCTCGACTTCCGCGTGGCGTGCCGCGCTGGTGGCTTGCTGGAAGGCCTGATCGAAGTCCCCCAGGTTGTCACCCATCAGGATGACGATGTCGTGCTCGGCCGTGACGCTGGCGCGGCGTGCGGTCTTGTCGGAGCTGTCGGTACGCGGCATCACGTGCTCGGCATTCGCCTGCGGGAAGCCCAGTGCGGCGAGATTGTCGATGGTGGCCTGCTTGCCGCCTGCCTTGCGATTGGTGATGTAGTAGACATCGACACCGCTGTCGTGGGCGTAGTTGAGGAAGTCGACGGCGCCCGGGGAGGCGGTGGAGACGGCGTCGTCTACCCAGTCCGCCCAGCTCTGGCTGTCGTAGGTACGGCCTTCGCGCAGCGCCCAGCCACCATAGCTGGTGGTGTCGAGCACGGTATCATCGACATCCACGACCACCGCGAGTGGCTTGTCCTCGGCAGTGCGGCGCGCGAGTGCCAGATTCAGACGATCGTGCGCCACATTGAAGGCCTGCAGCGACAGACCATGGAATTCAGCACTGCGTTGTATCCAGAGGGTCGCCAGCATGGCCTGGTCGCTGAGTGGAGCGGCCTGGGCGGCGGCGGGGGCCCCACCTTCGGTGGAATTCAGGGAAGGCGTCTGTTCCACTGTCGGGGCTCCAGAGCTGGCACAGCCGGCCATCGTCAACAGGAGGGCGGCAGACGTACCGAGGGTCGCAAGACGGCGCATGAGGCAGGGTTTCCTTGTTCGGGAGGAGAGGGTGGATTCGTGGTGACCTGCGGTCATCGTGATCCAGGGATGATGCGATTGCGGGATGATGACGTGATGTCGGTGCCATCATAAGTCATGCCTGCGCGACTCAGCGTTGCGTCGGCCTCGCGCTGAGTGGCGTGGTAGAATCCGCCGACTGTCGATGCGGCGACAGGCAAGCCGCCTCGCCGTATCCCCTCTGCCAGTGTCCATTTCCAGGAGTCCGTGCGGATCATGAATGCCAGTGCTGTTTCGTTCGATCTTTCCGCGGTAGCGGCGGCTGCCGAGCATGTGCGTGGTGGCGGCATCGTCGCCTATCCCACCGAGGCCGTGTGGGGGTTGGGATGTGACCCCGACGATGGCGAGGCGCTGTCGCGCCTGATCCGGCTCAAGGAGCGCGATCCGTCCAAGGGACTGATCCTGATCGCCGGCGACGTGACGCAGATCGAGCCCTGGCTTGAAGGGATATCCGAGCAGCAACGTGAACGGTTGATGGCCAGCTGGCCCGGCCCCTTCACCTGGCTGGTGCCTGACAATGGTCGCGCCCATCCGCTGCTCAAGGGAGAGCACGTGAGTCTGGCGGTACGTGTCAGTGATCACCCTCTGGTCCAGGCGCTGTGTGCGGCGCTGGATGGCCCGCTGGTATCCACCTCGGCCAATCGTGCGGGAGACGCTCCGGCGATGACGGCTGCCGAAGTGCAGGCTGCCTTCGGTGAGGCGCTGGCGGATGACGTGATTCTGACGGGGCCGCTGGGCGGCAATCCTCGCCCCAGTACCATTCGTGATCTGGTGACCGGCGAGGTCCTGCGGGCCTGAGCGTTCACTTTCTTGATGCAGGTCAGGCACGCAGACGAGTTCGTCTGCCCGGCCCGCGCGGGAGGGGTATGCTGGCGCTTTCGTTTTCCTCGGCAAGCGCAGCGACGTTATCGTCGCTTTGACATCTTTCATTTTTCGATTCATCGGAGGCATCGTGGCACACGCCAATCTTGAAGACGTGAAGGTCTACCTGCTCGACCTGCAGGACCGCCTGTGTGATGCATTGCAAGCCTGCGATGGCAAGGCTGACTTTCGGGAAGACAGCTGGGAGCGTGCCGAAGGGGGTGGCGGCCGCTCACGAGTCATCGAGAATGGCGGTGTCTTCGAGAAGGGCGGCGTCAATTTCTCGCATGTCTTCGGTCACGAACTGCCGGCCTCGGCGACTGCCGTTCGCCCTGAGCTGGCGGGCCGCAGTTTCCACGCGGTGGGGGTCAGCTGGGTGTTGCATCCCCATAATCCGCATGTCCCGACCAGTCATGGCAACGTGCGCTTCTTCATCGCCGAGAAGGAAGGCGAGGAGCCGGTCTGGTGGTTCGGAGGCGGTTACGACCTGACGCCGTTCTATCCGGTGCTGGAAGATGCCCGTCATTGGCACCAGACCGCGCACGATGCCTGCATCGCCTTCGGCAGCGATGTCTATCCTCGCTTCAAGGCCTGGTGTGACGAGTATTTCTATCTCAAGCATCGCGGTGAGACGCGTGGCATCGGCGGCCTGTTCTTCGATGATCTCAACGAGTGGGGTTTCGAGCGTTGCTTCGCCTTCCAGCAGTCAGTAGGAGACAGCTTCCTCGATGCCTATCTGCCCATCGTCGAGCGCCGTCGTGATACGGCCCATGGCGAGCGTGAACGCAACTTCCAGCTCTATCGTCGCGGGCGCTACGTGGAATTCAATCTGGTCTGGGACCGTGGCACCCTGTTCGGCCTGCAGAGCGGCGGACGCACCGAGTCCATCCTGATGTCGATGCCGCCGGTGGTCCACTGGGAGTATGGTTACCAGCCCGAGGAAGGCAGTCCCGAAGCCGCGCTCTATCGTGACTTCCTGCATGCCCGCGACTGGCTGGGCGAAGAGGCCTGATCGCGTCATTGGCCCTGATGTTTCACTGTGATTGTCACCGGAGTCCTGATGTCCCGCTACGCTGTATTCGGCAACCCGATTGCCCACTCGAAATCCCCGCTGATTCATCGTGCCTTCGCTGAGCAGCTCAAGGACTCCCTGAGCTACGAGGCGCGACTGGCGCCGGTGGATGACTTCGCGGCTGGCTGGGCCGAGTTCGTCGCTGAAGGCGGGCAGGGGGCGAATGTCACCATGCCCTTCAAGGAGCAGGCCTATCGGCTGGTCGAGGTATTGAGTCCGCGAGCTCGTCGCGCCGGTGCCGTGAATACTCTGCTGCTGGGCAAGAATGGCCAGCTGTATGGCGATACCACCGATGGCGTCGGGCTGACCCGTGACCTCGAGCGTCTCGAGGCCCCGCTCACGGACGCGCGTACCCTGATTCTTGGTGCTGGCGGCGCCGTGCGTGGCGTGCTGGAGCCTCTGTTGGCCAAGCAGCCTGCGGCATTGGTGATCGCCAATCGCACCGCTGCCAAGGCCAGCGCGCTGGCCGAGGACTTCGCGGACCTGGCGGGAGATGGCTGTCAGCTCTCCGGTGGCAGCTACGAGGCCATCGAGGGTCAGTTCGACCTGGTCATCAATGGCACCAGCGCATCGCTGGGCGGTGAGTTGCCGCCGTTGCCGGATTCGTTGTTCTCATCGCAGGCGCTGGCCTACGACATGATGTATGCCGCCGAGCCGACCGTCTTCATGCGCTGGGCCAGCGAGCAGGGGGCACGGGGCGAGGATGGTCTCGGCATGCTGGTGGAGCAGGCGGCCGAGTCCTACTTCCTGTGGCGCCACAAGCGCCCGGATACGGCACCCGTGGCGGACATGCTGCGCAAGATGCTGGTCAGCGGCTGACAGGTCGCTGAGGCAGGTCAGTCAGTGACTGCAGCCCGGGTGTCCGGGATGCATGCAGGAGCCGGCACTTCGTTCAACGACGTGCCGGCTCCTTGCGTTGCGGGGCAGAGAAGGAAGTGGATACCGAGGAGGTGGGTACGATTCTCAAGCGCTGGCAGCGGACAGCGCCGATGGCGTGCAGGTTTCCAGACGATAGCCATGTTGATACACGCTCTTCAGGCGCAGGCCACGCCGACCGTCGAGTTCCAGCTTGCGGCGCAGGCGACTGATATGGGTGTCGACGGTGCGGGTGGAGATGTCGCCATTGATCCCCCAGACCATCTCGAGCAGGTAAGCCCGTGAGAACAGCTCGCCAACATGACGCAACAGCAGCACGGCAAGCCGGTATTCGCGCTGCGTCAGATTGACGGGATGTTCGCCGCACCAGATGGTGTGCTCATCCTGTTCGATCCGGTACTGGCCGGGAAGCGCTTCCACTTCCTGCGATCCATTGCTGGCCTTGCTGTTGGCAAGGCGTCGTCCCAGCGCGGACACCCGGGCTGATAGCTCTCTGGGATTGATGGGTTTGCTCAGGAAGTCGTCGGCACCATGCTGCAAGGCATGCACGACATCCTCCTCTCCCTGGCTTGCGGTGATGAACAGGATCAACCCCTGCCAGCCGTGTTCATTGCGCAGCGTACGCGTCAGTTCCATGCCGCAGGCATCCGGCAGCTGCCAGTCGATGATCAGCAGGTCGAAGCTGCGTTCACGCAATGCGCGCAACAGTTGACTCGCGCGTTCGAATCCTGCCACTTCATGCCCCTGGGACTCGAGACACAGGGTCAGATAATCACGTTGATCATGGTCATCTTCGAGAATGCCGATATGCATGTCGTTGCCTCCCTGCGTGGGTATGACCAGCAGTCTACGCGCCCCTTGCGTGAGACCGCGTCACAATGGTTCACGTTTGGCCCGACGATGGCGGCTTATACTCGTTCCCAGCTGCTCTCTTGCTGTCGTGCACCTCTGCTCATGGTGGCTCGTGATTGGCGATGATGCCTCGCGACGGTGAAACACTGGCCGTGATCAATGGCTACCCATGATCCACAGGAGTCTCCCTCATGCCTCTTCTCGAACTCTCACGCCGCTTCATTCTGGCGTCATGTCGCATGCGCCACTGGCTCCTGCTGATGGCGTTGTCGCTCTCACCCTTCGCCATGGCGCTGGAAGCACCGCAAGGGCCGGTCGTGCTGCGCGTCACGGGTGATATCCGTCACGTCAATGCCGGTGATGAGGCACATTTCGATCGCGCGATGTTACAAGCGCTGCCACAGCGGGAAACCGTGACCACCACGCCATGGCATGACGGTGAAGTCAGCTTCAGCGGACCGCTCGGTTCGGCGCTGATGGAGGCGGTGGGCGTTGACAGTGGCACCATGCGCATCGTCGCGCTCAATGACTACGCGGCCAATGCCCCGGTGCAGGATTACTTCGACTACCCGGTGATACTGGCCATGCAGGCCGAGGGCAAGCGTCTTCGGATACGCGACAATGGCCCGATCTTCATCATCTATCCCTTCAGCGAGCAGCCGGATCTCCTCAACGAGGAAATCATGACTCGCTCTGTCTGGCAGGTGAAGCGGATCGTCATCGAACGCTGAGCCCACATTCTCCGCTCCGTCTGATGAGCTCTGGCAGGATGCCTGTGCATGAATCCTCTTCGTTCTCTGCATTTCAGAACCGCCATCGCCATTGCCGCGACGCTGTTTTTCGTCTCGGCACTGGTGACTGGCGTGCTGGTCTACCAACGCCAGCAGGCCCTTGAGCACAAGCTGCGCGAGAATCTGATCTGGGCGGTCTATCAGTTCGACAGGGAGGTACGCGAGCTGCGCATGGTGGTGGCCGAGGAGCAGCAGTCTCCCACGCCACCGGAACTGATGGATGACAGTGAGCTGCTGTTGCGTCTGGACATCCTGTACAGCCGGGTACAGCTGCTGCAGAACGGTCAACTCGGCAGCATGCTGGCGGGGATGCCGGAACTGCATGTCCAGCTGCTGGCGATGCTGCCCAGAATCGAGGTGCTGGACAACGGCATCATGGAGCTTGCGAGTCGTCAGCAGCGTGAAGAGGCACTCTACGCGCAGCTGCTCAGTCGCCTGGTCTCTCTTCAGGAGCAGACAGGCAAGCTGCTGCTGGATATCAACGCGGAGGCTGCCTTGCAGCGCACGAAGGAGCGTACGGAGCTTCTCAATCTGTATGCACTCGCGCTGTCACTGGTCCTGCTGATGACCCTCAGCGGCACTGTCCTGGTGGTCGCTCTGATCGTCGAGAGTCGCGGGCGGGCCTCCAAGACCCGCAAGCTGGAGGAGCGTACTCAGGAGCTGGATGGCATGGTGCAGCTGGCGCAGGCCGCCAGTCGTGCCAAGTCGGAATTCATGGCGATCATGAGTCATGAAATACGCACGCCTCTCAACGGCATGGTCGGCGTATCGGACCTCATCGGTGAGGAAGTCTCGACCCAGCGTGGGCAGCAATATCTGGTGATGCTGCGTCAGAGTGCCGAGAGTCTGCAGGCCGTCATCAATGACGTGCTGGATTACTCCAAGATCGAGGCCGGCAAGCTGGAGCTGGACCGGCGCTGCTTCTCGCTGCCCGACTTTCTCGAGTCATTGTCCGCGCATTACACCCGTCAGGCAGACGGTGCCGGCAAGGGGTGCTCGCGCATCTTCCTGGAGGAGCGTGCCGATGACCTGCCTGTCTGGGTCGAGGGAGACGTCAATCGTCTGCGCCAGGTGCTGACCAACCTGCTCAACAACGCGTTCAAGTTCTGTCCCCAGGGGACCATCCGGTTGCGGGTGTCGTCGCAAGAGGACGAGACCCTTCATTTCGAGGTCCACGACAGCGGTTGCGGTATCGCCTCTGACCAGGTGAGTCAGCTGTTTGCCCCCTTCACCCAGGTGGATACCTCGATGGCACGTCGCCATGAAGGGACCGGGCTGGGGTTGGCCATCTGCAAGCGGCTGGTGGAGGCAATGGGTGGAGAGATCGGCGTGGAGAGTCATCTTGGCCTCGGCAGTCGATTCTGGTGTCGCGTGCCGTTGCCGGTGCTGACAGCCTCCGAGGCCTGCCCCCAGCAGACGGCGAGGGAAGCCCCCTTGCCCGAGGCCCGCGTTCTGGTGGTGGAAGACAACGAGGTCAATCAGTCGCTGGCTCGCGCAATGCTGGAATATCTGGGGCAGCAGGTCACGATCGTCGAGGAGGGGGAGCAGGCGCTGGCCTGGCTGTCGCAGGCGGACCATGAGGTTGATCTGATCTTCATGGACATGCAGATGCCAGTGCTGGATGGTCTGGAGACGACACGACGCTGGCGTCAACGGGAAGCCGAGACGTCCGCGACCCGCCTGCCGATCATCGCGATGACTGCCAACGTGATGCAGGAAGATGCACGCCGTTGCATCGAGGCCGGAATGGACGGTGTCCTGCACAAGCCCTTCACTCGTGATGACCTGCAGCAGGTGCTGCACCAATATCTGACGTCCCGCCAGCGGGAGATCCCCGTGGACGCTGGCGTGGGCTCTGGCGTGGAGTCTGACGCGGAATCTGGCACGGAAGTTCTCGCCATGGCGAGCCTGGCGGAGGAGCCCTCCGCCAGTGGCGTCAACGTGCCGTTGGCGGATGAGCAAGCGGCGCCGCTCGGTACGGAGCCGTCATCTGACGAGACACATGCTGGCGCTGATCCGGCCTCTGATCAGTGTGACCTGCAGGGCAACCCGTCATCGCTGCTTCAGCAGGCGACCTGTCAGGAGCTGCTTGCCACCCTGAGTCGCGAGGCTTACTCACGACTGTTGAGCAATTACCTGACGCGCCTCGAGGGGCGACTCGACGTGATGTTGACCCTGCTACAGCAGAGGGATCTCGGGGAGCTCAAGCGGGAAGCGCATTCCCTGAAAGGGGCCTCTGCTTCGTTGGGATGCAGCGGTATCGCCAGCGGTGCCAGGGCGTTGGAGGAGGCCGCGATCTCCGAAGACATGACCCGGGCCCATCATCATGTCGCCACGCTGCGCGCCTTGAGTGTGCCGACGCGCGACAGTCTTCTCGAGCAGGGATATCTGCTCTCCTGAAGGGCTTTTTCTCCTGAAGTGCCTTTTGCAGGTGTCCTCATGTGAGGGCGATAGGCGAGCGAAGGGAAGTGAAGCGGAAGAGAAAAGAGTGCAGGAAGTGCAGGGAGTGCAGGAAGTGCAGGGCTCGCAAGACAGAAACGCCACCCATGGTGACATGAGTGGCGTTTCTGTCTTGAAGGAGCATTCGCTTGCTCGAGTCGGCTTTCTTGATCCGGGCATGCGTTGATGGGAAGCCTGTCTGTCAGTGAAAGGAAGGCGCATGGCGCTGGATGAGGGCGCTGACGGCAGTGGGTGGGCAGTGGCTCCAGGCATTGAAGTCGGTGACTGTCATGGGCCGCGCGAAGAGATAGCCCTGGCCGAGATTGCAGCGAGTATCGCAGAGGTAGTCGCGTTGCTGTGTCGTCTCGATGCCTTCCCCGACGACAGCGAGATTGAGTCGCTGGCCAAGCTCGACGATGGTGCGCGTGATGGCACGGGCTTCCGGGTGGCTATCGCTGCGTCCGACGAAGCACTGGTCGATCTTCAGCTCGTCAAAGGGCAGATTGTAGAGCTGCATCATCGAGGAGAAGCCGGTACCGAAGTCATCCAGTGCCAGGCGATAACCGCGCTCGCGAATGGCGTTCAGGAGATGGCGGGCGTAGGTCAGACAGTCGATACCGCAACTTTCCGTGAGCTCCAGGGTGATCGTATGGGGGTCGACCTGATGCTGGCTGGCAAGTGCATCAAGCTTCTTCAGCATGTCGCGCGAGCGAAGTAGTTGTGGGGAAAGATTGAGCGCCAGATTCAGCGTGAGGCCCTGTGATTGCCACTCCTGCTGCTGACCGAATCCCTGATTGATGACCTGCCAGGTAAGCGATTCGATGCGATTGCTGCGCTCCGCCAGGGCGATGAACTGGTTGGGCATGACCATGCCGCGCAGAGGGTGCTGCCAACGCACGAGGGCCTCGGCACCACTCAGCTGGCCACTGGCAAGATCGATCTTGGGTTGATAGACGAGATGCAGCTGCTGCTGGGCCAGGGCCTCATCCAGCTCCGCGAGCGTCAGCGGATTATGGTGTTCATCGAGATCATTGAGCATGGACGCCAGATGCTTGAGATCGAACGGCTTGCTGAGCTGTCCCAGCATGTCCAGGCCACTGCGTCGGCCCTGATTGATCATCGCCTGCATGTCGTCATCGTGACAGGCGCTCATCAGAATGATGCCCGCCTCGACATTGCGCTCACGCAGATAGCTGAGAACATCAGCACCGGTGAAGTCCCCCAGTTCATAATCCACCAGGATGAGGTCTGCCTGCAGAGAGGAAGGGTCACAGGCGATGTCCTGCAGTCCCTCACTTTCCATGCAGCTGAATCCGAAGGTGGAAAGCAGTCCGGCGATCAGCTCACGAAAGTCCGGATCATCGTCGATAATGAGTGCATGTCGCGTCATGTGATACATCCTTGGCTGGGGGCGAGAGGACGCTCACGGTGACATTTCTCGGGGGGTAGGTGAGCGCATGTCTGAAGACTAGCAACGTCGCCACTCACAACGCGTATATCGACACATTTGGCGCCACCTTTTTACATTCATGCGCCTGGTGGAGTCGTCCGGATTCAGAGTGGCGCACGGCGGTGAGACGTCGGGACACGAGATCGATGAATGCGCGGCAGAGATGCCAGAGGCGCCCGACAGGCGCCTCTGGAAGACGGGGACGTTCTCCTGCGTAAGCCGGCTCAGCGCAGCCTGTCGCAGTTGGGCTTCTCGCCGGCGGCCCGTGCCTGTTGGTAGGTCGGCAATGCGGTCTCGAGGCGCTCGTTGAGCGCGGTCATGCGCTGCTCGTCACTGGGGTGAGTGGACATCCAGACCGGGGGCTGAGCGCCACCGGAGGCGTTCATGTTGGCCCACAGCTTGATGCTGGCACGTGGGTCAAAGCCGGCTTCGGCCATCAGGTCCAGCCCCAGCAGGTCGGCCTCGGACTCATGTGAACGCGAGAACGGCTTGAGCACGCCATATTCCGCGCCCATGCCCAGCAATCCCATGAGCTGGTCACCGCCGGTGCCTTCCAGTCCGGCCAGTGCCTGGGTCAGGGAAAGACCTGCGGACGTCAGGGATTGGGTCGAGACGCGCTCATTGGCATGGCGGGCCAGCACGTGGGCGATCTCATGGCCGATGACGGTCGCCAGCTGATCCTGATTCTCGGCGACTTCCAGCAGACCGGTGTTGACGCCGATGTAGCCGCCCGGCAGTGCGAAGGCATTGGCAGAGTCATCCTCGAATACCTTGACCTGCCACTCGCTGATGCCATAGCTGGCGGGCACCTTGGCGGTCACGGCATCTGCCACGCAGCTGACATAGGCATCCTGGCGGCCTTCCACCACCGGCAGCTCCTGTTGGTACTTGCTGAAGCTGGCTTCTCCCATCTTCTCCAGCTCCTGATCCGAATAGAGCGTCAATTGGCTTCGGCCCAGAGGAGAACTGGCGCAGGCACTCAAGGTGACGGACGCCGCAAGAGCCGCCAGCGGGAGCAGACGGCGCAGGGCGCGGGGAGATGAGTGATCGAGCAATCCTGGCATTGAGGCCTCCTGGCAATGGTGACGATGACAACCTTCGAGTGCACGGCAAGGCGGTGCTGAACGTGCAAGAAACGTGCAGACAGCATAACCGGATAGGCGCAGTGGTGCAGTCAGCGAAATGATACGTTGCTGAGATCACAGCAACGTCAGGCCAGACGGGCTCGCCGGGCATGAGATACTGGGCGCGATCTCATGGGCCTGCCACGGCCCTTGCCCCATGTACCTGACAGGGAGTCATCATGTCACCAGAGTTTGAACACCGCCTCTCGCAGTTGCTGGACCGTCTGGAGCCGATGCTGCCGCCGACGGCTGTCGAGGTGGACTGGACACGAGACGTCGCCGCCTTGTGGACCCGCCACCCCCTGGGCGGCCGCCTGACCCCGATCGCGCCGCGTGATGCCCTGACGCTCGAGGATCTGCTCGGCATCGCCCGTCAGAAGCGCGAGCTGCTGGCCAATACCCGCGCCTTCCTGGCGGGTCGGCCGGCCAACCACGCGCTGCTGTGGGGCGCGCGTGGCACCGGCAAGTCATCGCTGGTACGTGCGCTGCTCAACACCCTGGGCAGTGAAGGCCTGCGGTTGATCCAGATAGACCGTCACGACCTGCCGGCGCTGCCGGGGCTGGTCGCCGAGCTGGCACAACAGCCGCACCGCTTCATCGTCTATTGTGATGACCTGTCCTTCGAGGGTAGCGATGACGCCTACAAGGCGCTCAAGAGCGTGTTGGATGGCACCCTGACGGGCCCGCCGGAGAACGTGCTGCTGTACGCCACGTCCAACCGTCGTCATCTGCTGCCGGAGCACATGAGCGACAATCACGACACCCATATCGTCGATGGCGAGCTGCATCATGGCGATGCGGTGGAAGAGAAGATCTCGCTGTCGGACCGCTTCGGCCTATGGCTGGCCTTCCATCCCTTCAATCAGGATGCCTACCTGGAGACCTGTCAGCACTGGGTGGAATGGCGTCTCGGCGCGGGCAGCTTCGACGAGGCGGCGCGTGCCGAGGCGTTGCGTTACGCCACTCAGCGCGGGGTGCGCAGCGGGCGTGCTGCCTGGCAGTTCGCCAACCTGTGGGCGGGACAGAAGACGCTGGAAGCCTGATGCCATCATGTGACCGGGGTGTGCAGCACCGGCCACTGGCCTGAGGCAATGCGCCCAGACGAAGACGCCGCCCCTGCAGTCATCTGCGGGGGCGGCGTCGTTCAGGTGCGGAACCTGTTCAGAGCATGCGCGGCGGCTGTGATCAGCGGCGTTGCTTGCGTTCCTTGCGGGCTTCCTTGGTGCGCGCCAGTGAACGCTCTTTCGCGCGCTCGCGGTCATCGCTGCCCTGGGCACCGTCGAAGGGGTTGTCGCCTGAGCGGAACTCAAAGCGCATCGGCGTGCCCTTGACCTTGAGCACCTTGCGGAAGGTGTTGGTCAGATAGCGCTTGTAGGCTTCCGGCAGCTTGTTGGTCTGGTTGCCGTGCACCACGATCAGCGGCGGATTGGCGCCGCCCTGGTGCGCCATGCGCAGCTTGATGCGACGGCCGTTGACCATCGGCGGCTGGTGCGCCTGAGTGGCATCCTGCAGCAGGGTGGTCAGGCGCTTGGTCGACCAGCGGGCCACGGCACTCTCGAAGGCGCGGTCGATGGACGGGTAGAGGTCACCCACCGCCGTACCGTGCAGTGCGGAGATGAAGTGCAGGTCGGCGTAGTCGGCAAAGCCCAGACGACGCTTGATCTCGGAACGCATCTTCTCCTTGGCTTCGCTTTCCAGGCCATCCCACTTGTTGACCACCAGCACCAGAGCGCGACCGCTGGTCAGCACGAAGTCCAGCAGGTGGAGATCCTGCTCGACCAGTCCCTGACGGGCATCGAGCACCATCACGGCGACGTTGCACTTCTTGATCGCTTCCAGGGTCTTGATGATGGAGAACTTCTCCACCACTTCGCGCACGTTCTTGCGGCGACGGATCCCGGCGGTATCGACCAGCAGATACGGCTTGCCACGACGCTCGAAGGGAATCTCCACGGCGTCGGTGGTGGTGCCGGCCTGGTCAAAGACGACCACGCGCTCCTCGCCCAGCAGGCGGTTGACCAGCGTCGACTTGCCGACGTTCGGGCGACCGATGATGCCGATGCGCACGCCGCGGTCATCCAGCTCCGGATGCAGGTCCTCGTCTTCGCCTTCCTCGACTTCCGGGTAGGGCGAGAGTACCTCTTCCAGCAGCGTGGTGACGTTGCGACCATGCTCGGCGGCGATGGCGCGCGGGTCACCCAGACCCAGGGTCCAGAAGTCGGACTTGCCGATTTCCTCGTCCATGCCGTCGGTCTTGTTGACCACCAGCCAGGTCTTCTTCTGGTTGATGCGCAGGTGGTTGGCGATGGCTTCATCGGCCATGTTCAGGCCGGCGCGCGCGTCGACCATGAACAGCACGATGTCGGCCTCATCGATGGCGGCCAGCGACTGGCCCGCCATCATCAGGTCGATACCTTCCTCGTCACCGCTGATGCCGCCGGTGTCGATGACGGTGTAGGGCTTGCCACCGACCTTGCCGGTGCCGTACTTGCGGTCACGGGTCAGGCCCGGGAAGTCGGCGACCAGGGCATCACGGGTCTTGGTGAGGCGATTGAATAGCGTCGACTTGCCGACATTCGGGCGGCCGACCAGGGCGATCACGGGGTTCATGAAATCTCACAGCATTCGCAGGGATAGCATCGATGCCGGCCCCGGGCGGTCTGCTTCGAACCATGACGGCTGGAAAGCACCTTGTGCAGGCAGGGCGATAGCGATGATATCGGACTTGGGTCACTGAAGGGCGTCGTCGGCAGGCGCCTGACGAGGCGTGTCTCCAGTATGGCCCGCAGAGTGGGCCTTGGCACTCTCTGCGGAAATGATCTCGTGGCTGAGTTCAGCGAATCTGCCGACACCTTGGCGCGTCAGCCGACTCGTGTGGTCAGCGGGGGCGGTATTCTAGCACTGCGAGCATGACGCTACCAATGGCGTAGACGGCATTGCGTGCCCACAACGCATCAACGGCAGCACTGGGGCTGCCGTTGATGCGTTGCAGAGGCTTCCCGACCGGACTCAGGGAGCTTCGAGATCCAGTGCGGTCAGCTCGCCATCATTGGTGTAGACGAAGATGCGCTTGCCTTCGGTGAGCGGCGTGATGCTGATGCCGTCGCCACCGACGTCGTAGCGGCCAGCCATTTCCCCACTCTGGGCATCGATCAGGTGCACGTAGCCTTCATAATCTCCCACCACCAGCTTGCCATCGATGAAGGCGGGTGAGGTCAGCCAGCGACCCTCGAGGTCTTCCGATTTCCACAGCACGTTGCCGGTGTTGGCATCCATCGCCAGGATGTGGCTGGCGTTGTCGATGCTGAACAGGTAGTCACCCACGACGATCGGTGTCAGGTAGCTGGAGGAAGGCTTGTCCCACAGCGGCTCGCCATTGCGAGCATCCAGCGCGATCAGGCGGCCGTTGTAGCTGGTGACGTACAGGCGACCGTCACGGGTCAGCACCGGCTGGCCATCCAGATCCACCAGCTGATCCACTTCGGTACGCCCGGAGGGCACCGCGACCCGCAGGTCCCACAGCTCCTGACCCGAGCGGTTGTCCAGGGTCACGAGCTTGCCATTGGCGAAGCCGGCAAAGGTGACCGGCTGGATGACGCGCGGTGCGCCGGTGCCGCGCAGCGTCAACGCGGGGATGGTCGCGGAATAGACCCACTGTTCCTCGCCGGTGAAGCGATCCAGTGCGGTCACGCTGCCATCGACGCTCTGCACCACGATCAGCTCCTCGTTGTACTGAGGTGCGGCCAGCACTTCGCTGGAGACTCGCGTGCTCCATTCGATGCTGCCGTCCTGCTGGTCAATGGCGCTGACCTTGCCATCGCGGGTACCGACATACAGACGAGACGGGTCGGCATTCAGTGCACTGGTGATGCCGGCCGGCAGGGTGATCTGCCAGACCTCGTCGCCGGTCTTGGCATCGAAGGCTTCCAGCTCACCCTCTTCTGCCGCCACGAACAGCCGGTCATTGGCCACGATGGGGGCCAACGGGTAGTGAGCGCGACCCAGGCCGTTGCCGACCGATTCGCTCCAGGCGGAATCCAGCGCCACCGTGGCATCGAAGTCGACGAGTTCCTTGGGGGCATACTCTGGCTGGGCACTGCTGGCGCAACCGGCCAACAGGCTGACGGTCAGCAGCGACACAGGCAGCGACAGGCGGTGATTCAGTTTCATGACGGGCTCTCCACGGCGAGGTCGGCGAGTTTCAGATCCAGCCCGTAGACCGGCTGGCCGCTCTGCTCGGACAGGCGGCTGGCTTCTTGATAGGCCGCGACGGCTTCATCACGCTTGCCTTGTGCCACCAGTGCATCCCCGCGCACGGCGGCGGCCTGTGCCGCGAGGGTCGTGGGCGGGTTCTCCAGCAGGCTCAAGGCCTTGTCCTGCTCGCCGAGCTCCACATGGAGTCGGGCCAGACGCAGGCTGGCCAGCCCCTTGAGATAGCTGTCGGCGTCGCTGTCCACCACGCTCTGCAGTGCCTTGGCGGCAGCGTCGAGGTCATCGGCCTTCACCGACATGCTGGCATCCAGCAGATGGGCCATCTGGGTATAGAGACTGTCGGCGTGCTCGCTTTCCAGCTCACTGATCAGGTTGCGTGCCCGCTGGACACCCGCATCTTCCAGCGTGGGCTGACTGACGAGGCTGATCAGCTGTTGATAGCGCATGGAGGCTGCCTCGGACTGACTGGCCTCGTAATTCTGCCAGGCCTTGAAGGCAAAGATGCCAGCACCGGCCAGCACGACACCGGCGATCAGTGACTTGCCGTTCTCGCTCCACCAGCGCTTGATGGCCTCAAGCTGTTCTTCTTCGCTTCTGAGCTCTTCCGCCACGGGCGGTCTCCTTGACCTGGCCGGTACGCCGGCACATACATTCGGGAGGCGGGGCGCACTGGCCCCGCCGGATATTCACTGGCCGTCTCAGGCGCTGAAGACACTCGCGAGACGCTCGCCGAGGGCGCGCTGATTCAGGGTTTCCTGATCACGCTCCTCGCGCAGGAACTTGAGTCCCACGGTCCCTTCGATGACTTCATTCTCACCGAGAATCAATGCCACGCGTGCGCCGCTCTTGTCGGCCTTCTTCATCTGGCTCTTGAAGCTGCCGCCGCCGCAATGCAGCACGAGGCGCAGGTCGGGCAGGGCGCTGCGCAGATCTTCGGCCAGACGCATGGATTCGGCTTCGGCCTGCTCACCCATCGACATCAGATAGACATCGACGGTCTCACGCACGGCCTCCGGGACCAGTTCCAGTGTCTCGAGCAGTAGGATCAGGCGCTCGACACCCATGGCGAAGCCGACCGCCGGTACCGGCTTGCCGCCCAGCTGTTCGAACAGGCTGTCATAGCGGCCACCGGCACACACGGTGCCCTGGCTGCCCAGTGCGGTGGTGGTCCACTCGAACACGCTGCGCGAATAGTAATCCAGGCCACGTACCAGGCGCGGATTGATGACGTACTGGATGCCCGCCGCATCGAGACGTGCCTTGAGGCCCTCGAAGTGCACGCGGGAGGCTTCATCCAGGTGATCGCCGAGACGCGGCGCGGCATCGACGACGGCGGCCATGTCCGGGTTCTTGGTATCGAGAATGCGCAGCGGATTGCTGTGCAGGCGACGCTTGGCGTCCTCGTCAAGCACATCCAGATGCTGCTCGAAGTATTCGATCAGCAGGTCACGATAGGCAGCACGTGCTTCCAGGCTGCCCAGTGAGTTCAGTTCGAGCGTGACGTGCTCCAGCAGGCCCAGCTGACGCCACAGGCGTGCCGAGATCAGGATCATCTCGGCATCGATGTCCGGGCCATCCATGCCGTAGGCTTCGACACCCACCTGATGGAACTGACGATAACGGCCTTTCTGCGGGCGCTCGTGGCGGAACATGGGGCCGGCATACCACAGGCGCTGGATCTGGTTGTGGACTAGACCGTTCTCCATCGCCATGCGCACGCAGCTGGCCGTGCCTTCCGGACGCAGGGTCAGGCTGTCGCCGTTGCGATCCTCGAAGGTGTACATCTCCTTCTCGACGATGTCGGTCACCTCGCCGATGGAGCGCTTGAACAGCGCCGTCTGCTCGACGATGGGCGTGCGAATCTCGCGATAGCCGTACTGGCCCATCAGGGTCTGCACCTGGTGTTCGAAGTATTGCCATACCGGTGACTGGTCCGGCAGCAGGTCGTTCATGCCACGGATGGCCTGGATCTTGGTGCTCAACGTTCTCTCCTGAATCCTTGCGCATCTCCCCGCGGCAGCGGCATGCAACAGCATGACGTCAGGCGGGGAGACGAAGGCGCATCGTGATGATGCGCAAGCCGACTGAGACGTGCTCAGCCCTGGCGGATGATGGTATCGGCCTCACGGGCCTCTTTTTCGGCGACCTTGTCTCGAATCAGACGTTCCAGGTCATCGACGAGCGTGTCGTTGGTCAGCTTGCTGGCCGGCTTGCCGTCCAGATAGACCAGATTCGCCGGGCTGCCGCCGGTCAGACCGACATCGGTCTCCTTGGCTTCACCGGGGCCGTTGACGACACAGCCGATCACCGAGACGTTCAGCGGTGTCAGCACGTCCTCGAGGCGATTCTCCAGCTCGTTCATGGTCTTGATGACGTCGAAGTTCTGACGTGAGCAGCTGGGGCAGGCAATGAAGTTGATGCCCTTGGCACGCAGCTTGAGACTCTTGAGCATGTCGAAGCCGACCTTGATCTCCTCGACCGGGTCCGCGGCCAGCGAGACACGGATGGTGTCGCCGATGCCGTCCATCAGCAGCATACCGAGGCCGATGGAGGATTTCACGGTACCGGAACGCAGACCGCCGGCTTCGGTGATCCCCAGGTGCAGCGGCTGTTCGATGCGCGTTGCCAGATCACGATAGGCGGCGACGGCCATGAAGATGTCGCTGGCCTTGACGCTGACCTTGTATTCCTGGAAATCGAGGCGATCGAGGTGATCGATGTGGCGCATGGCGGATTCGACCAGCGCGGCCGGCGTCGGTTCGCCGTATTTCTTCTGGAGGTCCTTTTCCAGGGAGCCTGCGTTGACGCCGATGCGGATCGGGATACCGTTGTCACGTGCGGCGCTGACCACGGCACGCACACGGTCTTCACGGCCGATGTTGCCCGGGTTGATGCGCAGGCAATCCACGCCGAGCTCGGCGACGCGCAGGGCGATCTTGTAGTCGAAGTGGATATCGGCCACCAGCGGGATGTTGCTCTGCTGCTTGATGCGACCGAAGGCTTCAGCGGCATCCATGTCCGGCACGCTGACACGCACGATATCGGCACCGGCATCCTCGAGGCGCTTGATCTGCGCGACGGTGGCGGCGACATCGTTGGTGTCGGTATTGGTCATGCTCTGCACGGAAATCGGTGCATCGCCGCCGACGGCGACGTTGCCGACATGAATCTTGCGCGAGACGCGGCGCTTGATGGGGGAGTGACTATGCATGGGATTCCGGATCATTCACCGAGTGTGAGTTTGGCGACGGTGCCGCGTGTGGCGCTTTTCAGATCAACCGGCTCGTTCATGTATTCAAGGACGACGCCCGCGGATTTGCCGATGGTGAGCTTGAACGGCGGCTTGCCTTCCACAGTCTCGCTGCTACCTGCCGGGAAGGTGCCCCAGAGCAGCTTCTTGCCATCTGCATCGCGGATGCCGGTCCAGGAATCATTGTTGAAGGTCAGTGTCAGCTTGCGCGGGTCAGCGGCAGGGGCGGTAGCTTCCTGTACCGCTTGCGGTTCTGTCGTGTCCTCTGCGCCGGCAGCCACGGTGTCGCTTGCGGCGTCCGCCGCGAGGCTGGCATTCGCCGGCGTGGTGCCGGTTTCGCTGACGTCGCCGCCTGTCGTGGCCGGAGTCGCGCCGGGTGTCGTCGCGACGGATTCGCCGGTGCTGGCCTCCCCGGCATCGTCAGCGGCAGGCGCTGCTGCCGTCTGGGAGAGGGTCAGCTCGATCGAGCCATCGGCATTGACGACCGGTGAGCCATCGTCGGTCGCGCCTTCGCTGAGGGGAGCGGCGTCGGACGTCTCTGACGGTGAAGTGCGTCCATAGTCTCCACTCTGCCACCAGACGTAGCTGAGGCCGATCAGTCCGGCGATGACCAGCAGGCTGACGAGTCGAAACAGGTACTTGCCCAGCTTGCCGGGCGGGCGCACCGAGGGGCTCATCGCAGGAGGATGGCGCTCCACCTCGGTGGTGCCGAACTGGGCATTGTACTGGCCGACGACCGCTTTCTCATCCATGCCCAGCAAGCGGGCATAGGCGCGCAGGTAACCGCGGCGGTAGGCCGCGATGGGGATCTGGTCGTAGTGGTCGCGTTCCAGGTCATCGACCAGACTGGGGCGCAGGTTGAGCTGTGTTGCCACTTCATCACGTGACAGCCCCTGATGCTCCCGCTCAGCCTTGAGAAGCTTGCCAGGCAGTGTGTCGCTGACGGACATGTCAGGGGAGGGCTGATGTTCGCTCATGGCGCATCCTTGTAGGGAAGAACGGACGACCGGATACCTGTCCGGGCACTCTTCCGGTATTGCTGTGAACAGTTACTGTAAACAACTGCTGTGAACGATGGTCGTGAAAACGGGTGACTGCCAACAGGAGTGACCATCCGCTCCGGCTGTCGAGCTGACATGCCACGACGGTGACGTGACCTCGTCGGCGATGGCAAGCCGTCATGCCATGTTGACGTCGGCACTATACCAAGGCCGGGCCAGAATTTTCACCGGCATTTCGGTCTTCCGGTGCCTCAACGAAGCAACCTGTCGCCGAGTGACGCCCGGTGAGCCGGGCGCGCAGGGCGTTTCCCGCGTCACGCCACGCCCGAGCCCCGGTTTCATGGTGTGCGGATGACCGCGCGTCCGGCCTCACGTGTTCTGATCTGCTCCAGCTGTCGGCCGTAGAGGTCCGCCAGGCGTGCATCACCGCGTGCCACGGCGACATCCACGGCCAGTTCCAGACTGTCACTGTCGGTGCCGTTCAGTCGGAAATATCGGCTCAGCGCCTGCTGGGCAGCGTCATCGTCACCGGCTTCATGTTCCATGCGCGCCTTGGCGAGCCACGCCTCGGCTTCCCGCGGGTTGATCTTGACGGCACGATCGAAGTTCGCCCGTGCCTCGCTCGTCTTGCCCAGCTGCAGCTGACAGCGCCCCAGGTTGGTGTAGAGCTGGCCGCGGTTATCATAGGTCAGATCCTGCGTGGCTTTTTCCAGCTGCTCGCAGGCGGCGACGTATTCCCCGCGCGAGTACAGGAATGCCGCATAGTTGTTGCGTGCCCGCGTGAACGAGGGGTCACTGGCGATGGACTGCTTGAAGTAGTCATCTGCCAGCACGTTCTCGCCCTGACGCTGATAGATCATCGCCAGCCCGGCCTTGGCTTCGGCATTCCCCTGCTGCAGCTTGAGTGCCTTCTGGAAGGCATTGTCCGCGCGTTGCAACTGATTACGACTCAGATAGGCCTCGCCAAGTTCCACATAGGCCGTCGATGCCTTGTTGTCATCGGGGGCCGCGTAAGGGTCATTGGTTTCCACGCGCGTCGCGCAGCCCGACAGGGTCAGGCCGGCAAGACTCAGGCACAGCAGCATGCCGCGAACTCGCGCCGTGGCGCCGCGGCGGGAAAAGCGATGAAGTGGCAGACGACTCGACATGCAATCCTCGCGAGATAAGGCTCGTGATCTGCCTGCGGGCGAGGATCGCTGCAGGCAACAGAAGCGCCTCCATCAAAGCGCTGCACTCCAGACAAGTCAAGGCGGGGTTGTCAGGCAGGGGGGTGGGGGTCGTCACAGTCGCGCGGCAGGCATCCCCATGGGCCATTTGCGGCTTCCCCGCGCGAAAACGCCAGCCATGAAAAGCTCATGGCTGGCGCTGGGAGTCACCGTGGTGGCCTCAGGTATCTGGCCCCGACAAGTGCTCTGGCTCAGTCGGCGTCGAGCTGGATGGCGTTGATGTAACGCTCGGCGCGACGGGTGCGGTCCTTGACCTGACCGACCAGCTGGCCACAGGCGGCGTCGATGTCATCGCCACGTGTCGCGCGCACCGGGGCGGTGTAGCCCAGCTCATAGAGACGCTGCTGGAAGCGCATCACCTGATTGCGTGACGGCTTCTCGTAACCGGAATGCGGGAACGGGTTGAACGGGATCAGGTTGATCTTGCACGGCAGCTCGTCGAGCAGCGCGGCCAGTTCCTCGGCGTGCTGGATCTGGTCGTTGACGTCCTTGATCAGGGTGTACTCGATGGTGACGATACGCGCGTCGTCACACTTGGCCAGGTAGCGATGGCAGGAGTCGAGCAGCGCGCGGATGTTCCACTTGCGGTTGATCGGCACCAGCACGTTGCGCAGTTCATCGTTGGCCGCGTGCAGCGAGATCGCCAGGCTGACGTCCATCTCGTCGCCGAGCTGGTCCAGCTTGGGCACCACACCGGAGGTGGAGAGGGTGACGCGACGCTTGGACAGGCCGTAGGCGTTGTCGTCCAGCATCAGCTTCATTGCCGGCACGACGTTGTCGTAGTTCATCAGCGGCTCGCCCATGCCCATCATCACCACGTTGGTGACCGGACGCTTGCGGGTGTCCTTGCGGTCTTCGGCGCCACGGGTGGCGACCCACACCTGGCCGATGATCTCGGCGGCGGTCAGGTCACGCTCGAAGCCCTGCTTGCCGGTGGAGCAGAAGCTGCAGTCCAGCGAGCAGCCGACCTGGGAAGACACGCACAGGGTGCGACGATTGCCGTTCTCGGACGGAATCAGCACGGTCTCGACATAGCTGCCGTCGCTGACTTCCAGCACCCACTTGCGGGTACCGTCCTTGGACTCGCCTTCATAGACGATGCCCGGCGCGCGAATCTCGGCGACCTGCTTGAGGCGTTCGCGCAGGGGCTTGGCGAGATTGGTCATCTCGTCGAAGCTGTCGACGCCTTCCTGGTGAATCCATTTCATCACCTGGGTGGCGCGGAATTTCTTCTCGCCGATGCTCTCGAAGAAGGCTTCCATCGCCGGGCGCGGCAGGCCAAGCAGGTTGGTGAGCTTCACGTCGGCAGGTGCCGCGGCATCGGTAGCGGTTGCAGTGGTATCAGTCATGGTCTCGGGCCGGTCGTGTCAGGGATGGGCAGGCGTCAGCCACAAGGATAGACGTCTGCAGGGTGGCGCTGTCAGCGGAGGTGGCGATGAATCGCGGACCTCAATGGACACTCGCAGTCAGGCAATGGGCAGGGAATGGCCGCACGGCACTGGCGGAGGTAGCTGCAGGGCTTCAAGAAAAGCGTATCGGACCTGCTCAAGCGTCGAATCTGCTTCAGGGAATGCAGGTTGGCGCACGACGCTTCAGCACGTCCGATACCACGACGGCCCCGCCACGCAGGCAGGGCCGTCGAGTCATGCACGGCTGGTGATATCACGCCCGCAAGGGACAGACATCATCAGGCGCACAAGGCGAAATCAACCGCGCGGGCAGATTTCGTTGTCGCCGAAGAAGTAGGCGATTTCGCGAGCAGCGGATTCCGGCGCGTCAGAACCGTGAACGGCGTTGGCGTCGATGGAAGTGGCGAAGTCTGCACGGATGGTGCCAGCTTCTGCTTCCTTCGGGTTGGTAGCGCCCATCAGGTCGCGGTTCTTGGTGATGGCGTCTTCGCCTTCCAGCACCTGGATCATGACCGGGCCGGAGGTCATGAAGCCGACCAGCTCACCGAAGAAGCCACGTTCGCTGTGCTCAGCGTAGAAGCCTTCGGCCTGTTCCTTGGACAGGTGAACCATCTTGGAAGCGACGATCTGCAGACCGGCCTTCTCGAAGCGAGAGTAGATCTCGCCGATCACGTTCTTGGCGACGGCGTCCGGCTTGATGATGGACAGAGTACGCTGGGTCATGGTGAATCTCCTGAGACAAGCTTTGAAGAGCCGCACGGCCTGGGGCCTTGCGGCGGAAAAAGGGCTCTGTCGACGCAGGGCTCGACAAAAGTGGGCGGCATTATAGCTGCTCGCGTCATCCACTGCATCCATCATGCGGATACTGGATGACGCGCGGATGGCAGGCGTCTTGTCTGCAATGACGCTCTACGCGCTGAGCCAGCTCTACACGCTGACGCTGGATCTACACGCTGAAGCTGGATCTACACGCTGAAGCTCTCGCCACAACCACACTCGTCCTTGACGTTGGGGTTGTTGAAGCGGAAGTAGCGGTTCAGACCGTCCTTGACGTAGTCCACTTCGGAGCCGTCGAGCACGGCCAGCGCTTCGCTGTCGACATAGACAGTCGCGCCGTGATCGACGAAGACCACATCTTCCTCGTTGGCCTCATCGGCGAAGTCGAGCACGTAGCTGTAGCCGGAGCAGCCGCTGGGCTTGACCGAGACGCGCAGGCCAAGGCCGTGGCCGCGCTCGGCCAGCACGACACGGATCTGGTCGGCGGCGGAGGGGGAAATCGACAGGTGTGCCATGAGCAGTCTCCCGGGTCAGGCGCGCAGCGAGGTCAGGGCATGCCTGAGCTCGCCGAGCGCGGATTCAATGTCGGCGGCGGTGGTGAAGCGTCCGAAGCTGAAGCGCAGTGACGCCAGCGCCAGTGGACGGGGCACCCCGATGCCGGTGAGTACGAAGGACGGTTCGACACTGGCGGAATTGCAGGCCGAACCGGTGGAAATCGCGATGCCGCGCAGTGCCATCAGCATCGCCTCACCGTCCACGCCGTCGAAGGCGAGGTTGAGGATGCCGGGGGCGCTGACGTCTATATCGGTATTGAAATGCACGCCTTCAAGGCCGGATAGTCCGGCGACGAATTGCTGGCGCAGCGCGATCAGGTGCTGGTGGTCGGCATCGAACTGTTCGGCGCACAGGCGGTAGGCCTCGCCCATGCCGACGATCTGATGGGTGGGCAGGGTGCCGGAGCGCATGCCGCGCTCATGCCCGCCGCCGTGGATCAGGGCCTCTAACTTGATCTGCGGCTGACGTCGCACGTACAGCGCGCCAACCCCCTTGGGGCCGTAGGCCTTGTGCGCGGACAGCGATAGCATGTCGATGGGCTGTCGGCTGACATCGAGCTGCACCTTGCCGGGAGCCTGGGCGGCATCGACATGGAAGGCCGCGCCATGCGAGCGGGCGATATCGCCGAGGGCATCGAGATCATTCAGGCTGCCCAGCTCATTGTTCACTGCCATCAGCGATACCAGGATCGTGTCGGCGCGCAGAGCGTCACGCAGGCTCTGGGGGCTGATGCGGCCATCCGGCTGCGGTGCGATACGCGTGACCTCGAAGCCCTCGGCTTCCAGCGCACTGGCGGTATCCAGAATCGCCTTGTGCTCGATGGTCGAGGTGATCAGGTGACGCCCACGCTCGGCATTGGCGCGCATGTAGCCGGTCAGCGCCAGGTTGTCGGCTTCGGTGGCACCGCTGGTCCAGACGATCTCGCGCGGGTCGGCGCCGATGGCGTCGGCTACCTGACGACGCGCGCCCTCGACCGCCTGCTCGGCCAGCCAGCCCGGCATGTGACTGCGCGAGGCCGGGTTGGCGAAGGTGCCGCCCTGCGTCAGGTGACGCATCATCAGCTCGGCGACGCGTGGGTCGACGGGCGTGGTGGCAGCATAGTCAAGGTAGATCGGCTGGGACATGGTGACTTCCTGAAGACATGACGAACGGGTTCAGCTGCCGGGCATGACGGTGATCGGTGTCGGCTCGCAGGCCTTGCGCTGACGACTGGCAATCTGGCGAACCTCCTCACGTGCGACCAGGTCCGCCAGGCTGATGCCATCGAGAAAGCCATGGATCTCATCGGACAGGTCACACCACAGATGGTGCGTGAGGCAGGTGTCGCCTGCCTGACAGTCCGAGAGTCCCTGGCAGCGGGTGGCATCCACCGATTCATTCACGGCATCGATGATGCGCGCCACGGAGGTGCTTTCCAGCTCGACGTCCAGCAAGTAGCCGCCACCCGGGCCGCGTACGCTCTTGACCAGCCCGGCACGGCGCAGGCGAGCGAACAGCTGCTCGAGATAGGACAGGGAAATGCCTTGGCGCACGGAGATGTCGGCAAGGCAGGTCGGACCACAACTGGCATGAAGCGCCAGATCGAGCATCGCGGTGACGGCGTAGCGTCCCTTGGTGGTCAGGCGCATGGCGGAACTCGTGAGCTGGTGGAGCGAATGGCATCGGCGACAGGGCCGCAGTGTCGGCGCCGTCTGCAGGCAGACGGCGCATCAGACTGTCCATTATGGTGAGACGCGGCGAGGGGGTCAATCCCGACTGATTTGGTCAACTTTATCCGTGCTGGCGCTCGGACTCGCCATGACCGGAGGCGCTGGGTGTGGCGTCGGCTTCGCGGGTGACCGGCCGGGCCTGCGGACGCTTGTCCGCGGGCTCACCACCACAGGGCCCCAGCTCATCGATCAGCTGCGCGAAATCGGCGTCGTCCAGCTCGGGAAGGTGGCCGGCGCGATAGCTGGCATCCAGCTTGCGCAGCGTGCCGCACATCTGTTCGATCCGCTTGTCCACCGCATGCATGTGATCGAGCATCGCGTGCATGGAGCGCGCGACCGGGTCGGGCATGTCCTGGCCCATACCGTAGGCATCGAAGCCGAACTTCTCCTTCATGGCTTCGCGGCTTTCCGGATCGACGGGCGGCTCCTCCGCCACGTCCGGTTCGGCGCGCTTGACGATCTTGCCGGGAATCCCGACCACGGTGGCACCGGCCGGGACTTCGCGTGTGACCACGGCGTTGGAGCCGACCTTGGCCCCGGCGCCGACCGTGAACGGGCCGAGAATCTTGGCGCCGGCCCCGACGATGACGCCATCGCCGAGGGTCGGGTGACGCTTGCCGGCATTCCAGGTGGTGCCGCCGAGGGTGACGCCGTGATAGAGCGTCACGTCATCACCGATCAGCGCCGTCTCGCCGATCACGACGCCCATGCCGTGGTCGATGAAGAAGCGGCGTCCGATGGTGGCACCGGGGTGGATCTCGATGCCCGTCAGCCAGCGCATCAGGGTCGAACCGGTGCGCGCCAGCCACTTGGCGTTGTGACGCCACAACCAATGATTGATGCGATGCGCCAGCAGGGCGTGCAGACCCGGATAGTTGGTCAGGACTTCAAAGAAATTGCGTGCCGCCGGGTCGCGAGCAAAGACGCTGTTGATGTCTTCACGCAGTCGAGTGAACATGGCGTGTCCTCAAAGAGTGCGGTTTGCCGCGTCGGTCTGTGCCAGGCGGACCTGCTTGTCGACTGACGAGAGAATCCCGCGCAGGATGTTGATTTCCATGCTGTCGGGGCGGGCGCGCAGGTACAGTCTGCGCAGGCGTGCCATCAGCTGGCGCGGTTGTTCCGGGTCCAGGAAATCGATGCTGATCAGCGTCTTTTCCAGATGCTCGAACAGGCGCTCGAGGTCTGCGTGGCTGGCCAACGGACTGTCCCAGTCGATGCCGAATGGCTGGTCATCCTCGGCCCGCGGGGTCTCGCCGGCGGCTTCCTGATCAGCCAGCCATGCCTGGCGGCACTCGTAGGCCAGCACCTGCACGGCCGCGGCCAGATTCAGCGAGCTGAAGTCCGGATTGGTCGGGATGTGGACGTGACGATGGCAGCGCTGCAGCTCTTCATTGGAGAGCCCGGAATCCTCGCGCCCGAACACGATGGCCACGCGGGCCTCCGGCAGGCGGGTCTCATCGGCCAGGGTGGCGCCGAAGGCGCGCGGCGTGATCATCGGCCATGGGAGGTTGCGTGAGCGTGCGCTGCACCCGACCACCAGACTGCAGTCCGCCACGGCCTCTTCCAGCGTCTCATGCACGTGGGCATTGGCGACCAGAGTATCGGCGCCGGAGGCGCGTGAGGCGGACTCCTGACATTGCACCTGACAGCGCGGCGCGACCAGAGCGAGGTCGGCCAGACCCATGTTGAGCATGGCGCGGGCTGCACCACCGATGTTGCCGGGATGGCTGGTACCGATCAGGACAATGCGCAGACGTTCAAGCATGAGGACTTCCAGGATAGCGATTGAAGGGCGGGGCAATCGACGCGGCCCGGGCACCGGGCAGGGCGGGATGTGCGTCAGGACCCGATATCCTAGCATGAAGCCGGCGCGGGGAGCAGTCAGGCGCTGACCGATCAGGCCGGCTCTCTTCGCCGAAGGTCGGGGATGGCGATGGCAGCCGGGCGTCGCATCTGCTAGACTTCGCCGTCCTGTTGTAGCGTATTCGCTCTCCTGCATTGCCGACCCCCGTGTCCGGCAGGTGTCATGAGCGTGGCCGTTGCACCCGCTGGCAGATTTCCGGGCCAGCCGCCTTACTGCGTTACACACCGTTCTTTAACAGCTTCCGACTCGTCAAGGCCTTGATCATGCATCCGATGGTCCAATTTGCGCTGCGTGCTGCACGCGGCGCCGCAGAGCAGTTCGTCCGTGTTCGTGAACGTATCGAAGTCGCGCGCAACGACAACGATCTCGATACCTTCATCGCTGACACCGCACGCCGCGCCGAAGCGCACATCGTGCGTCAGCTGGAACGCGGCTATCCGCAGCACGGCCTCTCCGGCCGTTACACCGACCATCGTGATGGCGAAGGCCAGGGCGCTGACTACCACTGGCGCATCGAGCCGGTGCACGGGTATTCCAACCTGGCATCCGCCTCTTCCGGCTTCGCGCTGTCCGTGGTCTGCCTGTTCAAGGGGCGTGCCGAGCACGCCGTGGTCATCGCGCCGTTCACCGACGAAGAGTACATCGTCAGCCGTGGTCGTGGCGCCCAGCATTCCGGCCACCGTATCCGCGTGACCAATGCCACCTCCATCGAAGGTGCGCGTCTGGCGATGGGTCTGCCGGAAAGCTGGCAGCGTCCGCGTCACCTGGCCACCTACCTGTCCATCGTCCAGCAGGTCGGCCCGCAGCTCGATACCCTGCGTGCCAATGGCTGTGCACTGCTGGATGTGCTCGAACTGGCCGCCGGCCGTGTCGATGCCGTCTACGTGCTGGGTCTGGAAGCCGGTGACAGCGAGATCGTCAGCCTGTTCCTGAAGGAATGTGGCGCACTGGCCGGCAGCGCCGACGGTACGCCGGTTGTCGTGGCGGAAGGCACGCTGATGGCCGCGGGTGCCCGCCTGTACAAGGCGCTGGCGCAGACCATGCAGCCGCACCTGTAAGATGCCGTGATTCGCAGTCCTGCCAGCCGCAGGGCGACGCGGAGAACGAAAAAAACCCCACCTCATGCGAGGTGGGGTTTTTTTGTGCCTGGCGATCCGTGCCGGGCGGTCGAGCGAGGCGCTTACGGCGCGCCGTCCTCGAACTGCTCCTTGGGCGGGGGAATCAGATCCACGCGCTTCAGGCCGACCACCAGCAACAGCGCCGCTGCCACGTAGATGGACGAGAAGGTCCCCGCGACCACGCCGATGATCAGCGCGATGGCGAAGTTGTGGATCATGTCGCCGCCCAGGAAGAACAGCGCCAGCAGCACCAGCAAGGTGGTGCCGGAGGTGGACAGCGTGCGTGACAGCGTCGCGTTGATCGCGTCATTGAAGATCGACGGCATGTCATCGGTACGTGATTTGCGAATGTTCTCGCGAATGCGGTCGTAGACGATGATGGTGTCGTTCAATGAGTAGCCGATCACGGCCAGCACCGCGGCCAGTACCGTCAGGTCGAAGTCGAGTCCGAACAGGGCGAAGATGCCCAGCAGGATGATGACGTCGTGACCCAGCGAGATGAGGGCGCCGAGGGCGAACTTGTACTGGAAGCGGAAGGCCACGTAGACCATCACCACGGCCAGGGCGAGCAGCATGCCGAGACCGGACTGGTCACGCAGCTGATCACCGACCTGAGCACCGACGAACTCGGCGCGGATCAGGTTCACGCTATCGCCGGTGGCCTGCAGGTGCGCCACGATGTCATTGCCGATGCCGGCCTCGAAGCTCTGCTGCAGACGCACCAGAATCTCGTTGCTGGCACCGAAGGTCTGGACCGAGACGTCCTTGTAGCCGGCGGCTTCCAGTGTCTGGCGTACGCTGTCCAGCGCCGGCGCCGCCTGGTATTGCACTTCCACCAGGGTGCCACCGGTAAAGTCGAGGCCCAGGTTCAGGCCGTGAATCACAAGGGCGCCAATGGCCACGATCGTCAGCACGATGGAGACGATGAAGGCCGCGCGCCGCTTGCTCATGAAGTCAAACTGTCGCATCACGATGGCCCCTCAGATCCAGAGTTTCTTGAGTGTCTTGCCGCCAATGGCAAGATTGATGATGCCGCGCGAGACCATGATCGCCGTGAACATTGACGTCAGGATGCCGATGGACAGCGTGACCGCGAAGCCCTTGACCGGGCCACTGCCGATGGAGAACAGGATCACCGCGACCAGCAGGGTGGTGATGTTCGCATCGACGATGGAGGTGAAGGCGCGTTCGAAGCCGGTATGCACGGCCTGGTGCAGCGGCATCTTGGAGCGCATTTCCTCGCGGATACGCTCGAAGATCAGCACGTTGGCGTCCACCGCCATGCCCAGCGTCAGCACGATACCGGCAATGCCCGGCAGGGTCAGGGTAGCGCCCAGCATCGACATCGCGGCGATCAGGATCGCCAGGTTGGCGGTCAGGGCCACGTTGGCGACGACACCGAAGGCCTTGTAGCGGGCCAGCATGAACAGCACGACCAGCAGCAGGCCCAGCTCGACGGACAGGATGCCGCGCGAGATGTTCTCGGCACCCAGGCTCGGGCCGATGGTGCGTTCCTGAACGAAGTAGATCGGCGCGGCCAGCGAGCCGGAACGCAGCAGCAGCGACAGCTCCTTCGCCTCGGTCGGGGAATCCAGACCGGTGATGCGGAAGCTGTTGCCCAGCGCGCTCTGGATGGTCGCCAGACTGATCAGGCCCTTCTCGGTGTAGGGGATGCGCTTCTCGACTTCCTCGCCATCCTCCATCACGGTGCGCGTGCGGGTCTTGTGCTCGATGAACAGCACCGCCATGTTGCGGCCGATGGCAGCACGCGTGACGCGGTTCATGATCGAGCCACCGGTGCCATCCAGGTTGATGTTGACCTGCGGACGGCCACTTTCATCGAAGCTGGTGCTGGCGCTGGAGACACTGTCACCGCTGATGATCACGTCCTTCATGATGTTGGCGGTGCGCCCCGGCTGGTTGCGGAAGGCGAAGGTTTCCATCTCGCTGGAGGGCGTGTCGCTGGCCGCTTCGAGACGGAACTCGAGGTTGGCGGTGGCACCCAGTACGCGCTTGGCGGCGGCAGTGTCCTGCACGCCCGGCAGCTCGACCACGATGCGGTTCGGGCCCTGACGCTGCACCAGCGGCTCGGAGACGCCCAGCTCGTTGACGCGATTGCGGATCGTGGTCAGGTTCTGATTGACCGCGTAATCCTGAATCTCCTTGATGGCGGCGGTCGTCAGAGTGAGATCCAGTACGGCCCCACGATCGACATCGCGCTCATCGTATTCGAAGTTCTGGAAGTCGCGCGAGACCAGTGAACGTGCCTTCGAGCGGTCTTCGTCGTCGGAGAAGGTCAGGCTCAGCGTGCCATCGTTGACCTCACTGCCGCGGTAGCGGATACGCTCCTCGCGCAGGGTTTCCTTGATGGCGCTGGCGTTGACTTCCAGGCGTTGCTTGACCGCGGCGTCCATGTCGACTTCCAGCTGGAAGTGGACCCCGCCGCGCAGATCAAGCCCCAGCTTCATCGGCGAGGCGCCGAGACTGGAAAGCCAGGACGGCGTGGCATCAGCCAGATTCAGCGCGACGATGGCGTCATCGCCAAGGGTGTCGCTGATCAGTTCCTTGGCACGCAGCTGCTGGTCGTTGCTGGTGAGGCGAATCAGGCCGGTGGAACCATTGAGTTCCTCGGATTTGGGCGTGATGCCGGCGTTTTCGAGGGCGCTGGTGGCGCGATCGAGATCTTGCTGGTCGATGGCATCGGCGCCGCTGGCGGCACTGATCTGCACGGCCGGGTCTTCGGGGTAGAGATTCGGCAATGCGTAGATCACGCCGACGGCAAGTACCAGGCAGATCACCAGGTACTTCCAAAGCGGATAGCGGTTGAGCATGGCAGCCCTGTCCTTGGTGGAGCGGGAGAGAAATAGCATGCTGCCGGCACAGGGGCCGGCAGCAGGAGGGAGATCAGATGGACTTGATGGTGCCCTTCGGCAGGACCGCAGCCACGGCGGACTTCTGCACGTTGACTTCGTTGCCTTCGTTCAGCTCCATGGTGATGAACTGCTCGCTGACCTTGGTGATGCGGCCGACCAAGCCACCACCGATGACGATCTCGTCACCCTTGGCCAGGTTGCTGATCAGGTTCTTGTGTTCCTTGGCGCGCTTGGACTGCGGACGCCAGAGCAGGAAATAGAAAATGACCACGAAGCCGACCAGCATGACGATCTGGCCGATGGCGCCGCCGCCGGCGACAGCCGCTTCGGCTTCCGCGTGTGCGGCAGGAATCAGGAATTCCAGCATGTGTATCTCCAGAGGTTACGAGTGAACTGTTGTTATGCAATGAGCGTGATTCGAGCGCTGCTTCACGCCTGTCTCGAGTCAGATACCAAGGCGACCGGAGCGGGTTGCTCTCCGGTCGCGCTTCGATTCGATCAGTCGGCCAGCGGCGGCACCGGCAGGCCGCGCGCGGCATAGAACTGTTCCACGAAGTCCTGCAATGTACCCGCTTCAATTGCACCGCGCAAACCAGCCATCACGGTCTGGTAGTAGCGCAGATTGTGGATGGTGTTGAGCATGGAACCGAGCATTTCTCCACAGCGATCAAGGTGATGCAGGTAGCCGCGTGAGAAGTTGGTGCAGGTGTAGCAATCGCAGTCCGGGTCCAGCGGTGACGTATCGTGCTTGTGGACGGCATTGCGGATCTTGACCGTACCGGTCGGCGTGAACAGGTGGCCGTTGCGCGCGTTGCGGGTCGGCATCACGCAATCGAACATGTCGACACCACGGCGCACGCCTTCCACGAGATCCTCCGGCTTGCCGACACCCATCAGGTAGCGCGGCTTGTCTTCCGGCATCCACTCGGGAAGGTAGTCGAGCACCTTGATCATCTCGTCCTTGGGTTCGCCCACGGACAGGCCACCGATGGCGTAGCCATCGAAGTCGATCTTCTTCAGGCCCTCGAGGGATTTCTCGCGCAGGTCCGGATACATGCCGCCCTGGATGATGCCGAACAGTGCCGAGGGGGAATCGCCATGGGCATCGCGGGAGCGCTGGGCCCAGCGCAGTGACATCTCCATCGACTTGCGGGCTTCGTCATGTGTGGCCGGATACGGCGTGCACTCATCGAAGATCATCACGATGTCGGACCCCAGCGAGCGCTGGACGGCCATCGACTCTTCCGGGCCCATGAAAACCTTGGAGCCATCCACCGGTGAGCGGAAGTGAACGCCCTGTTCGGTAATCTTGCGCGTCTTGCCCAGCGAGAAGACCTGGAAGCCGCCGGAATCGGTCAGGATCGGCTTGTCCCATTGCGCGAAATCATGCAGGTCACCATGCGCTTCGATGACTTCCGTGCCCGGGCGCAGCCACAGGTGGAAGGTGTTGCCGAGGATGATCTCGGCGCCGATCTCCTTGATGGATTCCGGTGTCATGCCCTTCACGGTGCCGTAGGTGCCGACCGGCATGAAGGCCGGGGTTTCCACCGTGCCGCGCGGGAAGGTCATGCGGCCGCGTCGCGCGCGACCATCGGTGGCGAGCTTCTCAAAGCTCATGAAGCATTCTTTGCGCATGGTTCTCTCTAAGGCTTGGCGGCGAAACAGGCCGCAGCGGGTGTGGGGCTAGCGTAAGCCACGTCGTGTTAACTGCGCATGACGTGGCTCATGTGATGAGGTATCGCTCGGGTCAGGCGCGTTCCAGCAGCATGGCATCGCCATAGCTGAAGAACTGGTAGCGCTCCTGCACGGCAGCCTGGTAGGCGGCCATGGTGTGCTCGTACCCGGCGAAGGCCGAGACCAGCATCAGCAGGGTCGATTCCGGCAGATGGAAGTTGGTGATCAGCAGATCCACCACCTGCCATTCATAACCGGGGTAGATGAAGATGTCGGTGTCACCGGAGTAAGGTGCCAGCTCGCCACCGTGGGCCTTGGCAGCACTTTCAAGGCAGCGCACGCTGGTGGTGCCGACAGCGACCACGCGACGGCCGGCCGCACGAGCACGCGCGATCGTGTCACAGGCTTCCTGACCGACCTCGATCCACTCGCTGTGCATGTGGTGCTCGAGAATGCTGTCGACACGCACCGGCTGGAAGGTGCCGGCACCGACGTGCAGGGTGACGAAGGCGGTCTCGATGCCTTTCTCGGCCATGGCGGCCATGATCGGCTCATCGAAGTGCAGGCCAGCCGTCGGTGCGGCCACGGCGCCATCGCGCCTGGCATAGACCGTCTGGTAGCGCTCGCGGTCCGACAGCTCGTCATCGCGGGTGATATAGGGCGGCAACGGCATGTGGCCATGCTGGTTGAGCAGCTCGATCATCGGCGTCTCGCCGTGGAAGCGCAGCTCGAACAGCGCGTCCTGCCGACCTTCGACCACGGCGGTGATGCCGCCTTCGAAGATCAGCTCGGTGCCCGGCTTCGGCGACTTGCTGGAGCGGATGTGCGCCAGACCACGGTGTGCATCCAGCGGACGCTCCAGCAGCATCTCGATCTTGCCGCCGGAGGCCTTCTGGCCGTGCAGGCGCGCGGGGATCACGCGGGTGTCATTGAAGACCACGACATCGCCGGGTTCCAGCTGCTCGAGCAGGTCAGGAAAGTGGCGATGCACGATCTCGCCGCTCTTGCCGTCCAGGTGCAGCAGACGGCAATCACTGCGCTGCTCGGAAGGGTAGCGGGCAATCAGCTCATCCGGCAGACTGAAATCATAATCACTGCGCTGGAGCGGGCGCTCGGAAGCGGAGGGGGCAACGCCAGAGGCATCGCCGGAATCGATTCGTGACATGGCCAACGGAAACTCTGGTGGCACGGCGCGCAGAAGGCGCTCCGCTGCAATGGAGATACCCTGCTCGCAGGCGTTCATGCCGTTAGCGCGTCTGTCTGTCTGCCCGCTCTCGAGAGGCAGTGGTCAGGGGCGATACGCAGGATGGACTGGCGAGCCTGGGCAGGCGAAAAAGGTGGCTCATGATACCGAATGGCATGGCTCCCGCGAAGTCCCGTTTTCGAACGACCTGTCCCGCTCAGTGCGTGAATCCGTCGCTGGGATGCGCTGCATGTGTCTGATCTGGCGTGAAAACTCGTTGACCTCGGCGTAGGCTTCCGTATAATTTCGCTCCATTGCCGGTGTGGCGGAATTGGTAGACGCAGCGGATTCAAAATCCGCCGCTTAATAGGCGTGTCGGTTCGAGTCCGACCACCGGCACCATCTTGAAAACAGTCGCTCACGAGCGGCTGTTTGCGTTTCTGGCCTTCGCCTCAGATTCATTGCTCTCAACTTCATTGCCTTGTGATCCCAGAGCACTCTTCTTTCTATTTCCTCTCTCCTCTCTGTCCTTTCTTCGCGCTCTTGCCAGATGATGGTCTGGGTGTCTGAGGCATAAAAAAGCCCCGACCGGATGTCGGGGCTTTCTTGTCTCTGGCGCATCTGCCGGCGATTCACGCCTGATGTGGAACGCTCTTGACGCGTCGGTAGATGCTGTTGCTTGCGAGGGAAGGGTCAAGGAGTGCAATGCGCGTGCTCTGTATCGCGAGTTCCTGGCGCAGGGTAGACCACATGCCGATGAACTCGCGGCAATCTTGGCAGTTCACGAGATGGTCGGCGGATGGTGCATGGTATTGATAGTCCATCTTGAGGCCGGAACATACCGGACAACACAGAGCCGCTCGAGCTTTCCCTTTCATTTCTCCTCTCCCTCTCAGCATTCGACTGAATTCGGTGAGGTTCAGCGTAGTGGTCTCATTTCCTTGAGTTCGCGAGCTTGCCAGTCATCAAGATTCGTAAGCCCACCAGCTCAGGCTTACGGATCTTTCTGGCCGCGTGGCATAGCCCCCACACTCGCGAGTCATCCTCTGACAGGGCCTTTCCCTGGCTGCACTTGCCTGTGCACTTAGCCCATCACTACGCTGAACTCGCCGCTCTCCCTGAGCAGCGATTAAGAAATTACTGATTATTGAAAACTTGTACAAGAGTTAATTTGTTGCACAAGTTTTCAGGTATGTAAGATCGTGTACTTCAAGATAGTCTCATATCAAAATGTTCTCATGTAATGTGGCGTTCGATCGTTCTGATTCGCTGGCGACGCTGTCCGGCTCGCTTGATGGTTCACGTCATGTGCAAGACCAATGTCGCCTACATGACATGGTGATGTCGCTGCCGGGCCAGTCTGACGCTTGGTACAATCGGGCGTATCCGCTGGAGCTGCAGAGGGGAAGGCTGAACACGGAAAGCGCTCTCATCCCGTCAGCCGTCGCGGGCAGGGGATTCAGAGCCTGTACTGAACTTGAATGGAACTCGCGTGATGCTCGAGGGGCGCCTGGCGGCGAACCGCTGTTCAAGCATCGCTTTCACGAACTGCCATGGAACATGGAAAGACTGTCATGCATTGGATGCCACTGAATCTGTGGTTGTCACTGGTTGCGCTGTGTGCCATGGGAGCGATGTCGCCCGGGCCGAGTCTGGCGATGGTGCTTCGCCACACGCTGGGAGGTGGCAGAAGTGCGGGAGTCGCCGCCGGTATCAGCCATGCATTGGGGGTCGGGTTGTATGCCGCGCTCACCGCCTGGGGACTTGGTGCCTTGATCGTTCATTATCCGGGCATGTTCCAGGCGATCATGATTCTGGGGGCGGCCTATCTGGCCTGGTTGGGCGTCAAGGCATTGCGGGCGGGCCGTGGCGGGGCGCTTGAGGCTCAGGCCGTCACCACATCCCGTTCCATGGCGATTCGCGATGGTTTCATGGTGGCGCTGGCCAATCCCAAGCTGATCCTGTTCTTCGTGGCGCTGCTCAGTCAGCTGATCACGCCGGAGATGAGCGAGATGGGCAAGTGGCTGGTGGTCGTGACGGCGATGGGCATCGACGGTGCCTGGTATGTGCTGGTGGCGATGGCACTGTCGCACTCTCGGGTGCTGCCCTGGCTTCAGGCGCGGGCGGTATGGATCAATCGCCTGACCGGTATCGTGTTGCTGGCGTTGGCGCTGCGGGTCGTATGGGGTGTCTGACCGGCGCATGTCGGGAGTGACATGCACCGTTGAGGAATGAGATTGCCTGGTAGAAGACGGCCGCCCTGACAGGTGATGTCAGGGCCGCGTTGCGTTGCAGGGGGTGGCTGGTGGAGCCGGAAGATCACGGAGTGAAGATGTCGGAGTAATCCTTCACGGGAACCCTGATCTGCTGGTCTGGACGTGCCTGAAAGTGCAGGGTCACGGGGATTTCATCGCCTGACGAGATGGGCTGAGTCAGCCCTGTCAGCATCAGATGGGGCCCACCTCCCGGCCGCATCTTCAGTGGGGACTTGGGGGAGAGGGGCAGGTGCCCCAGCTGGCGCATGTGCATCCGGCCTTCGTGCATCTGCATCTCGTGCAGCTCGATGCTCTGCGCCACGGGAGAGCTGGCGCCTGTCAGCGTGACCTTGCCTCGGGGGAGCGAGAGCGTGATATAGAGTGCAGCGGTCGTCGCGCCCGGAGGCGTGGGTAGTGCGAAGGCATCTTCCAGTACGGGATTTTCCAGCACGGGATTTTCCAGCATGGGGTCTGTCGCCACGGGGGGCGTCGCGGCGCTTGCATCGGTGCGCATCCACAGGATGCCGCTCATGGCGATTGCCAGCATCAGGCTCGCGCGTGAGAGTCGTGTCACGTGGTGTCGTCTCCTTGGCCTCTCATGGCAGTACCCGTGCCAACAGATGGCGCGGTGACATGCCCGGCGGCAGCCCATGTACGCCAGTGGCGCCGGGGATGTCGGTGCCTGCCAGTCGTGTGGCGCAGAAGGCCTCGGCCACGTCGGCAGGGGTATGGCGAATCAGCAGGGCAGCCTGCCATAGCACGGCCAGTGACTGGACCAGTTGCCGGGCTCGGGCTTCCTCGGCGTGATGAAGGAGGTTGCCGCGTTCGAAGGTGGCCAGTGCGGCGTCATAGCGAGGACTCTGCCCCCGGGCGTCCCTGAGCTCGCTGAGCAGCGCCTCGCCTGCGTCGGGGTGACGGGCCAGAGTGCGCAGGACATCCAGACACAGCACGTTTCCAGAACCTTCCCAGATGGCGTTGACAGGGGCTTCGCGATACAGGCGCGCTGTCAGGTGTTCCTCTATGTAGCCATTGCCGCCCAGGCATTCCATGGCCTCTGCCAGCAGTGCCGGTGCACGACGATTGTGCCAGTACTTGGCGATCGACGGCGCAAGGCGGGCCAGGGGGCGCGCATCTGGTTCCCGTGTGGCGTCATCGAACTGTCGCGCAATGCGCAGACACAGTGCGATGCCGGCTTCGACTTCCAGTGCGATGTCTGCCAGCACCTGCTGCATCAAAGGTTGACTGGCCAGCGGCTTGCCGAAGGCATGACGTTGCTGGCAGTGGTGCAGTGCCTCGACCAGTGCCTGGCGCATCAGTGCCACCGGCGCGGTGGCAGCATCCAGTCGGGTCTGGTGGACCATCTCGAGAATGGTGGTGATGCCACGTCCCGGCTCACCAAGGCGCTGCCCTCGCGCATCGACCAGCCGGACTTCGCTTGAGGCGTTGGCGCGATTGCCGCACTTGTCCTTGAGGCGTTGCAGTTGCAGGCCATTGTGGCTGCCATTCTCCCGTCGCCTCGGTACCACGAAGCAGGTCAGCCCTTCCTCGAGCTGCGCCAGAGTCAGAAAGGCATCTGACATCGGGGCACTCATGAACCACTTGTGACCGTTGAGGCGATAGCCTTCACCCTCAGCGTGTGCCTGTGTCAGGTTGCTACGGACGTCGCTGCCGCCCTGACGTTCCGTCATGGCCATGCCGAAGGTCGCGCAGTGCTTGTCGCGAGGGGCACAGGTTCTCGGGTCGTGGCTGCGGGCCCGCAGGCGAGGGCCCCAGAAGGCGGCCAGAGATTCATCCTGACGCAGCGCGGGCCAGGCGGCATGGGTCATGGTGATCGGGCAGCAGAAACCGGGTTCGGCCTGGGTGAGCAGGTAAAGGGCGGCGACATGGGCCTGATGTCCTCCGCAGCCTTCCGCCTCCCAGGCGACACTGTGCCAGCCACCTTCCAGAGCGATGCGCATCAGCCGGTGATATTCGGGGTGATACTCGACGTCATCCCGCCGCCGCCCTTGTGGGTCATGGGTGTGGAGGACCGGCGGATGCGCATTGACGGCAAACCCCATCGCGCGGGTCTCTAGCGTGCCCACCTGCGCCCCGAGGTCGGCCAGGCGAGTGAGCAGGTCCGCCGAGAGCCCAGGCGCGTGGCAGCGCAGCGCCTCACGCAAGGGGAGGTCATCGACGAAGGCATGGCGCAGCGGTGGTGCCGATTGATTGAGCACCTCATCGCGCCATGGAGCAGGCCGCTCCTCTTCACGAGAGTGCTCAGTCGAGGACGCAGGCAGCGAGTCGGGCATCGTGGGGTCCTGTCATGAGAGGTATGCCTTGAGCGTAGAACACCTGCGGCCTGCTGGCGGAGTGGAAGGCAGCTGCGTCGCATTCTGCTACCGTGGGGGCATCAGTCGGTGCGTGGCATCGCGACGATCAGCACAGGGAAAGGACAGGGTACGGTGATCCAGGACGAAATCATTCAATTGGTTGATGCACGCAATCGCCCATGCGGTACGGCTCCTCGTCGCCAGATGCGACGTTATCGCTACTGGCATCGAGCGACCTATGCCTTCGTGCTCAATGCCAGTGGAGAGCTGTGCATCCAGAAACGCACCATGAGCAAGGAAGTCTTTCCGGGGTATTTCGACCTCGCCAGCGGAGGTGTGGTCGGCGCGGGCGAAGCGGTCCACGTGGCCGCACGACGCGAGCTGGAGGAGGAGATCGGTGCCCGGGGCGTCGCGCTCAGACATTGCTTCGATTTCTGCTATCGCGATGCCACCAATCATGTCTATGGCAGCGCCTACCTCGCACGTTATGACGGTCCCTTGACGCTTCAGGCCGAGGAGGTGGCTGACGCCTTCTGGGTGACACCGCAACAGGCGCTGGAATTGCATCCTTCAACGCCGGACAGCCGTATGGCGCTTGAACGCCTCATTCGTGAGGGCTTTCTCGTCTCTGCCATGGAAGAGTAGGCAATGATGGCCTGTCGGCGGCGCGCCATGTCCCTGCGCGCGCCTGCATGTGCTTTCTCTGTCCCACTCTCCCTACCACTCTCTGTGCTGGAGTCTGCGCATGAATGCCAAGGTATCGCCCCAACAGCTGGAAGAGGTGGAGGTTGCACTGTCGAGCGTGCTGGCGGGCAAGCCGCATCAGATCCGGCTCGCTCTGTGCTGCCTGCTGTGTCAGGGCCACGTGCTGATCGAGGATCTGCCCGGGCTTGGCAAGACGACGCTAGCCCAGGGGCTGGCGCGTCTGATCGGCACCGACATGCAGCGCGTCCAGTTCACCAGTGATCTGCTGCCCGCCGACATTCTCGGCGTGTCGGTCTTCGACCCTCGTGAGAGCGCCTTCCATTTCCATCCGGGCCCCGTCTTCCACTCGCTGGTGCTGGCGGATGAGATCAATCGTGCCACGCCCAAGACCCAGAGTGCGCTGCTGGAGGCCATGGAAGAGCGACAGGTGACCGTGGAGGGCGAGACGCGTCGTCTGCCGGAGCCTTTCTTCGTCATCGCCACTCAGAACCCGCTTCAGCAATCCGGTACCTTCCCGTTGCCTGAGTCCCAGCTGGATCGCTTTCTGATGCGTCTGTCGCTTGGGTATCCAGAGCCTGCGGCTGAGCGAGAGATACTGAGAGGCAATGCCGGTCGCCAGCACATCGAGGCGCTGCGTCCCCTGTTGCCGCTCGAGGTACTGCGTGAGTGGCAGGCATCCGTGACGCACGTGCGTCTCTCTGAACCGCTGCTGGATTACCTGCAGGCACTGGTCGCTGCCACACGGTCGTCGCCGGAAGTGCCTTACGGCCTGTCGACGCGAGGCGTGCTGGCATTGGCCAACGCCTCGCGTGGCTGGGCGTTGCTCGCGGGGCGTGACTACGTGCTGCCAGAGGATGTCCAGGCCGTCTGGGCGCCGGTGGTCGGCCATCGACTGAGCGAGGGCAGTGTCGCGGAGGGAGATGCCGTGGCTCGCCATCTGCTGGGGCAGGTGGCGGTGGTGCCTGCATGACACGAGCGGCCAGTGTCGGACCATGGGGCCGACTCAAGGCGCGCATGTTGCGCAGGATGTCCATCGCCGGCGGTGAGGCGCTCCATCATGCCCGTCTGATGATCCTGCCCACGCCCTTCGGCCTGTTCTGGGCGGTGCTGGTGTGCATGCTGCTGCTGCTGGGGATCAACTACGAGAATTCCCTCGCGCATGCGCTCGCATTCTGGTTGTTCTCGCTGGCGGTGATCAGCATCTTTCGAAGCTGGCGCAATCTTGCCGGTGTGCGCGTCCAGTTGATCGCGGATGGCGAGGCCTACGCAGGCGGTGAGTTGCGCCTGCTGGTCCGGCTGAGCGGGCGGGCGCGGGCGCGCGCCATCGATGTGCGTCTCGGGGATAGTCGTCAGCGTCTCGAGATTCATGCCGGAGAGGGCAGTGCGCCCATGGGGCTGCCGGTCGCTCTTCGTGGGCAGTTCACCTTGCCGCCATTGACGCTGGAGTCTCGCTGGCCGCTGGGGCTGGTGCGTCTGTGGTCTTGGGTCGCGATCGAGATGCCGGTGATGATCCACCCCTGTCCGCAGATGCCGGCCGCACCGCAGGGCAGTCGCAATACGTTGGAACAGGTCGAGCAGGGCGACTTCGCCGGCCTGCGTCGCTATGTGGCCGGTGATCCACCGGCGCATGTGGCCTGGAAGCACTGGGGGCGCAGCGGTGAGCTGGTCACCAAGCGTTTCGAGACGCCGGCACGCCCCTCCTTGTGGCTGGACTACGAGGCTTGCCATGGCGACATGGAACAACGTCTCGGCGAATTGACGGCACGCGTGCTGGCGGCGGAGAAGTCACAGGCGACCTATGGGCTGCGCCTGCCGGGCCAGACGCTGGCCATCGCCAGTGGTGGGGCGCATCGGCGACGCGTACTGGAAGCGCTGGCCTTGTTTGGAGGAGAGACGGTGCTGCCCTGGGAGGTTCAGCAGCAGGCCGTGGCGTCTCGAGAGCTGGCCGGGAGGGCGAAGACATGACGCGAGCACATGGCAATGTCTCTCGCCGCTGGTGGCAACGCAAACCTCTGACGCCTGATCAGGCGCTTGGCTGGCTTGAACTGCGCCACCTGTTCATTGGCCAGTGTCTCGTGCTGGCGCTGCATCTGTTGTGGATGCCGATCTGGCTTGCACTCCCTGCGCTGCTGGCGGCGCTATGGCGGTTTCAGCAATTGCGCGCCCGCGTGCCGCGTGCCGGCATTCTGCTGCGGCTGGCGGCGGTATGTCTGGTGGCAGCAGGGCTGTTTCTGGAATACGGGCAGATGTTGCGTCTGGAGGCGATGATCGGCCTGCTGGTGGGAATCTATCTGCTCAAGCTGCTGGAAACTGACAGCCTGCGTGATGGTCGCGTGGTCTGTGGGCTGGGGTTTGTCGTGCTGGCCTCCGCCTTCCTGCATGATCAGGGGCCGGTGATGGCAGCTGCGGCGATTCTGGCCGCTGGCTGGCTGATCGGTGGTCTGGTCCTGATCGCCGGAGCGCGCCGCAGTGGTGAGGCACTGCGTGAGACTTGCTGGTTGATGGGCTTGTCATTGCCGCTGATGCTGGGATTGTTCGTGCTGTTTCCCCGTCTGCCGCCACTCTGGAACGTTCCTCAGCTGGAAGAGGCCACGACCGGTCTGACGGATAGCGTATCGCCCGGTGATATCGCAGCGCTGGGGCGCAGTGACGAGCTGGCTTTCCGAGCCCGTTTCGACGGTGCCTTGCCGGCAGCTTCAGAGCGCTACTGGCGTGTCTATACCTTGAGTCTGTTTGATGGCGTGCGCTGGTCACGTGCCTCCCCTGATAGGCTGCAGAGTGCGTTGGGTGGGCCAGCGTCGCGCTATGCCGTGCGTGGCAGGGGCGTGGATGGCGGGAGCCCCCGGCACCGTTATGAGCTGTTGCTGGAGCCGGACCCGCGCCCTTGGCGGCCAAGCCTCGGCGCTCCGTTGTCGAGTGATCAGGAGGCGCGTTATCTGGTGGACGGCACTCTGGAAGGGATGTCGTCACTCAACACCCGTGCATTGCTGAAATTGAGTTCCTCCGGTCAGCCTCCCTTGGCGGCACCACAATGGATGCAGCGTCTGGATCTGCTGTTGCCTGAGGATGGCAACCTCCGTGCTCGCGCATTCGCTCGTGATCTGATGCATCAGGCGGGTGGAGACCCCCAGGGCTTCCTTCGCCTCCTGTTCCAGCATTTCCATCGTCAGCCTTACCACTACACCCTCACGCCCCCGCGTCTTGAGGGCATGAATCGTGTGGACGATTTCCTGTTTGATAGCCTGCAGGGGTATTGCACGCATTACGCATCGACTACCGTCTTTCTGGCGCGGGCAGCAGGAATTCCGGCGCGCATGGTGGCGGGCTATCTCGGTGGAGAGGCGCAGGGTGGCGCCGCGAGCGGTGAGCGTGAGTTGAGCATTCGGCAGTATGACGCCCATGCCTGGGTCGAGGTGTTCCATGGGGGGCGCTGGCAACGGTTCGACCCGACGGCGGCGGTGGCTCCCGAGCGTATTGCCCAGGGGGCGCTCAGTCTGCAAGGTCAGCCGGGCTTCATGGCAGATGCCGGTCTGCGCGCCTTCACGCTGAATAATTCCATGCTTCGTGATCTGAGGCGTCAGTGGGAGCGTTTCGAGTACCGCTGGCAGCGAAGTGTCGTGGGGTTCCGCCTGGAACAGCAGCGTAGTCTGTGGCAGCGGATGTTCGGCGAGTTTCGCTGGGAGTGGCTGGTCTGGGGGGTACTCGGATTGCTGGCCTGTGTGGTACTGGTAGGGGCGGTGCTGGTGGTCTGGTCTGGCCGTGAGGTAACGACACATGCCGGTGTCAGAGCCTACCGTCGTCTGGCGAAGCGTCTGGGGCGCTCCGGGCTTGGCCCTGGCCCGGGTGAGGCGCCCGGCAGTCACCTGCGGCGTGTCGCACGGCTGCAGCCGGAAAATGTTAAAGAATTGTTACAGTTGTCGGAAGTCGTTGAACAATGGATTTACAATGATGACGCGCAAGAGGGCGCTTCTCATGCCGGCGGCTCGTCTTCTCGTAGCATGCGTCGCCAGTGGTCAGCGTTATGCCGTAAGTTGACATAGGCCACGTTTTCCATCGTGGTGGTGTGTGATTCCTTGTTTTCTGGGTATTTTTCGAGATTAGGTATCTCAGTCTCGTTGCGTGGCACCACTACGGAAAATTGCTAGGTTGCGGTAAGTGTTTTTGTGTATCAAAATGTAACCATCTGATTTTGTCGATCATGCCATTGCGCCCTTCGCAGCATGATGCAGCACCTTTCCCCAGCAGGAGTAAGTCCCCATGGTTCAGGTCATTCGCACAGAAGGCACAGTACTTGTTGTTTCCGCCACTAACGAGTCGCAGCGTGTCGTCAATGGAATGACGCTTGAACCTACTGCCACCCTGATCGCGCCGCAGGGAGCGATCATCGTGCTGGAAGATGGTTCTCGGTTGGTGGTGCCGCAAGGGGCCCCGATCGGTATCGAGGTACTGCTCGCAGAGTCTCGCGATGACGCACCTGTCGACCCGACGGTAGAAGCATTGCGCGAAGCGATTGCCCGAGGCGAAGACCCGACGGCCATCCAGGAGGCACCGGCAGCGGGGGAAAATGCAGGGTCTCCGGGCAGCAGTCGCAGTGGCTTCCTGGATGCCTCTGGCGTCGGTCGGGATGGCCGTGTCGAGCGCACTTCCTACGAATATGAAGGTGGGTTCACCGATCCCACCTATACCGATGAAGACGAAGATGGCCTCGGGTTGGATCCTGAGTCGACGGAAACCGACCTGGCCTTGACCGTCGATGCGCCGGCGCTGACCTCCGACACCACGCCGACCATCGTCGGCACCACCGATGCCGAAGACGGCAGCACCGTGACTCTGGTCATCACTGACAGTGACGGCAACGAGCAGACCGTTACCGCGACCGTCGAGAACGGCACCTACAGCGTCGACGCCGAGACCCCGCTGAGCGAAGGCGAGTACAGCGTCGAAGCCACCGTCACCGACCCGGCCGGCAACACCGCGACCAGCAATGACGTGGGCGAGATCGATCTGTCCGCTCCGGCTCTGACCGTCGATGCCCCGGCGCTGACCTCCGACACCACGCCGACCATCGTCGGCACCACCGATGCCGAAGACGGCAGCACCGTCACGCTGGTCATCACCGACAGTGAAGGCAACGAGCAGACCGTTACCGCGACCGTCGAGAACGGCACCTACAGCGTCGACGCCGAGACGCCGCTGAGCGAAGGCGAGTACAGCGTCGAAGCCACCGTCACCGACCCGGCCGGCAACACCGCGACCAGCAATGACGTGGGCGAAATCGATCTGTCCGCGCCGAGCCTGACCGTCGATGCGCCGGCGCTGACCTCCGACACCACGCCGACCATCGTCGGCACCACCGATGCCGAAGACGGCAGCACCGTCACGCTGGTCATCACTGACAGTGACGGCAACGAGCAGACCGTCACCGCGACCGTCGAGAACGGCACCTACAGCGTCGACGCCGAGACGCCGCTGAGCGAAGGCGAGTACAGCGTCGAAGCCACCGTCACCGACCCGGCCGGCAACACCGCGACCAGCAATGACGTGGGTGAGATCGACGCAAGCGCGCCGGCTCTGACCGTCGATGCGCCGGCGCTGACCTCCGACACCACGCCGACCATCGTCGGCACCACCGATGCCGAAGACGGCAGCACTGTCACGCTGGTCATCACTGACAGTGACGGCAACGAGCAGACCGTCACCGCCACCGTCGAGAACGGCACCTACAGCGTCGACGCCGAGACCCCGCTGAGCGAAGGCGAGTACAGCGTCGAAGCCACCGTCACCGACCCGGCCGGCAACACCGCGACCAGCAATGACGTGGGTGAGATCGACGCAAGCGCGCCGGCTCTGACCGTCGATGCGCCGGCGCTGACCTCCGACACCACGCCGACCATCGTCGGCACCACCGATGCCGAAGACGGCAGCACTGTCACGCTGGTCATCACTGACAGTGACGGCAACGAGCAGACCGTCACCGCCACCGTCGAGAACGGCACCTACAGCGTCGACGCCGAGACCCCGCTGAGCGAAGGCGAGTACAGCGTCGAAGCCACCGTCACCGACCCGGCCGGCAACACCGCGACCAGCAATGACGTGGGCGAGATCGATCTGTCCGCTCCGGCTCTGACCGTCGATGCCCCGGCGCTGACCTCCGACACCACGCCGACCATCGTCGGCACCACCGACGCCGAAGACGGCAGCACCGTGACCTTGGTCATCACTGACAGTGACGGCAACGAGCAGACCGTCACCGCGACCGTCGAGAATGGCACCTACAGCGTCGATGCCGAGACCCCGCTGAGCGAAGGCGAATACAGCGTCGAGGCCACTGTCACCGACCCGGCCGGCAACACCGCGACCAGCAATGACGTGGGTGAGATCGACGCAAGCGCGCCGGCTCTGACCGTCGATGCGCCGGCGCTGACCTCCGACACCACGCCGACCATCGTCGGCACCACCGATGCCGAAGACGGCAGCACCGTGACCCTGGTCATCACCGACAGTGACGGCAACGAGCAGACCGTCACCGCGACCGTCGAGAATGGCACCTACAGCGTCGACGCCGAGACGCCGCTGAGCGAAGGCGAATATAGCGTCGAAGCCACCGTCACCGACCCGGCCGGCAACACCGCGACCAGCAATGACGTGGGTGAGATCGACGCAAGCGCGCCGGCTCTGACCGTCGATGCGCCGGCGCTGACCTCCGACACCACGCCGACCATCGTCGGCACCACCGATGCCGAAGACGGCAGCACCGTGACCCTGGTCATCACCGACAGTGACGGCAACGAGCAGACCGTCACCGCCACCGTCGAGAATGGCACCTACAGCGTCGATACCGAGACGCCGCTGAGCGAAGGCGAATACAGCGTCGAAGCCACCGTCACCGACCCGGCCGGCAACACCGCGACCAGCAATGACGTGGGCGAGATCGACGCAAGCGCGCCGAGCCTGACCGTCGATGCGCCGGCGCTGACCTCCGACACCACGCCGACCATCGTCGGCACCACCGATGCCGAAGACGGCAGCACCGTGACCCTGGTCATCACCGACAGTGACGGCAACGAGCAGACCGTCACCGCGACCGTCGAGAATGGCACCTACAGCGTCGATGCCGAGACGCCGCTGAGCGAAGGCGAATACAGCGTCGAAGCCACCGTCACCGACCCGGCCGGCAACACCGCGACCAGCAATGATGTGGGCACACTGGTTGGCAGTGATTCTGGCGCGGTAACAGAGGATGGTGTTACCGAAGCTTCCGGCACGCTTGTTGATGTTGAAAGCACCGATGTGGTCGCTGGCTCCCAAAGCGATGATTACGGCACTTTCAGCGTCAATGAGTCAGGTGAGTGGACCTACACGCTCGATAACGAAGCCGCTGCCGTCCAGGGGCTGGATGAAGGCGATACTGTCAGCCAGTCATTTGTGGTCGAGCTGAGCGATGGGACGACCACCACGGTCGACATCGTTATCACTGGTGTGGATGACTCAGCACCGACCATCACCGACATCAGCGCGACGAGCGACAACAGCGTCACCGAAGCCACCG
>NZ_JARWKT010000013.1:0-52526 GCF_029846385.1 Cobetia sp. 10Alg 146
GATGGTAGTGTGGAGTTTCTCCATGTGAGAGTAGGTCATCGTCAGGCACTTATACCGAACCGCCCCTGCAGCCCAGCTGCAGGGGCGGTTCTCTTTGTGCGCGGAAAAAGTGGCACGAAAGAGAAGAGAGACAAAGGAAGGACTGCGTCGTGCTTGCCAGGGGAAGCCGTAGACGGGGAGCAGAGTTCCAGGGAGTCGCAGGGGGCAAGGGGGCAAGAGAGCAAGAGGGTGTGGAAAACCTCGCTGCACGATTCCTCAGGGTATTCACATCGTGTCTGTCGAGGTGATGCACGTGAGCGCCGTGAGGCTCGCATGAGTCCGTTGTTTCCGAGAGCGGAGGAAGTGCTAGGGCGGCTTATCTTTATCGAGCGTCAAGCGTCGCGGGTTGCGCACCTCGGAGTTGCTCGACTTTTTCTTCATCAGGGTGAACTAAAGCGTCATGCCAGACTCTGAGTAGGTGAGTTTCGACGTTCCCTTGCTTAGAAACTTGTCTGTGCTATCCCATCAGCAGACTTTTTGAGATATGGCACTCCTGCCTTGCAGTCGAGCAGCCAGTCCGCCGGCCACTTCCCCAGTGGCCGGTTTTTTTATGTCTGCCGTCTGGCTCCTTGCCTTGCAGGCATGAAAAAGCGGCCGGATGAGTGATCATCCGGCCGCTCTGGTATCTGATGGAGTCCTCAGTGTGAAGACCGCATCAGGGAGGGAGGAGCTGTTTAGCTGTTCTGCTCGATACCCTGAATGTACCAGTCTGCACCATCGCGCAGCTCACGGACCAGGTGCCAGGTCTCGTTGAACTCGTTCTGCTCGCCATTCTCGTCGAGCACGCCGTGGAACAGCACTGTCGCTTCCGCCTGCTTGCCGATTTCCTGCACGCTGCCCAGTTCAGCGAACAGACGCACGACTTCGGTACGGTTGTTGGCTGGCTGCTGAGCGCGTTCTTCGCGCAGCATGTTGTAGAGCTCCGGCGTCACGTATTCCTGGATGCGCGGCAGGTCATTGTTGTCCCAGGCGCGTTGCAGGGTCATGAAGTGCTCCTTGGCACCACCGAGGAACTGTTCCTTGTCGAACCAGGCAGGCTCACTGACGGGAGCTCCGCCGCCCAGCCCTGCACCGATACCGCCAGCAGGCGCCAGCGACTCGCCCTGCTCCTGGTGCGCTTCACGTGCCTGCACATTACGTGGCTGATCATCGTGACGGGGGGAGGCGCTACCGCTGCCTGCCGGCCCGCCGCTCGCCATGGCGGCCTTCTTGCGCGCGCTCAGGAACTTGAAGGCGATGAAGGCGATCACCGCGATGATCAGGAAGTCTGTCATGCGCAGACCATCGAAGGCGCCGCCGAAGAACAGCGATGCCAGCAGTCCGCCTGCCAGCAGACCTGCCAGCGGGCCGGCAAACTTGGACAGACCGCTGGAGGGCTTGGACTTCGCTGCAGTGCTGCTGTTGGTGGCCTTATTGCTGCCAAACAGTGAGCTGGAGGATTTTCCGCTGTCAGCGGATCGTGAGTAGCTACCGAAACTCTTGCCGCCGCCGAGGCGCTTGGCCTCCGCGTGTTCGACGCTCAGACCGAAGCCGAGCAAGCCGACCATCAGCATGATGAACAGATGGCGCATGTGGGATCTCCTTGGATGCGCTAGCGTGTAAGTGGAAGCCCCATTCTAGCCCTAGAATCGACGTGGGAGGACCAATGGACGACGAAAAGTCTCAACACCTGATGGCGAGACGGTCATTGTTGTTGCTGATCGACTTTCAGGCTCGCCTGATGCCGGTACTGAGTGGCGGAACCGAAGCCATCAACAGTGCCATCTGGCTGGGCGGCATCGCCCAGGCGCTGGAAATCCCCGTGTGGCTGACGGAGCACTGTCCGGACAAGCTGGGCGAAAGTGTTCCCATGACACACTTGCTGAGCGAGCGAACCCGCTGCTTCACCAAGCGCAGCTTCAGCGCGCTGGAGGCGCAGGATTTTCGAAAGGCGCTGGAGCAGAGCGGATGTGATCAGCTGGTGGTATGTGGTGCCGAGGCGCATGTCTGCGTGATGCAGACCGTGCTGTCACTATGCGGTGCGGGGTATCGAGTGGCGCTGGTAGCTGATGGTGTCGCCAGTCGCCGCCCGCGTGAGGCAGCATTGGGAGTGACCCGCTGCGAGGCGGCGGGGGCCAGTGTCGTCAGCGCCGAGATGGTGGCTTACGAATGGCTTGGAAGCGCGGATCACGTCCTTTTCGGTGATATTCATCGCCGTTATCTCAAACCTCGGGCAGGAGAGTACCTGGCGTTCCCCGGGTTGGGTGGGTGAGTTGCAGGGCGACCTGCAAGGCGCGCGTCAGGCGCGTGCCGCGTCGGCCTCACTGCGCGTGAAGACCAGCGTATCGCCCTCTGAGGCGGCATTGGAGAAGCGGTAGCCGGCCACATCGAAGTCCTTGAGGTCCTCAGCCGTCTCGATATCGTGCTTGAGCATCCAGGCGCTCATCAGGCCGCGTGCACGCTTGGCGTAGAAGCTGATGATCTTGGACTGACCGTTCTTCTCGTCCTTGAAGACCGGCGTCACGATACGGTGGCGGAATGCCTTGGCGTCGATGGCCTTGAAGTACTCGTTGGAGGCCAGATTGACCAGTATCGGCGTGCCACTGTCTTCGACGGCCTGCTCCAGTGCCGGCGTCAGCGTCTTGCGCCAGTAGGCGTAGAGGTCCTTGCCGGCCGGGTTGCTCAGGCGGGTGCCCATCTCCAGACGATACGGCTGGATGAGATCCAGCGGGCGCAGTAGCCCGTAGAGGCCGGAGAGAATGCGCAGCCTGTGTTGCGCGCGCTCGAATTCTTCCTCGCTGAACGTTTCTGCCGCCATGCCCTGATAGACATCTCCCTGAAAGGCCAGTACCGCCTGCTTGGCATTGTCTGGCGTGAAGGGGGGCTGCCATTCCTGAAAGCGAGCGGCATTGAGGCCGGCCAGCTTGTCGGAAAGCTTCATGAGGCTTGCGATGTCCTGCGGTGATTGCTCGCGCAGGATATCGATCAGCGGCTGAACCTGATCAAGAAAGTCGGGTTGGGTATGACGGGAGGTCACGGGGGCGCTGTCGAAATCCAGCGACTTGGCGGGCGAAATCACACTCAGCATGAAGACCTCCTGACAGGGGAAAGGTCTCAGTATATCAGGCAGACAACATGGCCCCGAGTCCGTCGGGACTATCGGGGCCATAGATTGCGATGCGTGACGCCAAAGGCATCAATAGCGTCGGATCAGGAAGACGCCAGCGAACAGCAACAGCACGCCCGCCACGCGCCCCAGCGAGAGATCATGCTGCGGGAAGGTTGCCCAACCGAAGTGATCCAGAACGACCGAAGCCGTCAGCTGGCCCGCCAGGAAGGTGGCCATCATGGTGGCCGCGCCCAGCTTGGGTACCAGGATCACGCTGGCTGCCACGAAGAAGGCCCCCAGCAGACCGCCGGTCCAGCTCCACCAGGGAGCCGCTTTCAGGGCACCAATACCCGGCATGGGCAATCGCATGGCCAGCACGATACCGATCAGGGCGATCGAGCCGATCACGAAGCTGACCATGGCGGCCATGAGCGAACTGTGGGTCTGCAGGGCCAGCGTGGAATTGACGCCGGCCTGGATCGGCATCATGGCACCGGCGGCCACGGCCATGAGAATCATGCTCAGTTCAGCGGGATTCATGGGGTTTCCTTGGAGACGAACAGGCCGGTCATCACGACCGGCCTGTCGGGTTGCGCGTCAGGGACAGATCAGGGGCAGGGGTTCGGCGCGGTGTTGTGGATCATCTCGATCTCGGCCAGCACCTCGTCGCTCAGTTCCACCTCGAGGCTTTTGATGTTGCTCTCCAGCTGCAGCATGGTGGTGGCACCGATGATGTTGCTGGTCAGGAACGGACGCGTGTTGACGAAGGCGAGTGCCATCTGCGCCGGGTTCAGGCCATGACGGCGTGCGATATCCACGTAGCAGGCGATGACGTGCTGGGCCGGCTCCGCGTTGTAGCGCTGGAAGCGCTCGAACAGGGTCAGACGCGCACCTTCCGGACGGGCGCCATCCAGGTACTTGCCGGACAGGGTGCCGAAGGCCAGCGGCGAATAGGCGAGCAGGCCCACATCTTCGCGGTGCGCGAACTCGGCCAGCCCGACCTCAAAGCTGCGGTTGACCAGGTTGTAGGGATTCTGGACGCTGGCGACGCGCGGCAGATTCAGGCGCTCGGCCAGATTCAGGCACTGCATCACGCCCCAGGGCGTCTCGTTGGACAGACCCACGGCGCGAATCTTGCCCGCGGTGACCAGTTCGCCAAGCGCGGAGAGGCTTTCTTCCAGCGGCGTCATGTCCTCGTCTTCCACCGGCTGGTAACCCAGCTTGCCGAAGAAGTTGGTCTTGCGATCCGGCCAATGCAGCTGATAGAGGTCGATGTAATCGGTGCCCAGGCGGCGCAGGTTGTCGTCACAGGCGGCGATGATCTGCTCGCGGGTCAGGCGTGAACCACCGCGGAGGTAGTCCATGCCCGGGCCGGTGACCTTGGTGGCGATCTTGACCTGGTCACGGTTGCCGCGTGCGGCCAGCCAGCTGCCGATGTACTGCTCGGTGCGGCCCTGGGTCTCGCCATTGGGCGGGACAGGGTACATCTCGGCGGTATCGATGAAGTCGATGCCGGCATCGAGCGCACGATCCAGCTGCTGGTGGGCATCGGCTTCGCTGTTCTGCTCACCAAAGGTCATGGTGCCAAGGCACAGCAGACTCACGTCAATGCCGGTGCGGCCTAGAGCTCTACGTTGCATGCAGGATTCCCCTGTCGGGTGGTTGGCAAAAGCGGGTAAGGCGAGCGTGCGTCGCCTGCGTGCGTCAGGGCAGGTGCGGCGGCGGTTTCACTCGCGGGACGGCGCACATATTAGCAGCGTAACAAAAACCCACAAGGCGGGCTTGAGTCCCCCTGATTGCGCGAGTATGCTTGGCGCCCCGTTGTCAGGGGAGCAGCCTCGCGAGGCCGCCCGCATGGGCAAACTGACAGCGTTGGCAAGGAGAACAGCGTCGCAGGCTCAGGAAAGGGCCAGATACGGCGTCATCCCTCTTATCTGTTTCAAGGTTACTCGTCATGCCGCAGGCCTCAACCCTGATGACCGGACTGAAATACCGCCTGGCGGAGCGTCTGTTCCACGCCTCCTGGCTTTCCGGCTCTCAGCAGAAGCATCGTCTGACCATGCGTCTGTTCAATCACTGCGCCAAGGCCGGTCATACCGGTGCGCTGTCATTGTACGGCCACATGCTGTTCCAGCGCGGCAGTTCGGCGCAGGAAAAGGCCAAGGGTGCCCGTTTCGTCGTCAAGGCGGCACAGGCGGGTGACATCCATGCCCAGTACCAGGCAGGGTGCATCTACGAGCATGGCTGCGCGCAATACCAGAGTGACCCGGCCAAGGCCGTGACCTGGTATGCACGTGCGGCAGAGCGTCATCATGCGCTTGCCGCGCAGCGCCTGGCACGTGCCTATCGTGAAGGCTCGCTGGGGCTGGCGGTCTGCCCGCACAAGGCGGAGCACTGGGAAGCGCATGCACGCAGCGGTGACGAAGCCGCCCTCCACTGAGCCAATCCGACGGCTGCTGCCGTCGTCGATCGCCTCCTCTGACAGCGCCCTCCTCGTGAGGGCGCTGTCGTCTCCGTCTCTTCTGATGCCCACCGGATGAGCAGGACTCGCCAAACGGGGGGCAATTCCCGTAACCTGAAGACATTCAACCCCTTCTTGCCTGGTCCTTGGCTGCCTGAGATACCGTGGGAGACGCGTGTGACGCTGCCTATTCTGCTCGATATTGAAGCCTCCGGCTTTGGCCGCGGCAGCTACCCGATCGAGATCGGTCTGGCGCGTACCGATGGCAGCAGCTGTGCCTTCCTCATCCAGCCGCTGGAAGAGTGGGTGCACTGGGACCCCAAGGCTGAGTTGTTGCATGGTATTTCACGCGCCCGATTGGCACGTGAAGGTCGCCCGGTGCGGGAAGTGGCGCAGTGGATCAATGATGAGCTGAGCGAGACACGTATCGCGTACAGCGATAGCTGGGGCTACGACAATACCTGGTTGTCGTTGCTGTTCCATCATGCCGGCATGCTGCCGCATTTCCGGCTGGAAGCGCTGCGCCGGCTGCTGGATGAGGAGCAGCTGAATCGCTGGGCCGAGCTCAAGGAAGCCGTGATCGCCGAAGGCGGCATCCAGCGCCATCGCGCTGGAGATGATGCCCGTCTGCTGCAACTGACCTGGCAGAAGGCCCAGGCCATCGAGCGCAACGACTGAGCGTTCAGCCCGGCGAAAGATGACCGGCGTGAAAGCCCCTGCAGAAGGCAGCCCATCGGGCTGCCTTCTTGCGTTCTGCCAGTCGACGACGGACTCAGGCCCCGCTTACCGCCAGCAGCACCTTGCCAGTGCTGGCGTTGTCCTGCACATAGGCATGCGCAGCCTCGGCGTCCTGGATCGGCCAGCTCTTGTCGATATGCGGACGTATCTCGCCTCGCGCCAGGCGTGGCCAGACGTGGACATAGAGTGCATCCAGCACCATGCCCTTGCCCTTGGGCGAGCGGGAACGCAGGGTCGAGCCGATCAACCGCTGGCGCTTCATCAGCATGCGCCCCAGATCCAGCTCGTCCATGCGTCCGCCCATCAGGCCGATCAATACCATGCGGCCATCCTGATTCAGGACCTGCTGATTGCCTGACAGGTAGCCGCCGCCGACCGGGTCGAGAATCATGTCAGCGCCGCCCCATTCGTTCACGGCATCGACGAAACTGCCATCGTGGCGATTCCAGCCGGCATCGGCCCCCAGCCGCAGGCAGGTGTCCAGCTTCTCCTGACTGCCGACGGTCACGAAGCAGGGATGGCCGAACAGGCCGCACAGCTGGATGGCAGTGGTGCCGATACCGCTGGCCCCGGCGTGCAGCAGGACGCGTTCCTTGTGCTTGAGGTTGCCCTCGATGAACAGGTTCAGCCAGGCGGTGGCGAACATCTCCGGCAGGGCGGCCGCCTCACGCAGGCCGAAGCCCTCCGGCACCGGCAGTACCTGCAGGGCATTGACCACCACCTCTTCGGCATAGCCCCCGCCTGCCAGCAGGGCACAGACCGGGTCCCCCACCTGGAAGCGTTCCACGTGTCTGCCCACCTCGAGGATGGTGCCGCTGACCTCGAGACCGAGAATCTCGCTTTCCCCGGCCGGGGGCGGATACTGCCCGGCGCGCTGCATCAGATCCGCGCGGTTGACGCCGGCCCAGGCCACCTGGATACGCACCTCGTCCGAGGCGATACCTGAAGGGGCCTCGGTTTCCTGCCAGACCAGCGCCTCGTTCTCGACGGCTATCGCATACATTCGCTATCTCCTTGGCTTGGCAACCGTGGCTGCCTTGCTGTGATCGCTCCGTCCTCAGACGGATGTCTGTCATCTCACTGTACGGGGACTGTGACGCACCTGTCATGAAGTGGCGCGATTCTGACGTGATATCAAGCCTCTGTTTCAGACTGCGAGTGACGCACCGCGTTGCGCAAAGGAGTGAGCATGATCGATACCGCCCGTGTCATCGCCGCCAAGTATCCCGCCTTTGCCAGGCGCCACCCTCTGATTCGTCGCCCGGCGCTGGCGCTGCTGCGGCGTCTGGTTCACGAGAGCGAGATCAATGCCTTCCTCGCCGAGCATGCCGGTCTGCGCGGTTTCGACTTCATCGACCGTGTGCTCGATCACTTCTCCTTCGCCTACTCCGTCTCCTCGCGGGAGCGCGAGAACATCCCTGCCTACGGGCGAGTGGTGATCGTCGCCAACCACCCGCTGGGCTCGCTGGACGGGCTCGCGCTGCTCAAACTGGTCGGGGAGGTGCGGCGTGACGTGAAGATCGTCGCCAACGACATCCTGATGAAGGTCGAGCCGCTGGCGCCCTTGCTGCTGCCGCTGGACAACCTCAGTCGCCGCGGGTATCGCAGAAGCAGTACCCAGATCTGCGAAGCACTGATGAATGAAGAGGCCGTCATCATCTTCCCGGCCGGAGAGGTCTCGCGCGCAGGACCGACCGGGCCGCGTGACGGCAAGTGGCTGTCGGGTTTCCTGCATTTCGCGCGCAAGACCAACGCGCCGGTACTGCCGATTCACGTCAGTGGTCGCAACTCGACGCTCTTCTATACCCTGTCATCGATCAACCGTGGCCTCGGCACGCCGCTGCTGGCCCACGAGATGTTTCGCCAGCGCGAACGTCAGCTCAAGCTGCGCATCGGGGAACTGATTCCGCTGGCGCGTCTCGACAGTGATGCCCTGAGTACCAATGCCAAGACACGCCTGCTGCGCAAGCATCTCTATCGCATCGGACGCGGCAAGCGCGGGCTGTTCGTGACCGAGAAGGCCATCGGTCATCCGGAGGAGCGCCAGGCGCTGCGTGAGGAACTGACGCCGTGTGAGCTGCTGGGTGAGACCCGCGACGGCAAGAAGATCTACCTGTTCGATGCCTTTCCCGGTTCCAGCGTGATGCGCGAGATCGGTCGGCTGCGCGAGTTGAGCTTCCGCCGCGTCGGCGAAGGGACGGGAGAGCGTCGTGACATTGACCGTTACGACGCGCATTACCGCCATCTGGTGCTGTGGGATGACGCCGATCTCGAGATCGCCGGGGCCTATCGCATCGGTGAGGTGGGCAAGATCATGGCGGCACATGGCGAGAAGGGGCTCTACAGCCCGACCCTGTTCCGCTTCACGCCGGAGATGTTCGCGCATATGCAGGAGTGCCTGGAGCTGGGGCGCAGCTTCGTGCAGCCACGCTATTGGGGGCGCCGCAGTCTCGATTACCTGTGGCAGGGGCTGGGTGCCTATCTGCGCCGTCACCCCGAGATTCGCTGGCTGTTCGGCCCGGTCACGCTCTCCAACAGCTACCCGGAGGCTGCTCGGGCGTTGATCGTCAGCTATTACCGCCACTACTACGGGGATGAGGAGGGGCTGGCCCGTGCACGGGCACCGGTCGCGCAGAGTGCGCCGGGCAGTGCCGCCCATGAGGCTGAGCGTCTGTTCGATGGTCAGGATGCCGAGGGTGATTTCCGTCGCCTGCGCGCCCAGCTGGACGCGATGGGCGTGACGGTGCCGACCCTCTACAAGCAGTACGCCGAGGTCACCGAGCCCGGCGGCACTCGCTTCCTCGACTTCAGCGTCGATGCCGATTTCGGCTACTGCATCGATGGGCTGGTGATGGTCGATATCCGGCGCATCACTGCCAGCAAGCGCAGTCGCTATCTCGGGGAGCCGGCCTGTCGCGATCAGGCCGGTGCACGACACCCCGTCACGGAGGCTTGACCCATGCTGCTTGCTTCAGGCCTGCTCGCCTGACGAGGGGGCCAGGCGGTCAAGCAGGGGAGTGATCTCGCGTTCGCTGATCAGGCGGGCGCGAGTATCCGCGTCGAGGAAGCCCGCCTCGACGGTGCGATCCAGAAATTCCAGCAGCGGCGCGTAGAAGCCGTCACTGTCGAGGACGGCGATCGGCTTGGCGTGAAAGCGCAGGTATTGCCAGGTCCAGGTCTCGAACAGCTCCTCCAGCGTGCCGATCCCGCCCGGCAGGGTCACGAAACCATCCGCCAGCGCGGCCATCTGGGCCTTGCGCTCATGCATGTCCGCCACTTCGATCAGCCGAGTCAGCCCGGTGTGTGCCTTCTCGTTGCGCACCAGCGCCTGCGGGATCACGCCGACCACCTCACCGCCTGCGGCCAGCGCGGCATCTGCCAAAGCGCCCATCAGTCCGGCACGTGCTCCTCCATAGACCAGTCCCCAGCCACGTTCGGCGATCGCGGTCCCCAGTGCCTCGGCCTGCTGGCGGTGTTGCGGGGAGGCCCCCTCGCGGGAACCCAGATAGACACAGATGCGATGCATGTTGCTCTCCTGAAGGTGTGTTGTGGCACGCAAGGTCGAGTGCCACGCCAGAATGTCGTGGTCTCCATCCTACCCGAGTTGTGCGGCGGGGCCATGACGCCTTGGCGCAACCTTGCCTTGCAGAGTGAGAGAGCATGCTCGGCGTGGTACCTGCATTCACGGGCCTGCTCTGCTACCCTTGCCGCCCCCGCAGGCGACGGCTGGCGGGCGCTGACGCCCATGAGCCTTTTCATCGGGGTGCACTCCAACATGACGCGACGTCCTGACGGCGGGCGCGGGACAACAAGGCAGGAGAGACAGATGGCGCAGGTGCGCGGACGCTTCGCCAGTCGGCTGGGCTTCTTGATGGCCGCCGCTGGTTCGGCAGTAGGGCTTGGCAACGTCTGGGGCTTCCCGTCCCAGACCGCCAACAACGGAGGCGGGGCCTTCGTGGTGATGTATCTGGTGCTGGCCTTCCTGCTGGCGTGGCCGGCCTTGATGGCCGAGCTGGTCATCGGGCGGCATGGTCAGGCCAATATCGTCACCAGCATGAGTCTGGGACGCGGCATCACCAAGCGCTTCGGCGCGCTGGCGGGCTGGGCGGGCATGCTGACCGCCAGCCTGATCCTGGCCTTCTACGCCATCGTCGCGGGCTGGCTGCTGGGCTATACCGCCGCGCCGGTCAGCGCGGCGCTGGGCATGTCGTCCGCCGCCAGCTGGCTGACCACATTCGACTTCACGCGCAATGTCTCGCTGACGGCGGTCTTCCTCGCCCTGACCATGGCGATCGTGGTCGGTGGCGTGCGCGGCGGGATCGAGAAATGGTCCACACGTCTGATGCCGCTGCTGCTGGCCCTGCTGGTGGGGTTGATCGGCTACGTGCTGACCCTGCCGGGCGCCGATGAAGGCCTGAGTGTCTATCTGACCCCGCAGTGGGATCGCATCTTCGATGCTGACCTGATGCTGAGCGCGATGGGCCAGGCATTCTTCTCGCTGTCGCTCGGCGTGGGGGCGATGCTGATCTACGGCTCCTATCTGGGGCCGGAGCAGAACCTGCCGCGTCTCGGCGTGCTGGTGACGCTGATCGACGTCGGCATCGCCTTCCTGGCCGGCCTGCTGGTGATTCCGGCCATGTATGCCGCGCGTCATCTGGGCGTCGAGATCTTCGATGCCGACGGCCTGCTCAAGAGCTCCGACACGCTGCTGTTCGATACGTTGCCGGCGCTGTTCGGTCAGATGGGTGGCGCGGGAGACGTCTTGATGGTGGCGTTCTTCGCGCTGATGAGCGTGGCGGGCATCACCTCCTCCATCTCGATGCTGGAAGTGCCGGTATCCTTCGTGGTCGAGCGTGGCTGGCTGGGACGGCGTGCCGCCACCCTGGCCGTCGGGGCCGCCATCATGGCCATCAGTCTGACCATCGCCGCCAACTTCGGGGCGCTGTTCGGTCTGGTGATCATGTTGACCACCCAGTACAGCCAGCCACTGGTCGCGCTGGTGATGTGTCTGCTGGTCGGCTGGGCAATGTCGCGCCATGCGCTGCTCAAGGAGATCCAGAGCGGGGCGCCGGACATCGAGTCCAGCCTGTTCTGGAAGATCTGGCCGTGGTACGTGCGCCTGATCTGCCCGCTGTGCATCGCCTTGGTGTTCGCGCACTCGCTGTAAGCCGAAACGCCCCCTGCACGACGCAAGAAGCCCGCCAATTGGCGGGCTTCTTCGTCTTGTGCCTCCTGGCCGACGGCCTCTGCTCGAGGGACTGAGTGTCGGCTAGATCGCAGGCAGGGCTCAGGGCAGCTCGGACAGCACGTCATAGTTGGCATCGACCCAGTGCCCGATGGCATTGCCCTCGGCATAGGCGAGGTGCTGGGCGTACTGGGTGTGCAGGCAGCGCACCTGATTCCAGTCGCGGATGCCGCCGACGCCACGCTCACGCATCAGCTCAGCGAAGCCCTGGGACTCGATGGCGCTGCGCTCGGCCTCGCTCATGAAGCTCCAGCGCTCGGCGACATAGGCTTCATGACTGGCACGATAGCGCGCCAGCAGTTCCTCGTCGGTCTTGAGGCTCTCTTCCAGCTCCTTGATCACGCCTTCGGCCTCGATGCGTGACAGCGAGATCTTGAGGCGCTCGTCGCACAGCCAGTAGAGGGTCGGGAAGGGCTTGCCATCCACCAGCGAATGCATGCGCAGCACCAGCGGGGTGCCCTCGCCATCGGTGGCGGCCACGGCCTGGATGCCGCGCGGCTTGCGCCCGAGCTGGCGCTCGATGATCTCGAGCTCACGCGCGTCGGGACTATGATTGGTCAGGATCACCATGCTTGCAGTCAGGCTCCAGCACACACTTGTTGGACCGGGAGACGGCCCGGAAGAACGCCTGGTTGAGCTGCTGGGGGCTCGGCACATAGCCATGCCACTCGCGCTCGCAGTAGTCACTGCCGCGCGCCATCAGCTCCGGGGCCAGACGATTGAACCAGCCATCATAATCGTAGGGGTCAAGGCCCGGCAAGCTGATGTGCGGGTAGTCGGCGAAGCGCTCGCCGAACCACTGCTCCAGCGAGGCCTCGACCTGCGCATGCAGCTCGGTCATGTCCGGATAGATCCACTTGCTGTAGCGAATGCCCATCGGGCCTCCTCGCTGGCGTGGCGGCAGGTAGCGACAGGGTGACAGGTGGCGAGAGCCTCAGTCCTCACGCGCCAGCGGCGCGAACTGCCCATTGCCCAGTTCACACAGTAGCGCGGGAGCGAGACCGATCTCCAGTCCTCGGCGTCCACCGCTGATGAACATCTCCTCCACCCCCTCGGCGCTGTCGTCCACCCACAGCGGCAGCCGCTTCTTCTGGCCCAGTGGACTGATGCCGCCGACCACATAGCCGGTGGCGCGCTCGGCGGCCTCGTGGGGGGCCAGGGCTGCCTTGCGGGCATGGCAGGCACGCGCCAGTGCCTTGAGGTTCAGCGTGCCGGTGACGGGCACCACGGCGACCACCAGCGACTGGCGGGCACTGCTGCCTTCCAGCTGACAGACGAGTGTCTTGAAGACCCGTGCCGGCTCAAGCCCCAGCGCCTGGGTAGCCTCTTCGCCATACGCAGGCGCCCGAGGGTCATGGGCATATTCCAGGGTACGGTGAGGCTTGCCCTTGAGCAGCTTGAGCGCGGGTGTCATGCCGGTACGCTCCCGGCGGGCGCCGTGCTGTGCGTGCCGAGCGCGCGGGCCTTCTCGCGCAGGGCAGGGAGATCCAGCTCGGCGCTGTCAGTGTGTTCGTGCAGGTGGGAGAGCAGGGTCGTGCGCAGCTCGCCTTCGATGCGCTGCGATTGCTTGGCGTGATGATCGAACTGCACCAGCACGCAGTGGCCACGCGCCCCGCAGATACCGCGCTGCCAGGCTTCCTGGGTCACGGTGAAGGAGCTGCCGCCAAGCCGCGACAGCCAGGTGCGAATCTCGACATCCTGGCCGTATTGCAGCTCGGCGAGAAAGTCGACCTCGATGCGCGCCATGATCAGCGGCCATTTGCGCGGGTCGAGATCCGGCACGAAGACGCGGAACAGGTCATTGCGCGCCCACTCGAACCAGGCCGGCAGGCGCGTGTTGTTGATATGTCCGAGGGCATCGGTATCGAAGAAGGCCGGCTCCAGCGTCTTGAAGTACATGTCATCGCTCCTGTGCGTCCTTGCGGGCTTTTCAGCCTATCAGGAAGCTCAGACGCTGGCTGTACGCCGTGCGGCTAGTCGTCGTTGCAGCGGTGTGAACACGCCCAGCCATGCCGTCGCGATCACGAACCCCAGCAGGGTGCCCGCCGCGACCCCCATGCTCGGGTAGCTGAGCGAGACCACCAGTGAATAGCACAGCAGCGAACCAAGGCCCGCCGGGTAGTGCTTGATCACGGTGGCGACAGCGGCCGGCCCCTGAGTCAGATGCAGAATGATCAATAGCGGATACATGGTGACAGGGAAGGCCGCCACCAGCCCGGCCCAGGACGGTGGCAACAGATGGGCCAGCGCGGTGATGCCGAACACGATGCCGGCCGCGAGGCCCGCACGCGCCAGCAGCGAAGGCCACGAGAACGGGGCCTTGCGACTGCGGGTTTCCGGTACGTCGCGGTACAGGCGCATGCACAGCATGATGGCGATCAGCGTCACGATCACGCCGCTGACGCGGGTGAACTCGAACTGCGCCAGGATCACGCTGGCCGCCAGCCAGCCCAGCAGGCCACCCAGAGTACCGTTGATGACGCCGCGCAGCCCCTCTGCACGCCCGCATAGCCAGTAGCCGACCCCCAGGGCGAGGGTCGAGGAGAATCCGGCCAGCGTGTAGATGGCACTCTCACCGGCGAATTCGGGGGAAATCTCGACCCCGATGAAGCCCAGCGTGATGGCCGTGCCGAGCGGATAGCCGGACAGCAGCCCGGCCATGCGCGTCGAGAGACGCTCCGCGATCAACGACAGGCCGATCACCACCGCGACCGAAATCAGCAGCTTGAGCAGCTGCAGGCCAAGCTCGCCATGCAGTACCGCTGTCATCAAGTGGCGTCCCAGAACTGGCGGCGCAGCAGGGAGATCTTGCCCAGTGCCTTGCCGGAGGCCTGATGTCGGTGTGCCTCGGCGACTTCACGGAAGTCGAACTGGCGCTCGTCCAGGCGCACCTTGAACTCGCCTTCCTCGACCAGTTCTACCAGCTTGCCCAGTGCCTGACGCTGCTGCTCGTGACCGATGCCGGCGCTGAGCGGCAGCAGGATCGACAGCACTTCCAGACTGCGACTACCGGCATGCAGCGGCGAGAGATCTACCGTGGTGCGCGCATTGATGGTCACGATGCGCCCGCCCAGCCTGCTGGCGACGAAGCTGGCGGCCAGGTTGTCACCCCCGACGCAATCGAAGACCAGATCAAAGCCCTGGCCAGCCGTCAGGCGTTCCACGTAGTCGGCCACCGCTTCCTCGCGGTAGCGAATGACGTGGTCCGCGCCACAGGCACGTGCCAGCTGCGCCTTGTCATCCGTGGAGACGGTCGTGGCGACTTCCGCACCGATGCAACGGGCGATCTGCAGTGCGACATGACCGACACCGCCGGCGCCGCCGTGAATCAGTACGCGTTGCCCCGCCTCCAGCTGGCCACGTTCCACCAGCGCCTGCCAGGCGGTGATGAACACTGCAGGCAATGCCGCGGCTTCCATGAAGCTCAGGCGGCGCGGCTTGCGGGTGATCAGACGCTCATCGGCGATCATGTAATCCGCCAGCGCCCCGGGGTGAGACGCGACACCCCCGGCAAATCCGAGCACTTCATCGCCCGGTGAGAAGGTCAGCACATCGTCTCCGACGGCATCGACGATGCCGGCGACATCACCATGCAGGATGCAGGGTTCGGGGGGGAGAAGGGCGACCTGCCCGCTGGCCAGCTTGAGATCGAGCGGGTTGACGCTGGAAGCGGCGACGCGAATGCGCACCTGTCCGGGGCCGGGTTCCGGCAGTGGGCATTGCGTGCATTCGAAGTCGGCATCCGGGCCGGGGTTGCGCAGCACCATGGCGTGCATGGAAGCGAGCATGAGACGTCCTCGTTGAAACGAATTCCGGCCAGTTCGGCCAGTGAGCGCCACACCCTACCCATTGCGCTGCGCCGCGGCAATGCGACTTGGGTGGTTTCCGCCGTCCTGGTGACGGAATTGCATGATCGACAACGAAAAAGCCCCTGCCGAAGGGCAGAGGCTTTGGGTCATGCGGCGGGTGACGACTGCGTCAGACCCGCCTGAGAGGGAGAGGTGTCACGCGTTCTGGCGCTTGGTCTCCTTGTCGATCGGGGCGATCTCGCCGGACTTCAGCTTGGCGAGGTACTGGCTCAGCTCGCGCTTCACGACCGGCATCAGGTAGTAGAGACCGATGATGTTGGCGATGGACATGGCGAAGATCATGGCGTCGGAGAAGTCGATGACCGGACCGAGGCTCATGGAGGAGCCGATGACCACGAAGGCGAGGAAGATCAGCTTGTAGACGATCTCGGCACCCTTGCTCTCACCGAACAGGTAGGTCCAGGCTTTCAGGCCGTAGTAGGACCAGGACAGCATGGTGGAGAAGGCGAACATCAGCACCGCCAGCGCCAGCACATACGGGAACCACGGGAAGGCGGTCTCGAAGGCGTAGGACGTCAGCTGGACGCCGCCGAGGCCTTCGACCTGATAGGCACCGGTGATGACGATGACCAGTGCGGTCATGGTGCAGATGACGACGGTATCGATGAACGGTTCGAGCAGCGCGACGATGCCTTCGGTGGCCGGCTGGGAAGTCTTCACGGCAGAGTGGGCGATGGCGGCGGAGCCGATACCGGCTTCGTTGGAGAAGGCGGCGCGCTTGAAGCCCTGGATCAGTACGCCGACGATACCGCCGCCGACCGCGACCGGTGCGAAGGCACCTTCGATGATGGCGCCGAAGGCCGCCGGAATCGCGCTGAAGTTGAAGCCCAGGATGATGAGAGCCGCGATCACGTAGATGACCGCCATCATCGGCACCAGCTTCTCGGTGACGCGAGCGATGGACTTGATGCCGCCGATGATGACCATGCCGACGATGGCGGCCATCACGAGACCGAACAGCCAGCCGTAGCCGATCAGGAAGCTGGCATCACCGCCGGTGACGTTGACGGCCTGCTGATAGGACTGGTTGGCCTGGAACATGTTGCCGCCGCCGATGGAGCCGCCGATGGCGCAGATGGCGAAGAAGATCGCCAGGATCTTGCCAAGCCCGGCCTTGCCATTCTCCGCGAAGCCCTTGGACAGGTAGTACATCGGGCCGCCGGAGATGGAGCCGTCGGCATTGACGTTGCGGTACTTCACGCCAAGGGTACATTCGCAGAACTTGGAGGCCATGCCGAGCAGGCCGGCCAGAATCATCCAGAAGGTCGCGCCCGGCCCCCCCAGCGAGACGGCGACCGCGACACCGGCGATGTTGCCCAGCCCGACCGTGCCGGAAAGCGCGGTGGCCAGTGCCTGGAAGTGGGACACCTCGCCTTCATCCTTCGGGTCGGTGTAGTCGCCCTTGACCAGACGCACGGCATGCCCGAACAGACGGAACTGCACGAAGCCGAAATAGAGCGTGAAGACGACGGCAGCGATGATCAGCCAGCCGACGATCAGCGGGAACTGGGTGCCTGCCACCGGCACGGAATAGAAGATGGTGGAGACGATCGGATTGACGATCGGCCCGACGATGTCACTGATGGCCTGATCCATGCCTTCGGCACGGGCAGAGCCTGCGGCCATGAGCGCTGCCATGGCAGCAGCCCAGGGGGCAAGGGAGCGGAATCGACTCATGAGAAGGGACCTCGGGAGCATGTTGTCATTGTTGTGGGATCAGTCTGCGGACGCCTGGCGTCATCCATCAGGGCACGACGGTGACGGGGACCGAGGCTTCCTGGATCAGATGCGCGGTCACGCTGCCGAAGATACGAGAGCGCATGCTCTCCCCCTTGCGACCGACGATGATCTGCTCGGCATTCACTTCCCGCGCCAGCAGGCTCAGGATCTCGGCGGCGTCACCGTGACGAACGCGGCCTTCCACCTGATACCCCTCCTTCTCGAGCTCCGTGATGGCAGGCGCGAGAACGCGCTCGCGTGCCAGCTTGATCTCGCTTTCACGGCGACTCGCACGCTGGGCGTTCTCCTCCGGCGTGTTGAAGCTGTAGGGCGACCATTCGACGACATAGCAGAGAATGATGCGGGTTTCGGGGCCGACCAGCGTCGCGACGCGCTTGGCGTGTGCGATGGCACTGTCGCCGCCCGGCGTTCCATCCAGTCCGACAATCAGGGAGGTGGTCATTGAGAGCTCTCCAGAAGCTTGCCGGTCACTGTGTCTCGGCGACTCGGCCAGCGGATTCTTGTTGAATTACCGTTCTTGGACGGTTGAAAGCACTTTACTCCTCGGCAGGTGCAGAAATCCCTGCGTTTATCATGCTTCATGAAACGGTGATTAAACGTAAAAGGGCGGCAGGAGGCGCCTGGGGAAGGAGTCAGGCAGACACTCAGGAGGAGGCATGTGGAGGAGAGTCATGCCCGCAGAGACGAGCCGTACCAGTCAGGCTGGCAACGAGGTTCGCCTGGAGTGCCCCACCACGCTTGTGGACGGGGGGGGGCGCCAGAGGTGGGGCAGGGGAAGGTGTCGTTGTCGCAGCGGGGAAGGGCATGCGCCCATGTGTCAAGGGGCGACCGGGACAAGCGCTAGATCAGGCGCTGGTGGGTCAGATCCTTCCAGGCGCTTTCCATGGGCCAGGCCAGCGGCTTTCTGAGGTGGTCGGGCAGTGCCATGAGTGCGGCATCCGGACTTTCGTGCTCACGCATGCGTATCCAGCAGTACGCCCAGGCGCAGGCCTCGTCCTCATCCTGCGGCAGCGGGCGCGCCGGCATCTGCATCAGCAGGAACAGGGCGGCCTTGGGAGCCCACAGTGGGGCGCCGCCGTCATGGGCCCAGCGTTCCAGCTGCTCGCCTTCCGGATTGCTCTCAGGCTGCCCCAGTTTCGCCACGCGGGCCGTATCGGCCAGCAATACCGCCAGGCGCTGGTTGTCGCCTCTTCCATGGGTCAGCCAGGCACGCAACAGGCCGGGGAGACCGCGTTGTGCTTGCGGGTAAAAGGTGTCTTCGGACATGCACAAAGCCTTATGCTGTAGTCATTCCACGGGGTTGTCCGCCTGTTGCCGGCGGTTCGAGCGGCAGGTGGTGCCTCATGTCTTCATGGCTCGCATGGGCCAGCACCGGGAGAGATTCTACATGGAGCACGATTTCATCACCCCCATTGACCGCAGTCAGTATCCCTCCCAGAAGTGGGAGCGCTACGGCGCGGATGTCCTGCCGCTGTGGATCGCCGACATGGACTTCAGCGCGCCGCCGGCCGTGACGCGTGCACTGGCGGAACGGGTTGCTCACCCGATCTACGGCTATGCCAAGCCCTCTCAGGGGCTCGACGACAGTCTGCGCGACTGGAGCCGTGAGCACTATGGCTGGGAGATACCGCGTGAGGCCATCGTCTGGCTGCCCGGCGTGGTGCCGGCACTGCATCTCGCCAGCCTGGCATTGACGTCAGAAGGGGCGGGGGTCGTGACGACCACGCCGATCTACCCGCCCTTCCTGCAGGTTGCGCAGAAGACGGGGCGTATCGCGCAGATGGCGCCATTGGCGGAGCCTGCCGAGCCAGGTGGCCTGTGGCAGCTGGACCTCGAGGCACTGGAAGCCGCGATCACTCCCGAGACGGAACTGCTGCTGTGGTGCCATCCACACAATCCTACCGGCCGTGTCTGGCGCGAGGAAGAGCTCGAGGCGCTGGCAGCACTGGTGGAGCGTCATGATCTGCTGGTGGTGTCCGACGAGCTGCATGCCGACCTGGTGGTGGACCCCGCATCGCGGCATATCCCGCTGGCCAGCCTCAATCCGCGCCTGGCGGCGCGCTGCGTGACACTGTGGGCGCCTTCCAAGACCTTCAACACGGCGGGACTGACCTTTGCCTGTGCGGTGATCACCGATCCGGACCTGCGTCAGCGCTTCGTCGCCGCGACCCGTGGCCTGATGCCGGATACCAATGTATTGGGCATGGTGGCGACGGAAGCGGCGTGGCGTGAGGGAGAGCCGTGGCGTCAGGAGCTGCTGGAGGTGCTGCGCGGCAATCTCGATCTGCTCGAAGCGCATGTGGCCGGCTGGGAGCGCGTTCGCATGACGCGCCCCCAGGCGACCTATCTGGCCTGGCTGGACATGCGTGAGGCCGACCTGGGCGATTCGCCTCAGCAGACATTGCTGGAGGAGTGCGGTGTCGCGCTTTCCGACGGGGCCGACTTCGGCTGGCCGGGGTTCGTGCGCCTGAACTACGCCACCACACGTCAGCAGCTTGAGCAGGCATTGCAGCGTCTCGATGAACGCCTGAAAGGTGCGCTGCAGGGGTAGTCAGATGTCTGATCTGGATCAAGCGCCGATGAGATGCTGGCAGGAAGTGGCGAGCGAAACCTTGAATTGAGAATCATTATCGATAACTCTGAGGGCAGGCCGTTCATCGTGAGCGGGCATCCTCAGGAGGGATGATGATGAGACATGAGCTGGCAGAGACATCTCGTTGGGCGCGAGCCGATGTTGAGTCGTCCGGCGTGATGGCATGTCGAGAATGGTGTTGCAGGGGCGGGAGTCTCCGGTTGGCCAGGGCGAAGGAGGCGGGGGCCATCACGCCCGCGCTGGAAGAGCTCCCGCCTGGCTGTCCGCTCAGCGCCCGCGAAGCGCGTGCGAGGCCATCACTGCTGAAAGGGTGGACGCGTCGGGGCGGCTGAATCCAGGGCTCATCCGCATCCTTTCCCGTCCTGCTGCACGCACACGCTTCACGACATTCATCCGCTACCTGCGACAAGGGGCCCCGAGGACAACTCACGTCCTCGGGGCCCCTTGTCGTGGGAAGGTGGTTGCCGTCTGCGACTCAGTACATCAGGGCGAACAGCTGGCGGCGGAAGCGCACGGTCAGCTCATGGGTCGCGCCGAGGGCATCGAACACGCGCAGCAGCGTCTTGCGGGCCAGATCATCCCCGTATTGGCGGTCGGTCTTCATCAGGCCGATCAGGGCATCGAGCGCCAGCTCGTAGTGGCCATCGGCAAGATCACGCATGGCGCGCTGGTAGCGGGCCTCGCTGTCATCCCGCTCGATCATGGCCTGGACCTCTTCCGGGCTCGGCGCCTCGGCGATGAAATCGATGCGTGCACGCACACCACGCGCCTTCGGGCCATCGCGGTCTTCCGGCTTGAGGGAGTCCAGCAGCTGGCGGGCCTCTTTGCCGTTGCCTTCGGCGACCAGGACCGAGGCGAGCTGGATGCGGTAGTCCGGTGTCTCGGGGGATTCCTGCGCCAGCTGCTGGTAAATCGCCTTGGCGGTCGCCAGGTCGCCGGTTTCCAGTGCGCTGGCGGCCTGCTCGACGAGGCTGGGGCCGGCACCGGCAGCAGGCATCACCTTGTGCTGCTCGAGGAACTGGCGAATCTCGGCTTCCGGGCGGGCGCCGGTGAAGTTGCCTGCCAGGCCGCCCTGGATGACCAGCTTGACGTCGGGTACCGAGCGCACTCCCAGCTGGGCAGCGATGTCCTGCTGTTCCTCGGCGTTCAGCTTGGCGAGGATGAAGCCACCGGCATATTCACGAGCCAGCATCTCGAGAATCGGCGTCAGGACGCGACAATGCTCGCTCTGGGGAGACCAGCAGTCCAGCAGCACCGGTACCTGCTGTGAGGCCTCGAGGACCTGCTGCAGATTGCTCATGTCGACATCGATGATGTAGGTGTTGGCGTCTTCTGCCTGGCGGGGGGCGCTGGCAGCAGCTCCGCCTACCACGCCTTGTGGTTGGGCGGCGGTGGTGTCATTGCCGGTCAGTGGCTGGCCGGTATTGGGATCGATGATCATGATGCATGCCCCGGAAGTGTCTGCGATTCAAGGCTCGCACGCGAGCCGGCTGGCTTGATGATGCGGGCCGCGGCGGGCGAGTTCAAGATGTGCAGGGTTCATCTGGCGCGGGCGGGGGTCTCAAGGCTTGAGGTCGTCCCCGGCCAGGCGGGCGATGCACTGGATCTCGTCCTCGCTCAATGGCATGACGGAAAGGCGGGCACGGCGGACCAGGTGACTGTCGGCCAGCTCGGGCTTCTCCTTCAGGCGCGCGATGGGAAGTGCACTACGCAGCGAACGCAGATAGCGCAGGCGCGGAGCGACCCAGCGCGGCGTCTTGCCGGCCTCGAGGTCCGCCATCTGGCGAGGGTCGAAGCCCTTGTGCTCGGGGTCGCTGGCTGTCGGGTCCGGCAGGGCGAGCTCGCTGACCACGGCCAGCCCGACCACTGCAGGTACCTTGCAGCTGGAGTGCTGGATGAGCACGACATCCCCGAGCTGCATCTCGCGCAGGAAGTTGCGCGCCTGATAGTTGCGCACGCCATCCCAGAGTGCCGGCGACTCGCGGCGCAGGTCTTCCAGCGAGAAGGCGTCGGGTTCGGTCTTGACCAGCCAGTGGCGCATGCAGGCACTCCTTCGAGACTGACGTGATGAGTGTGAAGGGGATGGGCGTGGAGAATGGGAGGAACGAGGGCCGGGCGCTGGCCTCGTCGATATCCTCGCACAGGAATGTCACGCATACGAAAAAGGCCTGATGCAGGGCATCAGGCCTTTCGAATTCTTGGTAGCGGGGACCGGATTTGAACCGATGACCTTCGGGTTATGAGCCCGACGAGCTACCAGACTGCTCCACCCCGCAACACTGGGTACTGCCTTTGCTCCAACTCTGACGCATCAGAGGTTGGTAGCGGGAACCGGATTTGAACCGATGACCTTCGGGTTATGAGCCCGACGAGCTACCAGACTGCTCCATCCCGCAACATCACGTTGTTTCCCAAGTGCCGAAACTGCTGGCGCTTGCTGGTAGCGGGGACCGGATTTGAACCGATGACCTTCGGGTTATGAGCCCGACGAGCTACCAGACTGCTCCACCCCGCATCAACGTGGGGCGTAGTATAAGGATATACAGTGCTGAGTCAACCGTTATCCCGTAATCAGCCGGAAGACTTTCCTGAGGCGGCCAGGCGATGGGGGGGAGCGAGGGTGATGGAATTGACCTCAATCAATGTGAGAGATCTGCTACATACTTTCCGTGGGAATCCTGTCCATACTGAGAGTGACACGCCTCGCGCAGGGCGGTGACAGTCTTCACCGAGCGCACGGTTGTCGCCATGCTGTCAGAGACGCCTGTCAGTGTTTGTCGTTACCGGAAGATCGCCAGCCAGTCGATGAGCGATCAACGGCGAAATGCCATGCTGTGCTCCCTTGCGGGCACAGGACGTTCCAGGAACAGGGAGAGACAATAACATGACGCAAACAGCACCCGTTGCATGGGTCACCGGTGGCACCGGTGGCATCGGTTCCGCCATCTGTCGTGAGCTGGCGAGCCAGGGGTACCAGGTGATTGCCGGTTACAGGAACAAGGAAAAGGCAGAAGGCTGGTTGCAGGAACAGCGTGCTGCCGGGTTCGAGAACATCGCGCTTTCCGGTATCGAGCTGGACAACTTCGAAGCCTGTCAGGCAGGCGTCAATGAAATTCGCGAGCGCTTCGGGCCGGTGGCCGTGCTCGTCAACTGCGCAGGGATCACGCGTGATACCTCCATGCGCAAGATGAGCTACGAGCAGTGGCGCGAAGTCATCAACTGCAACCTCGATAGCGTCTTCAATACCTGCCGTGCCGTCATCAATGACATGCTGGAGCACAAGTACGGCCGCATCGTGAACATTTCCTCCATCAACGGCCGCAAGGGCCAGTTCGGTCAGGTGAACTACTCGGCCGCCAAGGCGGGCATGCATGGTCTGACCATGGCGCTGGCACAGGAAACCGCGACCAAGGGCATCACCGTCAATACTCTGTCGCCGGGCTATATCGCCACCGACATGATCATGAAGATTCCGGAAGAGATTCGTGAATCCATCCGCGAGACGATTCCGGTCAAGCGTTATGGTCAGCCGGACGAGATCGCTCGCGCGGTGGCATTCCTCGCGGACGAGAAATCCGGTTTCATCACCGGTGCCAATCTGGACATCAATGGTGGCCAGTTCATGGGCTGATGTCCGTTCGTGCTCATGCGCCCCGGCGTCTCGCGACGTACCCGCAGGGTGGCAGAACCCGGCAGGGCGGAAGAGGCCATCAAGCGTACAAGAGGCCGCAGAGCGCACTCACAGGAACCAGGATCTGACAGGAGAGGGGCAAGCGCACTTTTCCTGTCGTGAAAACCACGAAGCCCCCGTCTCGAGGAGAGACGGGGGCTTCGTCGTCGTAGGGTGCCGGTCAGCTGACTGTCTATGCCGACCCGACGCCGTCAGTGGTTGAACAGGGCATCGAAGCGCGGCAACTCGGCCTGCCAGGCTTCCCAGTCCAGCGGACCATTGGCCAGCAGCGCATCCAGCACCTCGTCGAGTTCCTCATCACGCTCAAGGCGCTCGCCCAGTTGCTGATTGATGCGGGCCACCTGAACGGTCAGGCGCCGCGATTCGTCTTCCGCACCCAGCGGCGCCTCGAACAGGATCGCCAGATGGACACGCAGCTCCGCGAGGCGCTCATTGGCGGCGTTGGCGCTGACCGGCTCGGCACGGCGCATCTGGTTGCGCGCGGCATTGGCCTGGCGGCTGGCATCGTCGAACGCCGGTGAGTCGGGGAGTTCGACATCCTCGATATTGCCCTGGCGTGCACTGGCATCGGCGACGGCATGTTGCTCCAGCAGGTCGCGCCACTGCTGCCATTCCTGGCGCAGCTGCTGGGCATGGAGTTCATCCAGGCGCTGTTCGCGACGCTTGAGAATGCCATTCCAGCGTCGACGCATGCCGTCACCGCGCTTGCCACGCGGCAGGGCGCCCAGCGCGTCGGCTTCCTTGAGGGCGTCGTCCAGCTGGGCGGCGTCTTCCAGGGTCGTCGGTTCCCAGCTATCGAGGCGCTCGATCAGGGCCTGCCATTGTTCGAGGCGGACCTGCTCGCGCGTGTCACGCGCTTCACGGTCCTGATCACGTGCGGCGAAGATGCGGTCGCAGGCGGCGCGGAAGGCAGACCACAGGCGTTGCTCCTCGCCCTTGGGGGCACGGCCCAGTTCCCGCCAGCGGGTCTGCAGTGCCTTGGCCTGCTCGGCGCGCGCACGTGCCGGAGCGTCTTCATCGGCCAGCGCTTCGGCGGCGTCCACCAATGCCTGCTTGGCCGCGGCGATCTCGCCGGCGCGCTGGTCGATCAAGCCTTGCAGCGCGGTCAGCGCTTCACCGAAGCGATGCGACAGCTGGCGGCCCGGGCCTGCCGGTACCGGAGTGTGACGGCGCCACTCTTCGCGTGCGCGGTCGCGGATCTGGCGCAGGGCGTCCGGGTCCGCATCGCCCATGGCGTGTCCATTGAGCGATTCCAGCTGCTCACAGAGCGCCTCACGCATGGCAAGGTTGTGCTCGCGTGCCTGCTTGCGCGCTTCGCGGTAATCCTGCAGCTGTTGCTTGATGCTGTCCGAGGCGCTGCGGAAGGACTGGCTGGACTCACGGCTGGCAGCGGCATCGCCCAGGCTGCGCCACTGCTGAATCAGTTGCTGATGCTGGCGGTCGCGCTGCTCATCACTGAGGTCCTCGCGCTCGGCCAATGTGGAGATGGCTTCCAGCAGCTGTTCACGCTTGGGAGCGGCGACGAAGTTCTGCCAGTCACGCAGCTCCGCGACGCGAGCGCCCAATTGACGAAGGCGCGTCTGACGCTCGCTGTCGAGCTGGCCTTCGGTGCGGTCGCGCAGTGAACGATGCAGGCGACTGGCGGGCTTGAGCTTGCCGGCTTCCAGGTAGGTGTCCAGCTGATCCAGTTCGGCGCTGATGGCTTCCAGATCAAGCGTTCTGGGCTTGTCGCTGCTGTCCGTGGCGGGCTCATCGGTCGCGGCGGCCTCGTCGGCACTCTCTTCATCGGTCGTCGCCGGCGGTGCAGCTGCCTCCAGCGCCTGGCGCACGGCATGCAGCGTTCTGGTGAGCGGCAGCTCTGCTGGCCAGGCGATCTCGCGCTCGAGACGTGCCATCTGTTCCAGGTCATTGTCGACCAGCGCCGCGTCCATCTCGCCCTGGCACAGCTGATGGCGATACCAGGCATCGAGCGGGTCCTGCAGCTGTTGCTGCAGGCGCTGATGACGTTCGAGCAGCTCGGCAGGGGCCGAGAACTGGTCGGTCAGCTCGCGCCAGCGTTCGCCTTGCAGACGACGCTGAGCCTGAAGGCTGGCGAAGTCATGATCATTGACGCACTCGCGACTGAGGAGGTCCGCGCGCGCCTGGTGCAGGGCCGTGAGGATCTCTTCCAGGTGGGTGCTCAGGTTGGCGCTCAGGCGTTCATGCTCACGGATGGCCTGTTCACGGGCTTCGTGATCGCTGATGACCTTGTACGCCTGCAGACGCGCTTCCTCGAAACGCTGCTGGACGTCGTGGTCGGCGGCCGGCAGTCGCTCCCACTCGCGCAGCAGTGAGCGATAGCGTGATGGCACGCTGTCTTCCCAGGCCTGACGCGGCAGCTTCTCCATCTGGCGCAGCAGGTTGTCACGGCTGGCATTGAGAGCGTCTGCCTGCTGGGCATCCGCGCGGCGCTGGGCGAGCGTGTCGCGGGCCTGACGCTGGACGTGACGATCGCGTCTGGCGCCGCGCACCAGCTGCTCCAGCCCGTCCTGACTGGTGATGCGAGCGGCGGCGGCATGGCGCACCGCCGCGATGCTGTTGTGGCAGGCCTGATGGATCAGGGCGGCTTCATCGGTGAGACGTTCCAGCGCGACCAGACGCAACTGTTGATTGTCCCCGCGCGCCGCGATGGCGGCCAGCAGCTCATTGTCATCGAGGCGTGCGACCAGCTGTTCGCGATCCAGCAGGGAGGGGGCGTCCTGACCACCGCTCAGCAGCTCGACGAGTCGCTCGCGTACCAGCCCGTCGGCCCGGTCCAGCAGCGGCAGCAGTCGCTCCGGTGTCGCCATGCGTGCCAGAGCGGCATGACGCACCTCAAGCGCAGGGTCCTCGAGAATCAGAGACTCGAGTATCTGGCGCTGATCCGGCGTTTCAGGGTCCAGCTGGGCCGCGGCAGCGGAGCGAATGGTCGGGTTGGCATGCTGCCAGCGAGGGGCGAACAGGCGGCCAGTGAGGCGGGAAAGCAGTCCGGTCATGAGAGAGCGGTTATCCAGGCAAAAAAATAGAGGGGCGCAACAGCGGCCAGTCACTCGGACAGGACCAGGACACTCGGGTCTGTCGGTGAACCGGGGTGACGGCGCATGAATTTCGTCACCCCGCTATCTTATCAGTCACGAGGCCATGTTGTGTGGTCTCACGCGCCCATCGGTGCAGGGAAACCGGGGGAGAGTGTCTGCCGAGCGCCTTCGCGCGGGATGAGTCAGGTCATCACGAGATGACTCTTTCGTGCGTCGTGGCCTCGCGACACCTGACAGTGTGGACTGCTGGCCGTATCATCAGTTGCAGCGCCGTGTCAGCTCACATAGCTTTGTTCAGCAGAGCGATGGTTCATGAAAGGCCATTCCTCGCTCGGGTGATACGTCATCACGAAGCTCGCTTCCTGCAGAAGTCGCACTGCGTCGCGGGGAGATGGGGCGTCTGGCCTCGGCGTTTCACCGCATGAGTCGTCGGGCAGGTATCTGCCTGCCGGGCAGATGGCCTTCTGCTTCGGGATGCCATCCCAGGGATGTCTCGAGCGTCACGAGCTTCTTTCACGAGTGTCGGAGGGTGTCACTTCCCTCACGCAACCCGGAGTCAGGTCATGAGTCTCAGTACGGACAGGGCCTCCCAGGCCTTCACCTTCAAAGGCGGCATGCTGCCGATGACGGTCATGGAACTGGTCAGTGGAGACCCGGAGCAGATCCGTGCCCAACTGGTCAGCAAACTCAGCCAGTCCCCCGCCTTCTTTCAGCACACGCCGGTGGTGTTGAGCGTCGAGAAGCTCGACGAGCCGCACCTGGCGCTGGAGCGTATCTGCGCCGTGTGTCGCGGCCACAAGCTGTTGCCGGTGGCGGTGCGCGGTGGTGGCGACCCGGTGCGCCAGTCTGCCTGGGCATTGGGTCTCGGGTGGTTCCCGCCCCAGGAAAATCGCGGCCGGACGCTGGAGTCCGTGCCGCCGGTCACGACTGTCGAGCCTGAGGCGAAAGCGACTCCCGCCGACGAGCCACAGGCGACTGTCGCGGACGAAAAAGCCGCGGTCGTTGAGGTGCCGGCCCATGCCAGCAAGGTTTACCGTGGTACCGTGCGCTCAGGGCAGCAGGTCAGCGCGCCAGAGGGTGATCTGGTGATCATCGGTGCCGTGAATGCCGGTGCCGAGATTCTGGCCGCCGGCAGCGTGCACATCTATGGCGCCCTTCGCGGCCGGGCGCTGGCCGGCATCCATGGCGATCGCAACGCCAGCATCTACTGCAAGGAACTGCATGCCGAGCTGCTTTCGGTAGCGGGAACCTACAAGCGCCTGGACGACATCGACAATCGTCTGCTGGGTGCCAGTGTCGAAGTCGTGCTCGAACACGACCAGCTTTGTATCGCACGCCTCGGTTGAGTGATGCCGGCGTGCCTCGAACGATATCCAATATTTACCGGTGATCCCCGTTTCACGGGGGACTCTCAGCAAGGAAGATACCTTTGGCCAAGATTATCGTAGTGACGTCAGGCAAGGGCGGAGTCGGCAAGACGACCAGCGCCGCCGCCATTGCCACCGGACTGGCTCTGCGCGGCAACAAGACCGTCGTGATCGATTTCGATGTGGGTCTGCGCAACCTGGATCTGATCATGGGTTGCGAGCGGCGCGTGGTCTACGACCTCGTCAACGTCATCCAGGGCGAGGCCAATCTCAAGCAGGCGCTGATCCGCGACAAGCGCATCGACAACCTGCATATCCTTCCGGCCTCCCAGACCCGTGACAAGGATGCGCTGACGCTGGAAGGCGTCGAGAAGGTGCTCGAAAGCCTGCGGGAAGAATTCGACTACGTCATCTGTGACTCCCCGGCCGGTATCGAGCGCGGTGCCCAGCTGGCGATGTACTTCGCGGATGAAGCGGTGGTGGTCACCAACCCGGAAGTCAGCTCGGTGCGCGATTCCGATCGCATCATCGGTCTGCTGTCTTCCAAGACACGCCGTGCCGAGAACGGCGATTCTCCGGTGCGCGAACACCTGTTGATCACCCGCTACCATCCGGCGCGCGTGACCGGGGGTGACATGCTGAATCTGACGGACATCCAGGAAATCCTGTCGATCCCGCTGATCGGCCTGATTCCCGAGTCGGAGGCCGTGCTGCGCGCCTCCAACCAGGGGGTGCCGGTGACCCACGACCAGAAGAGCGATGCTGGTCAGGCCTATGTGGACTGCGTTTCCCGCCTGTTGGGCGAGGAAGTCCAGCTGCGCTTCCATGAAGTCGAGAAGCGCGGTCTGCTGGCCAGAATGTTTGGAGGGGGGCGCAAGTGAAATTACTGGATTTTCTGAAGCGAGAGCGCAAGAAGACGGCCAATGTCGCCAAGGAGCGGCTGCAGATCATCGTGGCTCACCAGCGCAGTCAGCGTGATCAGCCGGATTACATGCCGATGCTGGAGCGTGAGCTGCTGGAGGTGATTCGCAAGTACGTTCAGGTCGATCAGGATGCCATCAACATCTCGCTGGACCGCGAGGATGATTGTTCGGTGCTCGAGCTGAACGTCACTCTGCCGCGCCCCGGCGAGGCATGAGCAGACTCGACAACCGCTGATTCGTACGACTTTCCTGCCAGAACATCGCCCCCCTCGGGCGCGGTGTTCTGGCAGGTGCATTTTCTGACCGTCCGCGTGGAGATTTCCTGTGGCAGAGCCCACCTTCCTGTGGCACGACTACGAGACCTTCGGTGCTGACCCGCGCCGCGACCGTCCATCGCAGTTTGCCGCCATTCGTACTGATGCGGAGCTCAACGAGATCGGTGAGCCGCTGACGCTCTTCTGCAAGCCCGCTGACGACTTCCTGCCTCATCCGATGGCGTGCCTGATCACGGGGATCACGCCGCAGCAGGCCGAGCGTCGCGGCCTGCCGGAGGCCGAGTTCGCCGGGCGCATCAACGACGAGATGAGCGTGCCGGGCACCTGCTCGGTGGGCTACAACAGCCTGCGTTTCGATGATGAAGTCAGCCGTCACCTGTTCTATCGCAACTTCCTCGACCCCTACGGGCGTGAGTGGCAGAACGGCAATTCGCGCTGGGACCTGATCGATGTGGTGCGCGCCTTCCATGCGCTGCGCCCCGAGGGGATCGAGTGGCCGCGACGCGAGGACGGAGCCCCCAGCTTCCGTCTGGAAGATTTGACGGCCGCCAATGGCATCGAGCATGCCGGCGCGCACGATGCCCTGGTCGATGTGCGGGCCACCATCGCCCTGGCGCGTCTGCTCAAGTCACGCAATGCCCGGCTGTTCGAGTATCTGCTCAAGCTGCGCAACAAGCGTCATGTCGCCAGCCTGCTGGACATCGGTGCGCGCAAGCCGATGCTGCACATCTCACGTCGCTATCCGGCCTCGCGAGCATGCGGTGCGCTGGTGGTGCCGCTGGCGGAGCACCCCTCCAATGCCAATGGCGTCATCGTCTATGACCTGTCGGTGGACCCGGCACCGCTGATGGATCTCACTCCCGAGGAGATTCGGGCGCGGGTGTTCGCCAGCGCGGATGACCTGGCGGAAGGTGAGGAGCGCATCCCCCTCAAGGTCATTCATCTCAACAAGAGCCCGGTGCTGATGCCGGCGACGGCGCTCAAGGATGTCTCCGGCCCTCACCAGGGGGAATACGGCGAGATCGTCGCGCGCCTCAAGCTCGACCCTGCACGATGTCGTGAGCACTGGAAGTGGCTCAAGGACAATGCGGGGGTCGGCGTGAAGGTCGCCCAGGTGTTTGCCGAGACGCCGCCGGCCGGCCCGGCTGACCCGGACCTGATGCTCTATTCGGGAGGCTTCTTCTCGCCCGCGGACCGCAAGGAGATGGAGCGCGTGCGGGCCTCTCACCCCGAGGCACTGGATGACACGCCCTTCGCCTTCCAGGATGGGCGACTCGAGGAGATGCTGTTCCGCTACCGCGCACGCAGCTACGGCTACACGCTTGATTCAGCCGAGCGGGAGCGCTGGGAGCAGTGGCGCTGGGAGCGCATGAATGACGAGCAGGTCGCCAGCCTGACCGTGAAGGGCTTCGTCAGCGAGATCCAGCGTCTGGCCCAGAACGAGCAGGATCCGGCGCGCGTGCAGATTCTGGAAGAACTGGCGATGTATGTGGAAGGCATCATGCCGCCACAGGCCTTTGGCTGATTCTCGAAATTCTCGCAGCCACAACGACACGACCCCGGCGAATTCGCCGGGGTCGTGTCGTTCATCTCTCGGAAAAAACTGACGCTCCACTCGTCTCTGATCTGCTCTTCACTTCACGGCTCCGTCCTTCACGGAAGCGTTCTGACTGACCCGCCTGGCCGTCGGGCATGCACGCGTGGCGCGATCAATGCTGGGCATTGCCCGCAGGTTGCGCCGAGGGAGCGGCGGTGGTGGCACCGTGCTCGGCACGTGGCGCCTCCGGCAGCAGGGGGAGCGCGAGCGTCGGCAGGCGCTGATCGAAGTCGCTGGGGATCTCGGGATCAAAGGCCAGTTCCAGTGGCGCCGCCTGAGTCACCTGCTGCCAGGCGTCACGGATATCCTGGACGCTGACCTGCTCCACGGCGTGGATCAGCTGCTGGCGGCGATCAAAGTCGGTCCAGCCGAAGCTCAGTTCGCTCCAGTTGCGTGATGCAAGCTCGGAGAGGCGGCGCGGCTTCTGCTCGAGACCATCGATCACTGCGCTGCGATAGCTGGCGAGCGTGGCTTCATCCAGCGCCGTGATGCGCTCATCGAAGGTCGTGAAGAAGGCATCCATGCGCGAGAACAGGGTCTTGCTGTCCTTGGAAGGCGACTGGACCAGCAGGCTCAGGCCCGGGGCATCCAGCATGGGGGAGTAGCTGGCCGAGACGATGTAGCCCAGTTGCTCATCGGTGCGCAGCCGGCTGTAGAACGGGGCTTCGATCAGCTGGCCCAGCACGGCCAGACTGGCCTGACTCTCGAGCGTGCGATCCTTGCCCTGCAGGTAGCGCAGTGCGCCGGCATCACCGCGTGAGCTCTCCGGTCGCAACGCGAGGGGCTGGTCCACCCGGTGGATGGCAAGCTCCGGGATGCCGTTGCGCGTGACGCGGGGGGCCAGGCCATTGATCACCAGCTGACCGGTCTCGCGTGCCTGAGTGTCGCTCAGGTTGCCTGTCACCATGGCCTGGACATGCAGGCGTGCCAGGAAGCGCTTGCGGAAGGCGTCCAGACGTTCGCTGGTGACCTGCGCCAGCACGTCCTGCTGCTGCGAGACGGTGGTGGGCTGGCCGACCAGCGCTTCACTGAGACTGCGGCCCAGCTGCGTATACAGGGGCGCCTGGGCGCGATTGCTCAGGCTGCGTGTCATGCGCTGCGTGATGCGTGCCAGTCGTTGAGAGTCGATGTCACCATTGACCAGTTGATCCAGCACCTCGCGCATTTCCGGCTGCTGGCCGTCGCGCCAGCCACTGAACTGCAGCGTGATGCCGCGGCCATGGGCATAGGCCAGAGCATCCTGTCCGGCCAGACGTGCCGGGTACAGGCGGGCATTCAGGCTGTCGTTCAGCCATGCCGCCAATACGCGACTCATGACTTCATCCTCGACCGAGGCACTCACGGCGGGGTTGAGCAGCCCGAAGCGCCACTCGGCCTTCGGGACCCCGAAACTGTCATCACCCTGATACCAGAGTTCGGCGCCGGGCTCGTCGATCAGCTGACGTGGCGGCGCATCGGGCAGATTCAGGACCTGGAAGTCGCTGGCCAGATAAGGATTGGGGGCCGGAAGGGCAAGCCGGGCGGCCAGCGAGGGATCGTCTCCGGCACGGGCGACGGCATCGTCCGTGAGGCGCGTCAGGGTATAGGGCGCCTTGAACCATTTGCCCTGTTGCTCTCCCGTGACATCAGGGCCGGAGTAGACCTCCAGCAGATTCTCTGGCGTCAGGCGATCAAGGGTCGACTCGATCAGCTCGGCGTCATAGTCCTGCATCAGGTAGGGCGCGGCCAGCACATCCTTGACCGGATAGCGCGTCATCATCATGGCCAGGCTGCTGGCCAGGTCCACGGGAGAGCTGCGCTGCTGGAAGCGGAATTCCTGCTCGCCCAGCGCCGCCTGCTCCTTGTAGCGCCACTCCTCCAGGCCCTGCTGGCGAATCAATGCCAGATAGTCGAACAGCGCGGCGCGGATTTCCGGCTGATGCCGGGCGCCTTCGGGCGTCAGGGTGACACTGATGCTGAGCAGGGCATTCTCGCCATCGCTGGGGCCGCCGCCGGCCGAGAGCCCATCCGCCCAGCCCTTGTCCTTGAGCACCGCCAGCAGGCTGCCTTCCCCTTCATGTCCGATGAGATTGGCAAGGTAGCTGACCGGTTTGACGCGATACTGCGCGATGGGGTCCTCGATGGGGAACATGAAGTCGAGCTCGCGCTCCTGCTTGAGTGCCTTGACCTCCACGCGTGCGGGCAGCTCATCGGCAGTGACCAGCGGCGCGTCGATCTGTGGCCGTGAGAGCTCGCGATTCGGGACATCGGAGAAATTGTGGCGCGTCAGTGACTCCAGCGTGTCCAGCGTTTGGGGGCCGACCAGGGTGAGGCGCATCACGCCGGCGCCGTAATGCGCCTGATAGAAGTCCACCAGGCGTTGGCGCAGGCTGCCGGCCTCGCTGTCCTTGAGTGTCTCGAGGCTGCCGACGCTGAAGCGGTTGAAGGGGTGATCTGGATTGAGTGCCTGCTCGACAGCCTCATTCACGCGCCGCCCGTCATCCTGCAGGCGTGCCTGATATTCGGAATGCACGGCATGACGCTCGCGGTCGACGTAGTCGGCATTGAACTGTGGTGCGACGAAGAAGCGGGCAAAGCGCGGCAGGGCCTCGGCGAAGGCATCCGGTGCGATATCGAAGAAGTAGTTGGTGTCCTGGCTGGCGGTGAAGGCGTTGTGCTGCCCGCCGTGACGGGTGATGAATTCCTGATAGGCATCAGGCTCTGGATAACGATCGGTGCCGAGGAACAGCATATGCTCGAGGAAGTGAGCAAGTCCGGGAACGTCATCGGGGTCCTGGGCGCTGCCCACCTCCACGTCCATGGCAGCGGCAGCCTTGTCAGCCGCCGGGTCGCTCACCAGCAGCACCTTGAGGCCATTGTCGAGCGTCAGGCTGCGATAGTCGCGCTGGTCATTGGCGCTCTTGATCACCGGGCCTGCCTGGGTGATGGCAGAGGCCGAGGTGGCTGACGTCATGGAGGACGGTGCGGGGGGCGTGGAGGAATCGGCCAGGCTGACGCCGGGCGATAGGCCGGTGATGACGATGGCGGCAATGGCAGCGCTCAATGCGAGCGGACGGAATCCTGATGGCAAGGACATCTTCTCTCCTGGTTCACGGCACCGATGACACTGGCATGGTGGTTCGATAAGGGCGATTCATGCGTCGCAAGCGCGCAGGTAGATCAGCAACGCCTCACGAGCAGTGCAGGTCCGAGGATGTGCTCCCCTTCTAGCGATACGCGTGTCTGACCGGCCTGGATTCAGCGTTCCCGATCTGAGCATGCTGTCCGGGCGCCGAGTGGCGTCTCTCAGCTCAGCTTCGGGCCAGTGGGATGCGCGACGCTCCATTCCTGGTGCGCGGGATCATTGACCCGGCGAGCGACGGGGAAGGCCGCGAGGCTGGCGTCCGGTGTCAGCATGGCACGTACCCTGTCCAGCGGGGTATCGGCGCTCAGCCATTCCCGCACCTGATGCGGTGCGATCACCGCCGGCATGCGGTCGGTCAGACGTGCGGTGACACCCGCGCACGCCACGCTGATCAAGGCAAAGCTGTCGCGCCCCTCGGGGGGCAGTCCTTCCATCAGCGGGGGGCTGAAGTGGCGGGTCCACAGCGCGGCGAGCAACAGCGGAGCGCGGGTGGCGTGCGTGACCAGAAAGGGCTGCTTCATGCGCGGCTGTTCCTTCCAGACATAGACCCCACCGACGGGAATCAGTGCCCGTTGACTGGTAAAGGATTCGCGGAACATGCGTCGCGTTTCCAGCGACTCGGCGCGCGCCACGTGGGGCGCGTGGTCCATGACCTCCAGCCAGCTGGGCGTCAGCCCCCAGAGCGCTGGCACCTGGCGAAGCCTCGGGCCTTCCAGGCGCAGCATCGAGACCGGCAGGCGCGGAGCGCGATTGGCGCTCACCAGGCGCTCCTCCCGCAGTTGACGCGTGAGGGCAGGCGTCGCGAGTGATCCGAACAGTTCACTGGGCGGCAGGTCTTCGGGAAACGGGGGAAGGTACAGGCGTCCGGCCACGGAAATCCTTTGAGATTAAGGGCAGGGGGGAACATGCAGGGCGACGCATTGCCCAATCATGAGCGCGAGAGCCCCGCTGCACGCGGCAGTCGCCAGCATGCCACACCTTGGTGGCGCTTGCGTTTGTGCTCAGTCTCGATATGCTGGACGGAAACACTGTTCGATTCAATGGCTGACATGGGGCGCTTCAAGAGCAGGATGCTCAGGCATCGTGACTCTCTCTGCCAACCCGCGCAGTCCGGACACACACCGCGCCAGATTCGCTGCGCGGTAACGCATCTCAGCACCAGAGGAATTCGATGGCCCGTCCACGTCAGCATGCACCGGAAGCGCTGCATGCGCGGGTAATGGAGACATGCGATGAATGGCTCAAGCAGCAGCCCGTTCACGCCTTGTCCTTGCGCAACCTGGCTCGCGAAGTCGGTTGCGCCCCCAGTACCCTGCTCAAGCTCTACGGCAGTTTTGGCAACCTGCTCCAGCACGTCAATCTGACGACCCTGGACCGTCTGCGCGATGCGATTGCCGGGCAGGAGACCCCGAGCCCCTCCCAGCGTCTCAAGGCATTGGCGCGAGCCTATTGGGGCTTTGCCCAGCGCGACCCCTATCGCTGGCAGCTGCTGTTCGATTTCCCGCTGGCTCAGGAAGGGGAGCTGGATCAGCGTCAGAACGCCATGATCGAAGGCTTGTTCGAGCGAGTGGAGCTGGCTCTGGTCGAGTACGCTCCCAAGGTGGAGTCAGTGGAAGCCAAGCGCATGGCGCGAACCCTGTGGGGCAGCGTGCATGGCCTGGTCCAGCTGGGCATGAATGAACGCCTGGGTCTGTGGCAAGGACAGCCGCTGGAAGTCACGGAACTGCTCGACCAGCTGCTGGATACCATGCTGGCGGGGCTCAAGGTGCGCAGCGAGGCTGCAGGCTCGGGGGATGCCACGGAAGCAGGGCGATGAGTCGAGACCTTCTGCGGCGGCCACGCTTTGCCCCCTTCTTCTGGACCCAGGCCCTCGGGGCCTTCAATGACAATCTCTTCAAGAACGCGCTGCTGCTGCTGCTGACCTTCGTGGTCATCGAGCAGCGCGGTTGGGACACCGGCGTCGTCAACAATCTGGCCGCCGGATTGTTCATCCTGCCTTTTCTGCTGTTTTCCGCCTGGGGCGGCCTGCTGGCGGACCGCCTCGACAAGCAGCGGCTGATCGTCAGGCTCAAGTGGCTGGAGCTTGCCACCATGAGCGTGGCGGCGGGTGCCTTGATCTTCGAGGCCTGGGAGCTCTTGCTGGCGCTGCTGTTCATGATGGGCACCCAGTCCGCGCTGTTCGGCCCGGTCAAGTACGCCATCCTGCCTCAGCATCTCAAGGCCGATGAGCTGGTCAGTGGCAACGCCTGGGTCGAACTGGGTACCTTCCTCGCCATTCTGGTCGGTACCCTGGCGGCCGCGGCCTTGATGGCGCTGGGCGGTGAGCTGGCGCGCTGGGCGCTGTCGGCATCGCTGGTGTCGCTGGCGGTGCTGGGCGTACTGGCTGCCATGCGCATTCCTCCGGCGCCTTCCGCTTCTCCGGGGCCGGTGCCCTGGCGGCCGCTGTCCGGCAGCGTGGCGGTGATGCGCGAGGGGCTGAGCAATCGTCGGCTACGCTGGGCGCTGCTCGGCATCAGTGCGTTCTGGTTCCTCGGCGCGAGCTATCTGACGCAATTACCGGCGTATGCGCGGGATATCGTCCATGGGGCCGAAGGGGCGACATCGGCCCTGCTGGCGGCCTTTGCCATCGGCATTGGCCTGGGGTCGCTGGCCTGTGAGCGTGTCTCGCGTGGACGACTCGAGACAGGGCTTGTGCCCTTCGGGGCGCTGATCATCTTTGCCGGCGGGCTGGACCTTGCCTTGCGCCCGGCGCTGGCTGAGGCCCAGATGGCCACGCCGCTGATCGAGCTGCTGGGCATCGCCGGATTCTGGCGCATGTGGCTGGATCTCGGCGTCATCGGCTTCGGCGGCGGCCTGTATATCGTGCCGCTCTACACGCTGTTGCAGCTGCGCAGCCCCGAGGACCATCGCGCGCGCATGATCGCGGCCAACAATGTGCTCAATGCCTTGCTGATGGTGCTCTCGGCCGGTGCCGGCATTCTGGTGCTGGGCGTGATGGGGCGTGATATTCCGGACTTCCTGCTGCTGCTGTCCTTGATCAGTGGATTGATCGCGGTGATCTGCATGCTGCGTGACCCGCGGCCCTTCCTGCGGCTGATCATCTTCATCCTCATTCACCTGATGTATCGGCTGCACCTCAAGGGGCGCTGGCGGATACCGGCGGAAGGCGCGGCACTGGTGGTGTGCAACCACGTCAGCTTCATGGATGCGCTGATACTCGGCGGCGCCAGCCCGCGCCCATTGCGGTTTCTGATGGATGCCGAGATCTATCACTCTCCCTGGCTCAAGTGGTTCTTCCGTATTGCGGGGGCCATTCCGGTGGATTCCTCGCGCAAGGACCCCGCCGGTGTGCGTCGTTCACTGGAAGAGGTCGGCATGGCGCTGCGCGAGGGCGAGGTGGTCATGATCTTCCCGGAAGGCAAGCTGACGCGAGATGGGGAAGTGGGACGCTTCCGGCGTGGGCTGGAGCTGATCCTCGCGCGTGATCCGGCGCCGGTGATCCCGATGGCTCTGGGGGGCTTGTGGGGGTCGTGGTTCTCCCACGGCGGCGGACCGGCCTTTGCCAAGTGGCCGCGTCGCCTGCGTGGTCGGGTGGAGTTGTGCGTCGGTCGCACCTTCGCGCCGGAGAACGTCAAGGCTGCGGAGCTGGAAGAGGCCGTGCGCGATCTGCATCGCAAGGCGACACGCCTGGCGGACTGCCAATGACGGGGTGAAGCTGCTCTGGTCGAGGGTGGCAGCCCCCTCACGTGGTGAGCGCGAGAGCGTTCCCTGAAAAAAAGACGCCGTCCGTGGCTTCACGGGCGGCGTCTTTGCGTATGCGGTTCACGTTCTGTGGACAGTGATGGCGCTTACGCGGGGGCGCTGGAACTGCTGCCGTGGGCGGCAGGCTGATTGGATGGCGCGGTGTGGCGGGTTACCCAGAAGCCGATGCCGCCCACCAGGCATGCGGCAAGCATGACCAGCGGTACCGGCAGCATGTTGGAGCCGTTCAGCCACAGGCTGGCAATCGCACCGTAGAGTCCGCCGCCCAGGAAGAGCGCGGTGCCCGAGATGGCGTTGGCGACCCCGTGGCCGCGGGTGAACAGCGACTGGTAGTCCGCCATCACGTTGGGGGTGATCATGGCGCCTGCGCCAAGTACCACCAGCATGCCGGGAATCAGGGTGGCGGCGCTGATCGTGCCAGTGAGACCCAGCCCCAGCAGCCAGGTGATGCCGGTCAGCTGGACGCTCAATGCCAGCTTGACCAGCGTGCGCGTGCGCAGGTGCTTGAGGCCGAGGTGATTGAGACGGTTGCCGACGAACATCGCGACCACATTGGCGCCGAAGGCCAGCGCGAACTGCGGCGGTGTCATCCCGAGCAGCCCTTGATACAGGTAGCTGGCATTGGTGATGAAGGTGAACATGATGCCGGGCCCGCACAGGATCAGCATCAGGTGCCCCGGGACTCCCCGGGTGGTGAGGACGTCGCCATAGCTGCGCAGCACGTTGCGTGGTCTGAAGGGCGTGCGCTCGCTGGCGAGGTGAGTCTCCGGCAGCCAGCGATGGATGATCAGGCCGACTATCAGCCCGTAGACTCCCAGCGCGAAGAAGATCGTCGTCCAGTGGCTCAGCGAGATCACCAGGGCGCCCAGGGACGGCGCTATCAGTGGCGCCGTCATCAGTACCATGGTCACGTTGGTCATCAGGCGCGCGGCGTCCTTGCCGGTCGCGACGTCTCTCACCACGGTGCGCGAGACACCGCCGGTCATGCCGGTGGCGATGCCCTGAAGCACTCGCCAGACCAGCAGCCAGTGGAAGTCTCGTGTCAGTGCGCAACCGAGTCCGGCGACGAGAAACAGCACGAAACCAGTCAGGGCGACGGGGCGGCGTCCGAGACTGTCGGACAGCGGGCCACCGCCCAGCTGACCCATCGCGTAGCCGAAGAAGAACATGGTGATGGTCAGGCCGATGCGATGCTCGTCCACACCGAAGTCGCCTGCCATGGAAGGCATGGCGGGTAGATAGGCGTCGGTCGCCAGAGGCGCGAGCGCCACCATCAGTGCCAGCATCAGCGTGAAGCGTGCGGGGTGGTGGTGCAGGACAGTCGTCGGGGAAGAGGCTTGGGTCATGAGGGCCATTTGCGGGTAGTGGGCAGTGCAGAAAAAGGTGGTCCGGCGATCCGGCGATCCGGCGATCCGGCGATCCGGCGGCCCGGCGTTCCGGGCAGGCACAGGATAGCGTGTGTCTCCGGCATTGGCCGCCCCGTGGCGTGCAACACCGCATTGCAATGGACGTGAACGCGAAGGGCCCGCCAGATGGCGGGCCCTTCGCGCATGACGCTGCAACGTTACCCTGCAGGCGCTGGATCAGGTACGCGTGGTGCGCGAGGCCTGCCAGCAGCGTGCCGAGGTGATCTGGTTGTCCTTGACCTGCTGGATCTCGATGCGGGTCGTGCCGATGGCCAGACTGGCTGGCGCATCCGGGAAGGATTCCAGGTGCTCGAGGATCAGACCATTGAGCGTCTTGGGGCCATCGGTCGGCAGCTGCCAGCCGATGGCCTTGTTGATCTCGCGGATGTTGGCGGTACCCTCGATCACGTAGCTGCCGTTGTCCTGAGGATGGATTTCCTGATGGGTGCCGGCCACGTCGGTGGTGAACTCGCCGACGATCTCCTCAAGGATATCCTCCAGTGTCGCCAGCCCCTGCACATCGCCATACTCGTCGACCACGATGCCGATGCGGCGCTTCTGCTTCTGGAAATTGAGCAGCTGGGTATGCAGCGGGGTGGATTCCGGGATGAAGTAGGGCTCGCGGGCCTCCTGGATGATGGAGGCCTTGGTGACCTCGTCCAGTGACAGGAAACGGGCCGCATTGCGCAGGTGCAGGATGCCGATGATGTTGTTGATGTCACCCTTGTAGATCGGCACTCGTGTGTGCTGACTGGCGCGGATATGACTGAGAATGATGTCGAGATCATCATCGAGGTCGATACCGAAGATTTCCTGACGCGGCACCATGATGTCATCGACGGTGACGTTCTCGAGGTCGAGGATCGACAGCAGCATGCCCTGGTGACGGCGCGGGATCATGCTGCCAGCCTCGTGGACCACGGTGCGCAGCTCGTCACGGGTCAGGCTGTCGGCCCCGCCGCTGACATCGCGAACGCCGAACAGGCGCAGCAGGCCATTGGAAATGCCATTGACCAGCCAGACCAGCGGATAGAGCAGCTTGAGCATGGGCTCGAGAATCACCGACGCCGGGTAGGCGATACGCTCGGGATTCACGGCGGCCATGGTCTTGGGCGTCACTTCGGCGAAGATCAGCACCACGATGGTGAGGACGGCAGTGGAGATGGCAGGGCCGGAGACATCACCGAAGTAATGGATGGCAATGATGGTGGCCAGAGACGCTGCCAGATTGTTGACGAAGTTGTTGCCGATCAGGATGACGCCGATCAGACGGTCCGGGCGAGATAGCAGGCGGGTAACGCGCTTGGCGCCGCGCTCACCGCTCTTCTCGCGGTGGCTCAGGCGATAGCGGTTGATCGACATCATGCCGGTCTCGGAGCTCGAGAAGAAGGCAGACAGGAAGATCAGGATGACCAGCAGGCCGAACAGCAGCCCCAGCGGGGTGTCGTCGCTCAAGAGTGAAGGGTCCTCGGTGGCGGATTTACGCGCATGATACTGCTGCCGTGACGGCAATGCACCAGCTGCTGCGGGTGCTGCCCGTCACGACAGCGACGCTCAGTGGGAAAACACGACCTGCAGGGCGAACTTGGTGCCGAAGAAGGCCAGCGCCAGCACCAGGCAGCCGCCCAGCGTCCAGCGCGCCGCGCGCTGTCCGCGCCAGCCCAGGACATGATGGCCGAACAGCAGCACGGCGAAGATCACCCAGGCGCCGAAGCTCAGGACCGTCTTGTGCGCGAGGTGCTGGGCGAACAGGTTGTCGAGGTAGATCATGCCGCTGAGAATCGACACGCTGAGCAGGATCATTCCGGCCCAGATCAGCTCGAACAGTGCGCGCTCCATGCTGGTCAGCGCGGGCAGTACCTGGACGATGCCGCGGGTGTGACGCTTCTTCAGCGCATGTTGCTGCAATGACAGCAGACCGGCCTGCATGGCCGAGATGCTGAAGAAGGCCAGTGCCGCCACCGAGGTGAGGATGTGGGCGATGAGCCCCGCGGAAAGTGGATTCTCGGTATTGGCGCTGGGAAGATTCATCACGCCAAGGACGCAGATGGCCGCCACGGGGAAGAGGGCAGCACCGCCGGCAATCACCGGCTTGAACATGCTGGCCAGGATCAGCAGCAGGCTGATGGCCCAGCTGACCAGCGAGGCGCTCTCGAACAGTCCGAGGTGCAGCTCGCCGCCATGGCTGATGGTGAGCCAGACGATCACGGCATGGCAGGCGACGGCTACCAGTGCCAGGCCGCGTACCAGACGTGGTCTGGACGGTACCCGGCGGATGAGCGTCAGGCCCTGCCACAGGCCGGCGCCGAGATAGAAGATGATGGCCAGAAAGGCAAAGGGCAGAGCCTGCATGTGCTGTTGTCCAGGTGCCGAGGATGTACGAGGAGGCAGGTCCTGTACGAGACGCTGCCTATATGATGTGACTATACCGAATGCACTCATGTGATTGCATCCACGCCACGCGCTTTGAGGAGGCTGGCGGAGCCGTGTCGGGGAGAGAATTCCCGGCGAGAGAGGATTTGGTCGGCGCTTGAGTGTCCCCATCATGGAGACAGACCCGCCCTGTGCGTATAATGCGCCACAGGATGAACCATTCACGCGCTGGGGCGTCATGCCGTGACCCCCGGAATCGAGGACAGCACTGTTCTCGAGCCGCTGCGAGCGGCCCCCAGACGTCCCTAGCCGGAGAGGCCCATGTTTCAAAGTTTGAGTGATCGCCTGTCGCAGACGCTGAAGTCGATTACCGGCCAGGCCAAGCTGACGGAAGACAACATCAAGGACACGCTGCGTGAAGTGCGCCGTGCGTTGCTTGAGGCGGATGTCGCACTGCCGGTGGTCAAGGCCTTCATCGACCGCGTGCGCGAGCGTGCCGTCGGCCAGGAAGTGTCCAAGAGCCTGTCGCCGGGTCAGCAGTTCGTCAAGATCGTCCAGCAGGAGCTGGAAGCGATCATGGGCGAAGCCAATGAAGGTCTGGTGCTCAAGGGCAGCCCGGCCGTCATTCTGATGGCGGGTCTGCAGGGTGCGGGCAAGACGACCACCGTCGCCAAGCTGGCGCGTTATCTGCGTGAGCGCGAGAAGAAGAAGGTGCTGGTGGTCTCGGCGGACGTCTATCGTCCGGCCGCCATCGACCAGCTGGAAACGCTGGCCAGGGAAGTCGAGGTGGATTTCTTCCCCTCCGACTCCTCCCAGCAGCCTGTCGCCATCGCTGAAGCGGCGATGAAGCACGCGCGTATCCAGTTCCACGACGTGGTGCTGGTAGATACCGCCGGCCGTCTGCATGTCGATGCCGACATGATGGACGAGATCGCGGCGCTGCATCGCAGCGTCAATCCTGATGAGACGCTGTTCGTCGTCGATGCGATGACCGGTCAGGATGCCGCCAATACCGCCAAGGCCTTCCATGAAGCCCTGCCGCTGACCGGTGTCGTGCTGACCAAGGCCGATGGTGATGCGCGTGGTGGTGCGGCGCTGTCCGTTCGCCACATCACCGGCAAGCCGATCAAGTTCATGGGGATGGGGGAGAAGGTCGATGCCCTCGAGCCCTTCCACCCGGACCGCATCGCCTCGCGCATCCTCGGCATGGGCGACATGCTGTCGCTGATCGAGGAAGCCGAGCGCAGCGTCGACAAGACCAAGGCCGAGCAGCTGGCCAAGAAGGTCCAGAAAGGCTCGGGCTTCGATCTCGAGGACTTCCGCGACCAGCTTCAGCAGCTCAAGAACATGGGTGGCATGGGCAGCCTGATGTCCAAGCTGCCGGGCATGGGGCAACTGGCGGAAGTCGCCCAGAGCCAGGCCAGCGAGAAGGAACTGGGCAAGCTCGAGGCGATGATCAACTCCATGACACCCAAGGAGCGTCGCAACCCGGATCTCATCAATGGCTCGCGCAAGCGTCGCATCTGCATGGGCTCCGGTACCCAGGTGCCGGACCTCAATCGTCTGCTCAAGCAGCACAAGCAGATGGCCAAGATGATGAAGAAGGCCGGCAAGAAAGGTGGCATGCAGAAGATGATGCGTGGCATGTCCGGCATGATGGGCGGCGGCGGTCCCGGTGGCATGGGTGGCCCCGGCGGCATGGGCGGTCCCGGCGGGATGGGAGGCATGGGTGGCCCGGGCGGCGGACGCTTCCCGCGTCGCTGAGTCTCCGGCAAGGCACTGAGGTTCTCGCCGACAGGATTTCGTGGCGTCAGAGTCACGAATCGCGCCCCGTGACACGGCTCGTGTCGCGGGGCGCGCGTATGGCCATGGAAAAAGGTTTCCAAGGCTTGGCATTTTCCGTAGAATGTCGCCTCTTCGTGTGGACCCTCCATGCGAAGCCGAGTTCTGTGGCACGATTTTCACTTCAACACGAAGGACAGATTACGCAATGGTTACCATTCGTCTGGCACGTGGTGGCGCCAAGAAGCGTCCCTTCTACCACCTGGCTGTAGCTGATTCCCGCACAGCCCGTGATGGCCGCTTCATCGAGCGCGTCGGCTTCTTCAACCCGGTCGCTCGCGGCCAGGAAGAGCGTCTGCGCATCGATCTCGAGCGCATCGCTCACTGGCAGCAGCAGGGCGCACAGGTCTCTGACCGTGTCGCTCAGCTGATCAAGGAAGCTGGCAAGCAGCAGGCTTGATTTCCAGGATGCCTACTCACTCGAACAACCCGCAGCCGACCGCACACACCTCGCATGGCGATGATGTGGTGGTCATGGGGAAGCTTACCAGCCCCTATGGCGTGAAAGGCTGGCTCAAGGTGTACTCCTACACCAGCCCGATCGATGGCATCTTCGACTATGCCGGCTGGATCCTGAAGCTTGACGGGAAGCAGATTCCCGCGCGACTTGCCCAGGCACGTCGTCATGGCAAGGGTCTGGTGGCGCAGCTGGAAGGTGTCGACGATCGCGAAGCGGCGCAGGCGCTGGCCGGGGCGGAGATTCTCCTGCCCAAGCAGCAACTGCCGCAGCTCGAGGTGGGTGAGTACTACTGGCATCAACTGGAAGGTCTCGAGGTGGTGACGCTGGATGGCCAGCGCCTCGGACAAGTGAACACCCTGATGGAAACCGGTGCCAACGACGTTCTGGTGATCAAGCCGAACGATGACAGCATCGATGAGAAGGAACGGCTCGTGCCGTACCTGCCCGATCAGGTGGTTCGCGATGTGGATCTCGTCAATGGACGCATGAGCGTCGATTGGGATCCCGAATTCTGATGAAAAGCACAGAGAGCTGACGCCTGTGTGGATTGGTGTAGTAAGTCTGTTTCCGGAAATGTTCACGGCGATTACCGCCAGTGGCGTGACCGGCCGAGCGGTCGACAAGGGCCTGCTCGAGGTCGATTTCTGGAACCCGCGTGACTACGCCACCGACAGGCACCGTACGGTCGATGATCGTCCCTACGGCGGTGGTCCCGGCATGTTGATGAAGGTCGAGACCCTGCGAGGCGCCATTCGTGACGCCCGTGCCGCTGGCGGTGACGACGCCCGCGTGATCTATCTCTCCCCGCAAGGCCGCAAGCTGGATCAGGCCGGTGCCCGCGAACTGGCGACGAATGAGCGCCTGATCGTGGTGGCCGGACGCTATGAAGGCATTGACGAACGCGTGGTGGAAGAGGAGATCGACGAGGAATGGTCGATCGGCGATTACGTCCTGTCTGGCGGGGAACTGCCAGCCATGGTCCTGATCGATACGGTAGCGCGCCTGGTGCCGGGCGTACTCGGGCATGAAGCCAGTGCGGAGGAGGATTCCTTCACCGACGGCCTGCTCGATTGTCCGCACTACACTCGCCCCGAAGTCATCGACGGCAAGCGAGTGCCGGAAGTGCTGCTCAGTGGCAATCATGCCCTGATCAAGCGCTGGCGGTTGCAACAGTCTCTGGGACGTACCTGGCTCAGGCGTCCGGATCTGCTGGAGAGCCGCACGTTGACTCGTGAGGAGCGCAAGCTGCTCGACGAGTTCATCGCGCAGCACGCCCGGAAAGGCAAGGCCTGACCTTCGCGGACCTCGCGTTCGCCGTCAGGAGAAGGCCGCCACCGTGGCGGAGGTGCGGCACGGCCCGGAGTCATCTTGCGGGAGCCCCGTGGCGCGTCACACACAAGGTCGATCCCCGTGTTCAAGGCCGTTTGCGGTGCCGGGGTCATGACGAACATCAGCCTCAGGGTTGATGCTAACGAATTTGGAGCTAGCGATGAGCAGCAAGAACAAACTGATCCAGGCGATCGAAAACGAGCAGATGGCCAAGGAAATCCCGGCCTTTGCACCGGGCGACACCATCGTCGTCCAGGTCAAGGTCGTCGAAGGTACCCGCGAGCGTCTGCAGGCCTTCGAAGGCGTGGTGATCGGCAAGCGTAACCGCGGTCTGAACTCCGCCTTCACCGTCCGCAAGATCTCCCACGGTGTGGGCGTCGAGCGTACTTTCCAGACCTACAGCCCGCAGGTTGCTGCCATCGACGTCAAGCGTCGTGGTGACGTCCGTCAGGCCAAGCTGTACTACCTCCGTGAGCGTAGCGGCAAGTCTGCACGCATCAAGGAAAAGCTGGGCTAAGCGCTCCGCATTCCCTGACTGCAGAACTCGGCAGTACGGCGGAGGAGCGAATTGCCACTTGCTCCTCCGCCTCACAAAGACCCCGCCATGCCTCGCATGGCGGGGTCTTTGTGTCTGTGGATGAGGGAAAGTTGCCGCAGTGACCGTCGGATTCATTTCAACGTCAGGGCGTCACGGTAGAATTCGGCAGTCGTCGCGCCGGAAGGTGTCGGTTGCGCGCATCGGGAAGGAGGAGGCAGGCATGAAGGATGACGAGACGCTGGTCGCGGCATTTCTCGATACGTTGTGGCTGGAACGCGGCGCCAGTGACAACACGCTTGGTGCCTATCGAAGTGACCTCGAGAGCTGGCAGCGGTGGTTGCTGGAGCAGCAGGAGTCCGGAGGCGAAGCCACGCCATTGCTGGAGGCGACCCCTGTGCAGGTGCAGGCATTCTGTGACTCACGACGTGAATCGCATGCGCTGCGCTCCACCGCGCGACTGTTGTCTGCGTTGCGGCGGTTCTATCGCTGGGCACTGGCCGAGGGCATGATCGAGGCGGATCCCGTGCATGAGGTGCGCCTTCCCCGCGTGATCCCCAGCCTGCCTGGCACGCTCGACGAGGAGGAAGTCGAGCGCCTGCTGGAGGCGCCGGATCTCGAGACGGCCATCGGCCTGCGCGACCGTACCATGCTGGAGGTGCTCTATGGCGCGGGATTGCGCATCAGTGAACTGGTCGGTCTGCGGGTCGATGCGCTCAATCTGCGCCAGGGTGTGGTCAGAGTGATCGGCAAGGGCGATCGCGAGCGTCTGGTGCCGTTGGGCGAGGAGGCCTGTGACTGGTTGTCACGCTGGCTGTCGGCTGGCCGACCTGCGATGATGGCCGACCAGACGCGCCCGGCGCTGTTTCCCGGTCGGCATGACAAGGCCATGACGCGGCAGACCTTCTGGCACCGCATCCGGCGCCACGCCGTCACGGCCGGTATCGACAAGCCCCTGTCACCGCATACCCTGCGCCACGCCTTTGCGACGCACCTGCTCAATCATGGTGCCAACCTGCGTGTCGTGCAGCTGTTGCTGGGTCATCGTGATCTATCCACGACCCAGATCTATACCCATGTGGCTCAGGCGCGTCTGGAACGCCTGCACGCCGAACATCATCCGCGTGGTTGATACCAGGCACTTCGCCCCGCGGACGCCAAGGAGAGTCTGATGAGCAAGTTCACCCGCCGCCCGCAGCGCCTGCCACAGGCGTTGCGTCTGTTGAGCGCTGCTACCCTGCTGAGCGTGATGGCACCGCTCGCCCAGGCTGACGCGCTGGATGATCTGCGTGACAAGCTGGTGGTCAATGGCCAGCCGTTGCCGGTGGAGTCGCTGGCTTCCAGTCCGATCGAGGGTCTCTTCGAGGTGAAGCTCACCAGCGGCGAGACCTTCTTCACCGATGCGACGGGCAAGCACCTGATCGTCGGGGACATGTACCGCAACGACGGTGACAAGGGGCTGGTGAATCTCAGCGAGCAGAAGGCCAATGGCGAGCGCCAGAAGCTGCTGGCCGAGGTCAGTGAGGACGACATGGTCATCTTCCGCCCGGCGGGTGAGGTCAAGGCGGTGATCAGCGTCTTCACTGACACCACCTGCCCCTATTGCCGCAAGCTGCATGAGGAAGTGCCGGAGCTCAATGCGCGTGGTGTCGAAGTGCGTTATCTGGCCTTCCCGCGTGGCGGTCTGCGCTCGCAGGGCGCACGCGAACTGGCTCAGGTATGGTGTGCCGAGAATCGCACCGAGGCGATGAACCAGATCAAGAATCAGAGGCAGGCGCCCAAGCAGGAAGCCAGCTGTGATGCCCCGGTGGAAAGCCAGTATCAGCTCGGTACGCGCATGGGCGTGCAGGGCACACCGGCCATCGTGATGCCGGATGGCAAGATGGTGCCGGGCTATCTGCCGGTGGATCGCCTGACCACCATGTTGGGACTGGATGGCTGATGGCGTGACGCCTCAGAGTGGCTGTGCGTTGACAGGGCGTCCTGCCTTGCTACCGTGGTCACGAAAGACACAGACGCGAGCCGTCTGGATAATAGACCGACGACAGGTCGGCAAGGCCCTGGCGCTCCGGCGCGGCCTCCAAGGCTGGATACCGTAACAAGAGAGGAAAGCGACGTTGAAACCGGTGAAAGTAGGAATCTGTGGTCTGGGTACCGTAGGCGGCGGCACGTTCAACGTGCTGGTACGCAATGCCGATGAGATTGCGCGTCGTGCTGGACGCCCGATTATCGTCGAACAGGTTGGCGCTCGTCGTGACAACCCTGACTGCGATATCACCGGCGTCAGCCGCACGCATGACATCTTCGAGGTCGCGCGCAACCCCGAGATCGATGTGCTGGTCGAACTGATCGGTGGCTATGACGTGGCCTATGAGTTGGTGATGGAAGCGATCGCCAACGGCAAGCATGTCGTGACCGCCAACAAGGCGCTGATCGCCGTGCACGGCAACGAGATCTTCCGCGCCGCGGCCGAGAAAGGGGTGATGGTGGCCTTCGAGGCAGCGGTCGCCGGTGGCATCCCGGTCATCAAGTCCCTGCGGGAAGGCCTGGGCGCCAACCGTATCCAGTGGCTGGCCGGTATCATCAACGGCACCGGCAACTTCATTCTCAGCGCGATGCGCGATGAAGGTCGCAGTTTCGATGACGTGCTGGCCGAGGCGCAGGCGCTGGGCTATGCCGAAGCGGACCCGACCTTCGACGTTGAAGGCATCGATGCTGCCCACAAGCTGACCATCCTGGCCTCCATTGCCTTCGGCGTGCCGCTGCAGTTCGACAAGGCCTACACCGAAGGCATCTCGCGCATCACGGCTGATGACATCGAGCAGGCCGACAACCTGGGCTATATCATCAAGCACCTGGGGATCACCCGCGCCACGGCCAAGGGCCTTGAGCTGCGCGTGCATCCGACGCTGATTCCCAAGGAGCGCCTGCTGGCCAACGTGCATGGTGTCAAGAATGCCATCGAGGTGATGGGCGATGCAGTGGGCCCCACCCTCTACTATGGTGCCGGCGCCGGTGCCGAGCCGACGGCCTCTGCCGTCGTGGCGGATCTGCTCGATGTGGCGCGCGATATCGCCACCGACCACCGCTACCGCGTGCCGTATCTGGCCTTCGCCGAGATCAATCAGCACGGTGACACCCTGCCGATCCTGCCGATGGAAGAGATCGAGACGGCCTGCTACCTGCGTCTGCATGCGGTGGATCGTCCGGGGGTCCTGGCGCGTGTCGCGTCGATTCTCTCCGAACAGGGTATCTCCATCGAGGCGATCATCCAGAAGGAGGCCACCGAAGGCGAGCTGGTGCCGATCATTCTGCTCACGCACCGCGCGCGCGAACTGCACATGAACGAAGCGATTCGCCAGCTGGAAGCGCTGGTGGATGTCGCCGGTTCCGTGGTGCGCATTCGCGTCGAGGATCTCGACGACAACGCCTGATCGCGGGCAAACGGTACCGGGTCATCGAGGTAGATGGCTCGGTACCGCTGGGCAGCCGGCGCAGGCCGGAAGAGCAAGAATCATAACGGTGGCGAACGCCACGGGAAGACACGACATGCGTTATATCTCCACGCGCGGCCAGGCGCCGGCGCTCGGTTTTGAAGATGTGGTCCTCACGGGGCTTGCCAGCGATGGTGGCCTGTATGTGCCGGAAACCCTGCCGCAGTTCAGTGCCGAAGAACTGACGGCGATGGCTGGTGAGTCCTATGCGGAAGTCGCCTTCCGTGTCATGAAGCCCTTCGTCGATGGTGCCATCGATGACGAGACCTTCCGTGAACTCGTGCGCGAGACCTACGCGACCTTCAGTCACGATGCGGTCGTGCCGCTCAATCAGCTCGACAGCAACCATTACCTGCTGGAGCTGTTTCACGGCCCGACGCTGGCCTTCAAGGATGTCGCGCTGCAGCTGCTGGGTCGCCTGCTCGATCACTTCCTCGCCAAGCGTGGCGAGCGTGCGGTGATCATGGGCGCGACCTCCGGTGATACCGGTTCTGCCGCCATCGAGGGCTGCCGTGCCTGCGATCATGTGGATATCTTCATCCTGCATCCGCACAACCGCGTCTCCGAAGTGCAGCGCCGCCAGATGACTTCCGTGCTGGCGCCCAATGTCTTCAATGTCGCCATCGAAGGCAACTTCGACGATGCCCAGGCGATGGTGAAGGCCAGCTTCGCCGACCAGGATTTCCTGGATGGCACGCGTCTGGTCGCGGTCAACTCGATCAACTGGGCGCGCATCATGGCCCAGACCGTCTACTACGTGGCCGCCGGTGTGGCGCTGGGCGCTCCGGCGCGTCAGGTCAGCTTCACGGTGCCGTCGGCCAACTTCGGCAACATCTTTGCCGGCTATCTGGCCTCGCGCATGGGGCTGCCGGTACGTCAGCTGGTGATCGCCACCAACGCCAACGACATCCTGCATCGCACCATCTCCTCCAACGACTTCTCGCGTCAGGAGCTGAAGGCGACGCTGGCACCGTCAATGGATATCGTGGTGTCCTCCAACTTCGAGCGTCTGCTGTTCGAAGCCTATGGCCGTGATGGTCAGGCGATCCGTGAACTGCTCGAGCACTTCTCGCGCGAACCGGCGGCGCTGGCAGATGCCCCGCTGGCCAGGCTGCGTGAGCTGTTCTCCAGCCACAGTGTCGACGACGAGACGATTCTCGAGGTCATCCGTGAAGCGCATCAGCGCACCGGCGAGATCCTCGATCCGCATACGGCGACAGGCTATCGCGCGGCAGAAGTCTGCCGGACGGATACCGCGACGCCGATGATCACGCTGGCGACGGCGCATCCGGCCAAGTTCGCCGAAGCGGTGGCGCGTGCTGGTTTCGCGGGTGTCGATCTGCCGCCACATCTGCATGACCTGCTGGAGCGCGAAGAGCGCTACAGCGTGCTGCCGGCCGAGCTGGCTGCCGTGCAGGACTTCGTGCGCGAGAATCGCCGCGGGTGATCGCATCAACGACGGCTCAGGCCTCCGGGGCTGAGCCGTCGTCCTTCTTTCATGGCCGTCATTTTCGCAGTCCGCTGTCGAAATGACGGCCATGTCGTTTGTCAGGAGTTCTTCATGTCTGTCACTCCCTCCTTGTCACCCTCCTTGGCACAAGGCACCGCATCGCGCCCTGATGAGCGTACGCTGGCGGCCAGCATCGCGCGGGTCATCCAGCCTCGCGTCAGAGATGAGCGTCTCTACCAGCAGGGGATCGCGACGGGGCTCAGCGAACTGCAGGCACGGGTATTGGCAGGGCGGTTGACGCTGGAGAGCTGCAAGGCGCCGCTGGAGGCGCTGGTCACGCCGGCGCTCCGGCACATCGAGCATCCCGAGCGGCTGGCGGATGCCCGGCGGGCGGCAGAGCGCATCGCGCGTGCTGTCGCCGAGGGTGAGCACATCGGCATCCTCACGGACTATGACGTGGACGGCATCACCTCGCATGTGGTGATGCTGCGCACGCTGACGGAGCTGTTCGATGTGCCCTACGACCGCGTGCACAGTCTGATCGGTCATCGCATCCACGATGGTTACGGCATCAGTCTGCCGCTGGTCGAGCGCATCATGACATTGTCGCCGCGCCCGAGCCTGATCGTCACCGCGGATTGTGGTTCCAGTGATGAGGCGCGCCTGGCGCTGCTCAAGGAAGCGGGGATAGAGGTCGTGGTGACGGATCACCATGCGTTGCCTCAGGAAGGGCCGCCGGCTTCCGCCTACGCGACCGTCAATCCGACACGTGACGATTGTGCCTATCCGGATGCGACCATCGCCGGTTGCATGGTGGCCTGGTTGACCATGTCATTGACGCGCAATGTGCTGATCGAGCAAGGCAGATTGCCGGGGGATGCGCCCAAGTTGTCGCCATGGCTGTCGTATGTGGCGCTGGGGACGGTGGCGGACTGTGTGTCACTGGGGGGCAGTGCGATCAATCGTGCGGTGGTCAATCTGGGTCTGACGTTGATCAATCGCATGCAGGAGCCCTGCTGGCGAGCCATGGCAGAGCGGCTCGGTGCCGATAGCGTGCCCTTCGATGCCGAGACGCTGGCCTTCCAGATGGGGCCGCGCATCAATGCCCGCTCACGACTGGATGATCCTTACGCCGCGCTGCATTTCATGCTGGCGCGTGAAGATGAGGCTGCTCAGCGCGCGCTGGAGGTGCTCGATCAGGACAATCAGTCGCGCAAGGCGATCGAGGCCGAGATGGTGGAGTCGGCGCGCGCCTTGGCGCTCGCCTCGTTGCGGGAAGGGCATCAGGTGATCGTGGTGCATCTGGAAGATGGTCACCCGGGAGTGCAGGGCATCGTCGCTTCACGTCTCGTGCAGCAGTTCGGGCGTCCGACCGTCGTGCTGACACCAGCCGCGGTGCCCGGCATGTTGACGGGGTCCGGGCGCTCCATCGAAGGATTGCATCTGCGGGATGCGTTGCAGCGAGCGCATGACCTGGCACCGCAGTGTCTGCCGCGTTTCGGTGGGCACAGAGGTGCGGCAGGGGTGGGCTTGCCCCTGGCGGAGAAGGGTACCTTCACTCGTGCTCTGCAACAGGCGGCCGCGGAGCAATTGGGTGAAAGGGCGCTCAACCCCTTGATTCTCAGTGATGGTGAACTGGCAGAAGGGCAGTTGAGCCTGGAGACCCTGGATGAACTCGAGCGTCTGGCACCTTTCGGGCGTGAGTTCGAGGCGCCTCTCTTCGAGGGCAGTTTCCTGGTCGAGAGTCTGCGACCGGTAGGTGCCGATGGCACACATCTGTCGCTTGAGCTCTCGCTCGGGCGTACACGCCTCAAGGCGATCTGGTTCCGGGCGCTGTCGCCGGGGGAATCGCCGGCATTCGGCGTGGGGGCCGCTCTGAAGTGTGCTTACAAGCTGTCGCGCAATCGCTGGCGGGGGAGAGAGTCGCTGCAGCTGATGCTGGAGCATGCCGTACCAGCATGAGCGTGTTTGAATGAATTGCGGTATCTGGCCAGAAAGCCCTTGCCCTCAGCCAGGATCGTGCGTAAAGTACGCATCCGCTGCCGGGGACGCATGGCGTTACCAGCGGT
>NZ_JARWKT010000014.1:0-20292 GCF_029846385.1 Cobetia sp. 10Alg 146
GGCACTTATACTGAACCGCCCCTGCAGCCTTGCTGCAGGGGCGGTTCTCTTTGTGAGTGAGAAAAGTCGTGCTCTCAGAAGGTTGTGCGAGAGAGGGCCATGGATAAGCGAAGCCCGCTGAAACATTGACTCAAGAAGCCGCTATCATTTTCGTGATAGCGGCTTTCTTGTTTATTGATCAGTACGGAGGGTGAAGTACGGCAGTACTCTGCTGATGATCAGTCTCATGGGCAGGCATTCCACGTTCTCGGGGGATATTCTCTCTACTGCAGAACCTGATCGATGATTGCGATGTCATTGAATACCACGCACGGGACTATTCGTGAACGCGCGCAAGGAGGCGGCATGTCGAAATACTTTTCATTTATCCCATCAAGGTCATTGCTGGCAGCGTTGATGGTGCTCTTGATAGGTCTGACGGCTTCAGGAGCAGCATCTGCTGGTGAGCGTGAAGAGAAGATAAAACGTTGCCAGTTCATCAAGAACAAGATCGAATATTATACCGCCATGCGTCGTGGCGGTGGGTCTTCAGGCCAGATGCGTAGTTGGCAGTCTCAGCGCAATGACTACAAGCAGCGTTATCGGGACGAGAACTGTACGCGGGTCCGAACGGCACTGAAGTGATCTGCATCTCGTGGCAATGGCGGTGGTTGCAGCACGACCCCTTGGCTGCAAGTCAGAACAAACGATGCCCCTCAAGAGTGCTTCTCAAGAGGGGCATCGTCGTTCCATCGATCGTTCAGGAGCGTTGGCGCAGGCGCGTCAGCCCTTCCTGAGCGCTGGACGCGACCAATTCGCCATGGCGATTGTAGAGGCTGCCGCGCGAGAAGCTGCGAGCACCGCCTGCCCATGGGCTATCCATCTCGTACAGCAACCAGTCGTTGACGCGAACATCCTGGTGGAACCAGAGTGAGTGATCCAGGCTGGCCATCTGCAGCTCCGGGGAGCCGAAGCGTACACCGTGTCCTCCCAGCGCAGTGGCCAGCAGGTTGAAGTCGGAGCTGTAGGTCAGGAGATAACGGTGCAGAGCATCATCTTCCGGCAGCTCGCCTGAAAGACGGAACCAGAGGCGCTGACGAGGTGGCGCTGATGACGCGCCCTCGCTTGTCGTAGCCGGGGCCTTCATGCGCAGGAACTCGATGGGATGGCCCTCGTAACGCTCGATGCGTGCCCCCTGTTCGATCAACTGCTCAGGGGATTCGATATCGGGCATGGCGAGCTGATGCGTGAAGCCCTCTTCCTTGCCATGGAAGGAGGCGCTGCAGAAGAAGATGGTCTTGCCGTTCTGGATGGCGCTGATGCGTCGGGTCGTGAAGCTGCCGCCATCACGTACGCCATCGACCTGGTAGACGACTGGCTTGTGAGCATCCCCCGGGCGAAGAAAGTAGCCATGCAGCGAATGCACCTTCCGTTCCGAGGGGACGGTGCGTGTCGCGGCGGACAACGCTTGGCCAAGTACCTGCCCCCCGAACAGTTGTGGAAAGCCGAGATCCTGGCTGTGACCCCGGAAGAGATTCTCTTCCAGAGTTTCCAGCCCCAGCAAGGTGACGAGTGATTCAAGCGGTGTCGGTGAAGCGTCGGTCATCGTCCCATCCTTCAGGAAAAAGAGTCACGGCAAGCGGCTTTGATACGAGCAAATGAGCGGGTTGGCATTAGTCGGTATCATGTCACTTGCGCCAATGACATCAGGATACCGGAGAATGACGGTGAGCGACGAGAGCGTGAGGTCTGAGGCGGCGATGCCTCGCAAGGATCAGTACTACATGCACCGCGCCCTGGATCAGGCGCGGCTGGCATTGGAGGCTGGAGAGGTGCCAGTGGGGGCCGTCGTGGTGAACCCACAGGGGGAGATCATCGGGAGCGGGTTCAATGCCCCGGTCGGGACTCCGGATCCGACGGCACACGCCGAGATTCAGGCACTGCGTTCAGCAGCGGCCAGGCTTGGCAACTATCGGCTTGATGACTGCACGCTCTATGTCACCCTCGAGCCCTGCATGATGTGCAGTGGCGCCCTGATCCACGCCCGTGTGGCGCGCGTGGTATATGGTGCCGCTGAGCCAAAGACGGGGATGGTGGAGTCTCGGGCCAACCTCTTCGTGCAGCCGTGGCATAACCATCAGGTACAGATAGAAGGTGGGGTGCTGGCTGCCCAGGCGAAACGCCTGCTCAAGCAGTTCTTCGCCGAGCGGCGCGCTGCCGCGTTGCCAACCGATGCGTCACCCTGACTCGGCGCCTGCCATGACCCTGCGATGAAGCCGGTGCTTCAAGGGAGCATGAGGCTTCAGGCGGCGACCTGGACCTGATTGCGCCCACTGGACTTGGCGCGATACAGCGCCTCATCCGCAGCCTGAAGCAGTGCTTCCAGTCGCAGAGGTGCTCTGGCCACGCAGGCCATGCCAACCGAGACGGTGACGACACTGTCCGTGGCAGGCTGGGGGAGACCTGCCGCCTGTACGGCACGACGCAGCTCTTCCGCGAGCGTCCGGCCGACAGCACGAGGGCATTCGGGGATGCAGACGACGAATTCCTCGCCGCCGAAACGTGCCAGAATCCCTCCCGCTGCCTCGACAGGCGCTCGCGATACCGAGGCTATCTTCTGCAGATAGCGATCGCCCTCGAGGTGCCCCAGCTTGTCGTTGATCGATTTGAAGAAATCGATGTCCAGTATCATCACCGTCAGTGGCATCTGGCCATTGAAGGTCTGCACCTGCTCGAGGAAATAACGGCGATTGGGGAGCTGGGTCAGCTCATCATGACGTGCCAGCCATTGTATCTCGTTCTGCAGTCGCTCTCGGCGCGTCATCTCTTCCTTCAGGGCATCGTTGGCTTGCTTGACGATGCCATGCTCCTGGGAGACGCGGCGGTACATGTAGACCACCAGGAAGAGCAGATACGAGAGCATGATGCCGGTCAGGAGCGTGACTTCTGGCAGGCGGCCACGGCTTGCCGCGAGGTAATGCTGCGTCGGCTGCAAGCCCAGCGTCAGGTCCGTGGCGGGAAGTTCGATGGGGATTCGATGCCCCCAGGGAGCAAGACGGCTTTCCGGGCCTACATGAATGTAGACATTGCTGCGTTCTGACAACGTGATGGCAAAGGCATCATTGCGGGCGGCATCCAGTGCCTGGTCCAGCAGTGGTGCCAGATCTACCACCATGGCGATGGCGCCGAGGATGTCTCCATCACGCGGATTGCGTACAGGCAGGTAGGACACCATGCCCTTGCCGCCCTGCAGGAGATCGATGATGCCGGTGTGGCCTTCAATGCCCAGCTCCAGCGGATTGCGCAGGGGAGTATCTGGCTGGGCATCAAATAGCCTCACGCCCAGCAGATCATGGTTGCCGCCCTTGTCGGGGAATACCAGAGTCACCACGCTGTCGGGATCAATGAAGGCGATATTCTGGAAGTAATTGAAATCATTGTAATAATTTCGTGCCAGACGTTGCCATTCACCCCGTGAAGGTGTCTGCCCCATCAGGCTCCAGAAGCCGGCGAAGCGCCGCATGGCATTGAGTTGATCATCGATCTCGCGTGACAGCTGTGTCGCGATCTTGTCGCCCAGTACATAGGTCGCCTGGTTGATGCGGTTGTTCTCATCCTTTGTCTGCTGTTGCCACGCCAGAAGACAGACGAGCGTGATGGAGGCAGAGATGGCCAGGGGTAGTACGTTGCGTCGCCACATGCGAGTGAGCGCTGGCAGCAGATCCAGCCATTGTGCAGCCAGAAGCAAGCCCAGGAAGGCAAGCAGCGTGGTTCGCTCCACCCCTACCAGTGGCATGCTGGCCACGGAGAGACTCGGGTCGGCGATGATGGCGAAGATCAGTATGAGAGTCGTCTGCGCCAGCTGTATCGTGGCGCCGAAGCCCAGGCGCATCCGCAAGAGAGAACAGCAGTTGAGCCCCAGGCATGCCAGCAGAATCAGAATCGGAGGGCGAATGTTGGCGACATGCCAGTCACCGGGCAGGGCGGTCAGCAACGCGCCCCAATGATCGACACCGACCCAGCTTTCCGGCAAGAGAAAGGTGCAGGTAAGCACCAGGTTGATGAGCAGGGACATGCCGAGAAACAGTGGACTGAGGAACAGGTTTCGCCAGTGCCACGCAGTCTGCCCTGCCGCCTGCAATGTCAGCATGATCAACAGCAGTGCATTGGCTTCGTGGCCGGCGCGAGGCCAGAGGCCCAGCAAGGCGACGCCGAAGGCAAGCAGGCCAAGCAACATCAAGATGAATCTGCGTGTCATTCCCTGTCCTTAGAAGCTCCTGATGCACCACGCCCCGTGCGCGCTTTTCTCGCCTGTCACGAGTCGCCGACAGGTTTCCCACTACCTTGTTCATGGATCACAGGATCGGGGGGACGGTATCGAAGGGATTGTTGTCCCCTTCATCATCGGTTATCTGGCGCTCATTCAGCTGATAGAACTGCTGCTGACTGCGGTAAACATAGTTGAGTATTTCATAATACCGCCGGATGTTGCGTACATAGATGACAGGCTCACCACCGCGGGCATAGCCATAACGTACCTGTTGATACCATTGGCGTTTCTGCAGCAGAGGCAGCGCCTCGCGCACATCCTTCCAGTGGTCGGGGTTGCCACCCTTCATGCGCACGATGCGCCTGGCATCCAGCAGGTGCCCGAGACCGACATTGTAGGCTGCCAATGTCATCCAGGTCCGGTCCGGCTCCTGAATTCCTTCGGGAAGACGTCCCTTTATACTCACAAGATAGCGTGACCCGCCATCGATACTCTGGACGGGGTCCAAACGATTGGCCACGTTCATCTCGCGGGCGGTGGCGTTGGTCAGCATCATCAGCCCACGTACCCCGGTAGGTGACGTCGCTTTCGGTTGCCAATGGGATTCCTGGTACCCCACCGCCGCCAGCAGTTTCCAATCGATGCCGGTATCGCGAGCGGCTTGCTTGAAGGTATCGATGTAGCGCGGGAGCCGCTCTCGTGCCTGGCGGATGAAGGTACGCGCGCCCACATATTCCAGATAGTCATCATGCCCGAAGTACTGGTCGACCAGCTGGTCCAGGGTGCCATCCTCGCTGCGTGTCTCGAGAAAATCGTTGGCAGCGCTCAGCAAGGAGATATCTCCTTGCGCCGGGAAGGCCCAGGCCAGAGTCAATGGGTCCCCCACGGTGAAACCGTTCTCCACATTGGGGAAGAACAGCCGATTGAGCTTGAACTGGTGGGCGTAGACGACCGCCACGTCCAGGCTGTCTTCCTCGATGCGCTGCAGGAGGTCGGCCACCTCGAGTTCGCCGGTTTCCTTCCAGCTGAGCTCGGGAAGCTGCTGTTGAAGCTCATGCAGAATCAGGCTGGTACCGGCTCCCTTGATGACGCCGATCCGCTTGCCGACCAGATCTTCAAGCTCTCTGGACGGTTGCATTCCGCGTCGATAGACCACCATCGCCTGCAGTTCGAGAATCGGTCGAGTGAAGCGCAGCCCCTGCTCTGACAGGTCAAGAGGGAGGGTGGCGGCGGCAAAATCGGCCTGATCATCACGCACGCTTCGGGTGAGGGATTCGATATTGTGTTCTGCATCCATCGACAGGCTGACGCCGAGGTAGTCGGCAAAGTCTCGCGCCAGCTCATACTCGAAACCGGTGGGGCCCTGACGGCCACGGTAGTAGGTGGTTGGGCTGTTGCGAGTCACCACCTGAAGGAAGTCGCGCGTGCGAACATCGTCAAGCCGGGAGGGCGGGGCGATCAGGGTCTTTTCCGGCAACAGCAGGGCCAGCGCCATCACCACGAGCGCAAGCCACCGGCGCGAATGGCGCAGCAGTGCTTGCAGGGGCGTGATGAGGGAGGAAAGCGAGGTCTTGAGCATGCGTCAGCATCATTCACGGCAGGGGTTTCACCATACCGACAGCGCTTCACACTGTCATCCAACGCATGTGACTGTCGGGCTTCGTTCACGGGCGGCTTTCACGTATGATATGCGCTTGCTGCCGCCGCTCGGCGGTTGTCCGTTCACGCTGCTTCAGAGGCTTTCCCTGACCATGCTCGAACTGCGAGGCGCGCCTGCCCTTTCCGCCTTCCGTCACTCCCGTCTACTGGCTGCATTGCGCGAGCTGGTGCCGGAGGTGGAATCCCTTCATGCCGAGTACCTGCATCTGGCCGAGGTCGATGGTGAACTGAGCAGTACCGACCGGACCACGCTCGAGCGTCTGCTGGACTACGGCCCCAGTCGCGACGAGAGTTCTCCCGAAGGTCATCTCTTCCTCGTCGTTCCCCGCCTCGGCACGCTGTCGCCCTGGTCTTCCAAGGCCACCGACATCGCTGCCAACTGTGGTCTCCCGCAAGTCCGCCGCCTCGAACGTGGCATCGCCTATCGCATCAAGCTCGACGCCCCTCTGAGCGAAGAACTCTTCGCCACGCTGTCTTCCCGCCTGCACGACCGCATGACCGAAACGGTGCTGACGCGTACTCAGGACGCGGCGCGCCTCTTCCAGCATCAGGCCCCGGCAAAGCTTGCCCATGTCGACATCCTCGGCGGTGGTCGTGACGCACTGGTGCAGGCCAATGGCTCTCTGGGCCTGGCACTGGCGGATGACGAGATCGATTATCTGGTCGAGTCCTTCAAGACTCTGGGCCGCAATCCTGCCGACATCGAACTGATGATGTTCGCCCAGGCGAACTCCGAGCATTGCCGCCACAAGATCTTCAATGCGGACTGGACCATCGACGGCGAAGCGCAGTCGCACTCGCTGTTCAAGATGATCAAGAACACCTACCAGCATCATCCGGATGGCGTGCTGTCCGCCTACAGTGACAATGCCGCCGTCATGGCAGGCCCGACTGCCGGGCGTTACTTCCCGACAGGCGAAGGTCACATCTATACCTACCATCAGGAACCGATCAACATCCTGATGAAGGTCGAGACTCACAACCACCCGACCGCCATCGCCCCCTATCCGGGCGCCGCGACCGGTGCCGGTGGCGAGATTCGTGATGAAGGCGCGACCGGTGTCGGCTCCAAGCCGAAAGCGGGTCTGACCGGCTTCAGCGTCTCCAACCTGCGTATCCCGGGCTTCGAACAGCCGTGGGAGCATGACTACGGCAAGCCGGAGCGCATCAAGACCGCCTACGACATCATGCTCGAAGGTCCGATCGGTGGCGCTGCCTTCAACAACGAATTCGGCCGCCCCAACCTCAACGGCTACTTCCGTACCTATGAGCAGGATGCCTTCGGCGCCGGTGGTATCGAGCGTCGCGGCTATCACAAGCCGATCATGCTGGCGGGCGGCTACGGCAACATCCGCAGTCAGCACGTCGAGAAGGGCGACATTCCGGTCGGTGCCAAGCTGATCGTGATGGGTGGCCCGGCGATGCTGATCGGTCTGGGTGGCGGTGCCGCCTCTTCCATGGCCTCCGGCAGCTCCAGCGAAGACCTCGACTTCGCCTCCGTGCAGCGTGACAACGCCGAGATGGAGCGTCGCGTGCAGGAAGTCATCGATCGCTGCTGGTCGCTGGATGACAAGAACCCGATCTGCTTCATCCACGACGTCGGCGCGGGCGGTCTGTCCAACGCACTGCCGGAGCTGGTCAAGGATGGCGGTCGCGGTGGTCTGTTCGACCTGCGCGCCGTGCCGAGCGCCGAATCCGGCATGAGCCCGCTGGAAATCTGGTGCAACGAATCCCAGGAGCGCTACGTGCTGGCGGTGGCGCCGGAGAATCTGGCCACCTTCGAAGCGCTGTGCGAGCGTGAGCGCTGCCTCTACGCCGTGGTCGGGGAAGCACTGGAAGAGCACGAGCTGATCGTCAAGGACGGTCACTTCGATACGCGTCCGGTTGATCTGCCGATGGACGTGCTGTTCGGCAAGCCGCCCAAGATGTCACGCAGCTTCGAGCGTCAGGCGCTGGAACTGCCGGCACTGGCACTGGACAACCTCGACCCGCGTGAAGCGATGACCCGTGTGCTGCAGCTGCCCACCGTCGCCTCCAAGAAATTCCTGATCACCATCGGTGACCGCTCGATCACCGGCATGGTCGCGCGTGACCAGATGGTCGGTCCGTGGCAGGTGCCGGTGGCGGATTGCGCCGTCACCACCAGCTCCCTCGACAGCCACGTCGGTGAAGCGATGGCGATGGGCGAGCGTACGCCGGTCGCGCTGATCTCGCCGGCCGCCTCCGCGCGTCTGGCCGTGGCCGAGGTGATCACCAACCTCGCTGCCGCGCCGATCGCCAAGCTGTCTGACATCAAGCTCTCCGCCAACTGGATGAGCGCTGCCGATCACACCGGCGAGAATCAGGCGCTGTTTGATGCCGTCCACGCCGTCGGCATGGAACTGTGCCCGGCGCTGGATCTGACCATTCCGGTCGGCAAGGACTCGATGTCCATGCGTACCGCCTGGCAGGACGAGAACGGCGAAGACAAGTCGATCACCGCGCCGCTGTCGCTGGTGATGACAGGCTTCGCGCCGGTCACCGACGCCATGCGTACCCTCACGCCGCAGCTGCGTCGCACGCTGAATGGTGAGGCCGTGGAGACGGACCTGATCCTGATCGATCTCGGCCATGGCGCTCACCGTCTCGGTGGCTCCGCGCTGGCGCAGGTCTATGGACAGGTCGGCAATGACGCGCCGGATCTTGCCAAGCCGGAAGACCTCAAGCACTTCTTCGAGGCCATCCAGCGCTTCAATGTCGAAGGCAAGCTGCTGGCCTATCACGACCGCAGCGACGGCGGCCTGTTGACCACCCTGATGGAAATGTCCTTCGCGGGACGTGTCGGTCTCGACATCTCCCTCGACTGGACCGCCGCCGAGCCGGGTCAGGCCACCGGCGCGCTGTTCGCGGAAGAGCTGGGTGCCGTGGTGCAGGTGCGTCGCGAGCACACCGAGTCCATTCTCGCCGAGCTCAAGGCCGTGGGTCTCGAGCACAGTGGCGTGATCGCCACGCCGCGTCATGATGAGCAGATCAACATCACGCTGCTGGGCCAGAACCTGCTCTCCACCACGCGTGCCAGTGCCGAGCGTCTGTGGGCCGAGACCAGCTATCGCATGCAGGCCGCGCGTGACAACGCCGATTGTGCCAAGAGCGAATTCGAGTCCATCAACGACGTGCGTGATCCGGGTCTCTCCGTCCAGGCCACCTTCGACGTCAACGAGGACATCGCGGCGCCGTACTTGAACACCGGTGCACGTCCGCGCATGGCGATCCTGCGTGAGCAGGGCGTCAATGGTCAGCTCGAGATGGCGGCAAGCTTCGACCGCGCCGGCTTCGAGGCGGTGGACGTCCACATGAGCGACATCCTTGAAGGACGTGTCGATCTGGACACCATGCGGGGTCTGGTCGCCTGTGGCGGCTTCTCCTACGGTGACGTGCTGGGCGCCGGCGGCGGCTGGGCCAAGTCGGTGCTGTTCAATGCGCGTGCGCGTGAACAGTTCGAGCGCTTCTTCCAGCGTGACGACAGCTTCGCGCTGGGCGTCTGCAACGGTTGCCAGATGCTCTCCCAGCTCAAGGAGCTGATTCCGGGGGCCGAGGCCTGGCCGCGCTTCGTGCGCAACGAGTCCGAGCAGTTCGAGGCGCGTGTCGCGATGGTCGAGGTCGAGAAGAGCGCCTCGCTGTTCCTCGATGGCATGGAAGGCTCGCGCCTGCCGATCGCCATCGCGCATGGTGAAGGGCGTGCCGAGTTCCGCGACAGCGCTCACCTGCGCAAGATGCAGAGCAGCGGCCAGGTGGCACTGCGCTACGTCGACAACTACGGCCAGACCACCACGCGTTATCCGGCCAACCCGAACGGCTCGCCGTCCGGTATCACTGGTCTCACCACCAACGACGGGCGCGTCACCATCATGATGCCGCACCCGGAGCGTGTGGCGCGCGCCGTCACCAACTCCTGGCGTCCGGATGACTGGGAGCAGGATGGCGCCTGGTTGCGCATGTTCCGCAATGCACGTCGTTGGGTCGATTGATCCCGCGAGAGCGCGCAATGCACAGGTGATGATTGCCTGACCGACGCCCCCATGGTGAACGCCATGGGGGCGTCTTGCGTTCTGACTGACGCGCGAGCCGATTGGCTGGCGGCATCTGGCTCCCTCAACGTGGCGTTCCACGTCGGGAGCTGGGTGTCGGACGCCGGGTGGCTTAAGGTGGGGGATGCCTCGAGGTCTGGGGCACGAATCCCTGCCTGACACATTACAAGGATGTCGTGATGAAGCTGAAATGGTCGCTGTTGCCGCGTTATTCCGTCTTTCTGCTCTGTGTGCTGGGGGCTCTCGTCTGTCTGCTTCTGACGATGCAGACCCCCTGGGTGTGGCCGCTGGCCGTGATCTTTCTGCTGTTGGTCGCCGTCGGCATCAACGACATGCGGCAGTCGGATTACGCCGTGCGGCGCAACTACCCGGTGATCGGCAACATGCGCTATCTGTTCAAGGCGCTGCGCCCGGAGATGCGTCAGTACCTGTTCGAGTCGGATACCGACCAGCTACCGTTCTCCCACAAGCAACGTGAGCTGGTCTATGCCCGCGGACGCCAGCGCAATTCCTCGCAGCCCTTCGGTACCTTGCTGGATGTCTACTCCGACAGTTACGAATTCATCGGACACTCGATGCAGACCTCCGAAGTGCCTGACTTTCGTGACTTCCGTCTGACGATCGGCAATACGCAGTGTGCGCAGCCCTACAGTGCCTCGCTGTTCAACATCTCGGCGATGAGTTTCGGTTCGCTGAGTGGCAATGCCATCCGTGCGCTCAACAAGGGCGCGATGCTGGGAGGATTCGCGCACGATACCGGCGAGGGCAGCATCAGCCCCTACCATCGGGAATTCGCCGGCGATCTGATCTGGGAGCTGGGCAGTGGCTATTTCGGCTGCCGCACCGCGAAGGGGGACTTCGATGCCGAGAAGTTCGCCCGTCAGGCGGCCAGCGAGCAAGTGAAGATGATCGAGATAAAGCTGAGCCAGGGAGCCAAGCCGGGGCATGGCGGTGTGCTGCCAGCCAGCAAGATCAGCCGCGAGATCGCCGAGACGCGTGACATTCCGATGGGCGAGGACTGCATCTCGCCGGCCAGTCACAGTGCCTTCAGTACCCCTGTCGAGTTGCTGGAGTTCATCCAGCGGCTGAGAGAGCTGTCCGGTGGCAAGCCGGTCGGGTTCAAGATGTGTCTGGGCCAGCCCTGGGAGTTCATGGCCATCGTCAAGGCAATGCGCGAAACGGGAATCGTGCCGGACTTCATCGTGGTGGATGGCAGCGAGGGCGGCACCGGAGCCGCGCCGACGGAATTCACCGATCACCTCGGGACACCGCTGCGCGAAGGGCTGCTGTTCGTCCACAACACCCTGGTGGGCGCGGGGCTGCGTGATGACGTGCGCATCGGCGCCAGTGGCAAGATCATCAGTGCCTTCGATATCGCCTGCGTGCTGGCCTTGGGGGCGGATTGGGTCAATGCCGCGCGCGGTTACATGTTCGCCCTGGGCTGCATCCAGTCGCTGAGCTGTCATACCAACAAGTGTCCGACGGGCATCGCCACCCAGGATGATTTGCGACAGAAGTCGCTGGTAGTGGAAGACAAGGCCGAGCAGGTCCGGCACTTCCATCACAACACCCTGCATGCGCTGGCGGAAATCATCGCGGCCTCGGGGCTCTCGACGCCGTGGCAGATCACTCCGGACCATCTCGTGCATCGCGTGTCGGAGAATGAGGTGCGTCTGTTCTCGCACCTGCACCCCTTCCTGACGCCCGGCGCCTTGCTCAAGGAAGCGGACGATTTCCCCTTCTATCGCCGCGTGTGGGCGATGGCTCAGGCGGACAGCTTCCAGTCACGCTCGCTGGCAGACGTCTCGGGTGCCAAGCGCGAATAGACGTCATGCAAGAGGGTGCCGTGTGATGTCGATTGGCCGGGTGTGGACCCTCTGCGACCAAACGACCGTTTCATGATGGCGTGCGGACAGCCACACTGGACCTCGAGATTGCGCTATCTGTCAGGTGCCTCGCAGATACCTCATGTCGACATGGGCATTGGCTGCCCGTCGTGTCTCGTGAGCAATCGCTGACCGCCGTTTCATTCGCCGTTCGAGGGAGCCGCCATGAGTGATGCCGCAAAGTGCCCGTCCGCACGCCGCGTGACAGTGATGATCAATGAGCATGTCGCCGATGTGCGCCTCAATCGACCCGACAAGCACAATGGACTCGACTGGGCGATGATCGATGCCATCCTCGGTGCCCAGGCAGAGTTGCGGGCGCGTGCCGAGGAGGGAGGGCTGCGAGCCATCGTGCTGTCCGGAGAAGGCGCCAGTTTCTGCGCGGGGCTCGACATGGCCGCCATCATGGGGGAGGCCGCGCGGGTGCCGCAGTTGCTCGTCGCGGGGGCCAATGGCTGCACGCCTGAGCGCAATACCGTTCAGCAGCTGGCACTGGGCTGGCGGGATGCCGGCGTACCGGTGATCGCGGCCCTGCAGGGCAATGTCTTCGGGGGCGGGCTGCAGATCGCGCTGGGGGCGGATGTCCGACTGTGTGATCCGGATGCGCGCCTGGCGGTGCTCGAGATCGCCTGGGGCATCATTCCTGACATGGGCATCAGCGTCACGGCACGTGGAGTGCGTCCTGACTGGTTGCATGAACTGAGCTGGAGCGGCCGCAAGGTTGCCGCCCGCGAGGCCCAGGAAGCCGGGCTCGTGACGCGCCTGGTCTCCAACTCGCGGGAAGAGGCACTGGCGCTCGCGCGGGAGATAGCGACACGTTCTCCTAGGGCGATTCGCTGCATCACCCGGCTGTATGTCGAGGCGCTGGCGGCACCGGAGGGCGAGGCACTTGCCCTGGAGGCCAGGCTGCAATCCGGCTTGCTCGGCCAGCCGGAGCACATGGAATGTGTTGGCGCCAGGCTTGAAGGCCGCACGCCGCGCTTCTGAGCGCACCTGACCTTCATTCGGGTTATCCACACCCGGTCGCTTTACCGCCGGGGGGCGGGATCAGGATAATGGGTCTTCTGCAGGTGGATGGCTGCCTCACCCCTCATGGGCGGCCATTGCCCCTCAACCTGTGCCCCTTTTCCGTGACCCGGCGAGCTCTCATGTCTGCACCACTCTTTCTGATCATGCCGCTGCCCATGGCCGGCCCACGTGTCCTTGCAGGGAACAGCCGGCATGTTTGAGCTACGTCCCTATCAGCAGGAAGCCGTCCGGCGCACCGTGGAGCATTTCCGCAAGAGTGACGAGGCGGCGGTGGTCGTGCTGCCCACCGGCAGCGGCAAGTCACTGGTGATCGCGGAGCTTGCGCGTATCGCGCGCGGGCGCGTGCTGGTGCTGGCGCATGTGCGCGAGCTGGTCGAGCAGAATCACGCCAAGTACGAATCCTATGGCAAGGAGGCCGACATCTTCAGTGCCGGCCTCAAGCGCAAGCAGGCCGCGCGTCAGGTGGTGTTCGGCTCGGTGCAGTCGGTGGTACGCAATCTCGCGGCCTTCACGCCGGGTGAGCAGACAGGTGCGTTCACGCTGCTGGTGATCGACGAGTGTCACCGGGTCTCGCTGGAGAAGGACGCCAGCTATCGCAAGGTCATCCATCATCTACGTGAGCAAAATCCACGCCTCAAGGTGCTGGGACTGACGGCGACGCCGTATCGCCTCGGGCAGGGCTTCATCTTCCATCGTCATTATCACGGCATGGTGCGCGGTGATGACGACTGCTTCTTCCGTGACTGCGTGTTCGAGCAACCGTTGCGCCTGATGGTGCGCCAGGGCTTTCTGAGCGAGCCGCGGCGTGTCGATGTCGCCGTGGCGCGCTATGACTTCTCGCAGCTGGCACCGGGGATCGGCGGCAGCTTCCAGGAGGCCGAGCTCAACGAGGTGGTGCAGGGCTCACGCGCGACGCCAGGCATCGTGCTGGATATCGTCGCCCAGGCACGCGAGCGGCGTGGGGTGATGGTGTTCTGCTCCACCGTCGAGCATGCCGAGGAGGTCACGGGGCTCCTGCCCGAGGGTGAGGCGGCGTTGATCACCGGTGAGACGCCCGGCGATGAGCGCGAGCGCCTGATCCATGCCTTCAAGGCGCAGCAGCTCAAGTATCTGGTCAACGTGGCGGTGCTCACCACCGGCTTCGATGCCCCGCACGTGGACCTGATCGCCATCCTGCGGCCCACCGAATCCGTCAGTCTCTATCAGCAGATCGTCGGGCGTGGGCTGCGCCTGAGTCCCGGCAAGACGGACTGCCTGATTCTCGATTACGCCGGCAATCCCTGGGATCTCTACGCGCCGGAAGTCGCCACACCCAAACCGGCAGGGGATACCGAGATCGTGCAGGTCGAGTGTCCCGTGTGCGGCAATGCCAATCTGTTCTGGGGGCGCAAGGATGGGGAGCTGGTGTTGGAGCACTTCGGGCGGCGTTGTCAGGGGCTGGTGGAGTCGCCCGACGGCGAGGGCAAGCCGCTGGTGCAGTGCGACTTCCGCTATCGCGCCAAGGCCTGTCCGCAGTGTGGCGAGGCCAATGACATCGCCGCGCGCCATTGTCACGCCTGTCAGGCGCGGCTGGTGGACCCGGATGACAAGCTGCGCGATGCGCTCAAGCTGCGCGATGCACGGGTGCTGCGCGTCAGCGGCTGGCAGCTGGAGGAGACGCGCAACGGGCGCGGTCTGCCACGCTTGAAGGTGACCTATTACGACGAGGATGGCACCGATCTGTCCGAGTGGTTCGCGCTCGAGACGTCCGCTCAGCGCCATGCCTTTCGCCTGAGTTTTCTCGCCCGGCACCTGCGGGCGCCGGGCAGTGACTGGGCGCCGAAGGACATCGCCGAGGTATTGGCCGGCGAGGAGCGCCTCAAGGCCCCTGACTTCGTCATCGGGCGCAAGAGCGGCCGCTACTGGCAGATCCGCGACAAGCTGTTCGATTACGCCGGGCGCTATCGCACCGGCATCGCGGCGGGGTGAGTCGTCTGCGTGACGCAGAGCATGACGCCTCCCGTACGAGACACGACGTCACGGGGATGCTGATCGGGGGTCGGGATTGTTAGACTGGCCGCTTCATACGTTTCAGGGAGAACTCACAAGGTGAGTGCCACCGATACCTCGGCCAGGCTGGTGTCCGGCTTACGCCCCAGCGGACACCTGACGCTCGGACACTATCATGCCGTGATCCGACGCTGGACCGAGCTGCAGTACCACCACGATGCCTATTTTCTGATCGCCGACTGGAACGCGCTGGCGGTCAGTGGGCATGCGCCCCATGAAATCGAGCAGTACAGCTGGGCCATGGTCATCGATTGCCTTGCCTGTGGGATCAACCCCAAGGTCGCCACCCTGTTCATCCAGTCGTGGGTGCCGGAGCTGACCGACGTGCACATGATCCTGTCCAGCGTGACGCCCAAGGCATGGCTGGAGCGTTTGCCCAGCTATCGTGAGATGGTGGCGGGACTCGGTGAGCAGCAGGGGGCCAGTTTCGCGATGCTGGGTGCCCCTCTGATGCAGGCGGCCGACATCCTGGCGCTGCGGGGCGAGGTCGTGCCCGCCGGACCGGAACAGCGCGCGCACATCGAGTTCACCCGCGAGGTGGCGAGGCGCTTCAACCATCGTTATGGACGCGACGCCGGCTTCGAGGAGCAGGCGGAGCGGGCCATCGCGCGACTCGGCAAGAAGAGTGGTCGCCTGTATCGCGAATGGCTGAGTGACTATCAGGAAGAGGGGGATCTTGAGGCCTTCGAGCGCGCGCGTGGACTGCTGGCCGAGACCAGCAAGCTCAACCGCAATCAGCAGGAGCGCCTGCTCGGCTATCTGGAAGGCGGCGGGCGGCGCATCCTCGGTGAGCCGGAACACTGGCAGGGGGACAGCCAGCCGCTGCTGGGCATGGAACTCAAGACCCGGCTATCGTCGCATGAGGAGGCCATCTTCCTGCGCAGTGGGCGTGCCGAGATAGACGCCAGCGTGCGCGAGATGCCCACCGACCCCGCGCGGGTGCGGCGCAGTGATCCGGGCGACCCTGAGCGTTGCCCGCTGTGGAGTCTGCATGAAAGCTTCACTCCTGAAGCGGACCGCAAGTGGGCGGCCGCAGGCTGTCGTGAGGCCAGTATCGGCTGCCTGGACTGCAAGGGCTGTCTGGTCGAGCATATCGATGCCACCCTGATGCCGATCCGCGATCGCGCCGAGGCGCTGGAAGGCGAGCATGGCAAGGTACGTACCATGATGACCGAGGGTGCCGAGCGTGCCCGGGACACCGTTCGCGATACTCTGGATGAGCTGCGACGCGTGATCGGCCTCACCTATCGCTGATCGGCCTTGCACAGGGCGTCGCGAATCCGGCAGGTCCCCGCGCCACCATGACCTTCGACCCCATCGCGACTCTCGGCACCATCATGCTCTCGGTACCATCATGCTTTCGGTACCATCATGACTTGGGGGATGGGCCCTGAACGGCTAGAATGCCCGTCCCCCGGTCGCCGTGCGGCTCGATGGTGCCTCCGACGACCCGGTGCATCCTCCGCCCTGGTTCTCCCGACTTCAGCCTCCTGCAGGAGACTTCATGAGCGACCTGCTCGATGGCGCCAGCTTTTCCCTGACCGATGGGCATCAGCCCGCACCGCTGATCACCGCACCTGCAGCGGGATCGGCCGTGCTGGCGCGCGTCAACGACACGCCGCTCACCGAGATGCCGCAGGATCTCTACATCCCGCCTGAGGCACTGCGGGTCTTTCTCGAGACCTTCGAGGGGCCGCTGGATCTGCTGCTGTATCTCATTCGTCGTCAGAACCTCGACATCCTCGCCATCAACGTCGCGGCCATCACGCATCAGTACATCGAGTACGTCGAGCTGATGCACGCCATGCAGATCGACCTTGCCGGGGAGTATCTGCTGATGGCCGCCATGCTGGCGGAGATCAAGTCGCGCAGCCTGCTGCCGCGCCAGCCGAAGGAGAGTGATGATGACGAGGAAGAGGACCCGCGCGCCGAGCTGATCCGGCGTCTGCAGGAGTACGAGCAGACCAAGCTGGCCGCCGAAGGGCTGGACGAGATGCCACGCCAGGGGCGTGACTGGTTCGTCGCCACGGCCGAGCTGCCGGAGCTGGAGACGCGTGTCGTCCACCCTGAAGTGGACCTCTCGGAGCTGCTCGGCGCGCTGTCCGGTCTCCTGCGTCAGGCGGATCTCGTCCAGGCGCACACCATCTCGCGTGAGGTGATGTCGACCCGTGAGCGCATGCTGGCGATCATGAATCTGCTGAGCCACGAGCACTTCACGCCCTTCGAGAGACTGTTCACGCTCGAGGAGGGGCGTGCCGGCGTGGTGGTCAGCTTCATGGCGATTCTGGAGCTGGCCAAGGAGGCGCTGATCGAGGTCGTGCAGAATGCGCCGCTGTCGCCCATTCACGTGCGTGCTCGTACGCCGGAGCCTGACAGCGAGGACGACGAGGACTGGCTGGCACTGGAATTCGCCGACGAAGACGAGGTGGCGGCCGACCAGGGGGCGTTCGATGACGCAGCGTACGATGACGCGGCGTTCGAGGATGCGCAGACGTCACCTTCCTTCCCCCCATCCGACGAGCAGGAGAACGCGCCGTCATGAGTTCGCGCGATGCCCCCCTCGACCAGATCATCGAAGCGGCACTGCTGGCTGCCGGTGAGCCGCTGACGCTGGAGCGTCTGGCGGGATTGTTCGATGAATATTCAAGCCCCACCAAGCCTGCGCTGCGTGAGGCACTGGGCCGGCTGGGAGAGCGCCATCCGGCCGACGCCAGTGCGCTGGAGCTGATCGAGACCGCCAGTGGCTGGCGGCTGCGTGTTCGCCAGCAGTTCTCTCCCTGGGTGTCACGGCTGTGGGAAGAACGCCCGCAGCGCTATTCTCGCGCTCTGCTGGAGACGCTGGCGCTGGTGGCCTATCGTCAACCGGTGACCCGTGGTGATATCGAGCAGGTGCGTGGCGTGACGGTCAGCTCTTCCATCATGCGTACCCTGGTCGAGCGCGGCTGGGTGCGGGTGGTCGGGCACCGTGACGTGCCGGGGCGGCCGGCGGTCTTCGCCACCACGCGCCAGTTTCTTGACGACTTCGGGCTCAAGACATTGGAAGAGCTGCCGCCGGTGCATGAACTGAAAGGCTTCGAAGGACTCGAACAGCTGGAAGCGGAGCTGTATGATGTGCCGCCCTCACAGACCTTGCCGCTGCCGGAAGACCCGGATGGCGAGGGCGACGTGGGGGCATCGGCCGATGATGCGCCGGATTCCGCTCCGTCAGGTCCTGATGCGGCAGCCGCTGATGCGACAGCCGTTGATGCGACAGCCGCTGATGCGCCGTCAGCCGAGACTTCCTCGGACACGACTTCCTCGAGCGAGACTTTCTCGGACAAGACTTCCTCGAGCGAGACTTTCTCGGACGAGACGTCTTCAGACGAGACATCGTCAGAGACGAGGGGGGCTCAGGTGCCCGCCGACTGGCAGCCACCGGAGATCACCGCCGAGCAGCTGGAGGAGGCGCTGAAGGCGCGCGCGCTCGATGTCGCGGATGATTCACCGAATACCGCAGGACCCTCCGCCTCACAGGCGGAACATGATCACGCCGGGATGGCGTCCACCGGCTCGGGGTTCGACTTCGCCACGATCGAAGCGCGCCTCAGCCAACGTTTGCGCGGTGCAGAAGATGAGGACGGGGCTGGCGATACGCCACCCAATGACTCCTCCGCTGCCGGGACCGTCGATGATGACGACCCTGCGTAAGCGAAATTCCTATTGATGAAATGGTTCATGTCATGAGCAAGACAGACACTGATAAGCGCAAGGCATCACGCCAGAACGACGGCAAGTCGACCACTGGCAAGGCCTTCGCGGGCGGCAAGGCGACGGACAGCAAGGCCGCTGGCAAGCACGCTGCCAGCAAGGACGGCGCACAGCCGCGTCGCGACATGGGCAAGTCCACCCGTGGCAGCAAGGCCAATGTCGGCAAGAAGCCGGCCGCCGCCGAAGCCCCGGAATTGCGTCCGCTGCCGCCGCAGGCCAAGGGCGACAAGCTGGCCGACGACGAGAAGCTGCAGAAGGTGCTGGCGCGCTCCGGTCTCGGCTCACGCCGTGAGATGGAAGTCGCGATCAGCGCCGGCCGCGTCAAGGTCAACGGCAAGGTCGCCCAGCTGGGAGACCGCGTCGGCCCCAACGACCAGGTCAGCCTCGATGATCGCCCGCAGAATCTCAAGGGTGCCGAGGAAAGTGCGCGCCGCGTCATCATGTACAACAAGCCGGAAGGCGAGCTGTGCACGCGCAAGGACCCGGAAGGCCGTCGTACCGTCTTCGAGCGTCTGCCGCGCCTGAAAGGTGAGCGCTGGATCGCCATCGGTCGTCTGGACATCAACACCAGCGGTCTGTTGCTGTTCACCACCGATGGTGAGCTGGCCAACCGTCTGATGCACCCGTCGACTCAGATCGAGCGTGAATACGCCGTGCGTGTCATGGGTGAGGTCAAGCGCGAGCACGTCGTCAACATGGTCAATGGCGTCATGCTGGAAGATGGCCCGGCGCGCTTCACCGACGTGCAGGAATTCGGCGGCGAAGGCATCAACAGCTGGTTCCACGTGGTGATCATGGAAGGCCGCAACCGTGAGGTTCGTCGTCTGTGGGACTCCCAGGGGCTGACCGTCAGCCGCCTGAAGCGCGTGCGCTACGGCAACATCTTCCTCGACAAGCGCGCTCGCGCCGGCGAGTGGGTGGAGATGGAGCAGAGCGAGATCGATGAACTGTCCACGCTGGCAGGTCTCGAGCACCGCAAGGCGCCGGCCCTGACGCCGGATGAGCAGAACCGCTGGAGCCGCGACAAGCAGAAGCGTCGTCCAGTGCGCGCCATGAAGAAGCCGCCGCAGCGCACACGCAAGCCGCGCTGAGGCTCTGCGGAGATCGCGTGCCTTGCGCTCGCCATCTCCGGCTGGCCTTCCGTGGGCCTGACGTGCATGTCAGCCTCGACATGCCGTCGGCAAGTCTCGCAAGCCCGCGCCTGTCGCGGGCTTGCGTGCATCTGGACGGTGGATGGCGTGGGGATCTCGGGGCGCCACGAGCGGTCAAGCTGGTCATTTGCTTGAAGTTTTTTTGCAAAAGACTTGCGTCGTCTCAGGAATGGCGGTATCTTACGCCCCGCTTCGCAAGGGTCGTTAGCTCAGTGGTAGAGCAGTTGGCTTTTAACCAATTGGTCGAAGGTTCGAATCCCTCACGACCCACCATTTCTCGAAATGGTCTCTTGCAAAGCACCCGGCGGCGGGTCGTTAGCTCAGTGGTAGAGCAGTTGGCTTTTAACCAATTGGTCGAAGGTTCGAATCCCTCACGACCCACCATCCGCCACCCAGTTTTGGGTCGTTAGCTCAGTGGTAGAGCAGTTGGCTTTTAACCAATTGGTCGAAGGTTC
>NZ_JARWKT010000015.1:0-15496 GCF_029846385.1 Cobetia sp. 10Alg 146
GCGTTGGAAACCCGTCAAGCCTTGAAGGGCGCTTCTGCACTGAAGGCCAGCCCCGCCGATGCCGGCGGTCTGATGCTCGTCATGCCGCGCAAGGTGCTCAAGTGCTGCGCCGTCAGGCCCCTCGCGGCTTCCGACGCCTCGTGCTCTCGCTCATCCTGCGTCTCGCTCAGCAGCGACGGATAGTGCCGCGCCCACTCGGCCAGCTCCTCAAGCCCCGTGGCAAGACTGACCACTGGCCGAAAGCCGGTCAGCGCCTGGAGTGCCGAGGTGTCAGCCCAGGTGCGCTCGACATCGCCCGGCTGCATCGGCAGCAGACGTCTTCGGGCCGTGATGCAAAGCGCCGCTTCCAATCCGTTGATGAAGTCTCCCAGCGCGATGGGCTCGCCACGGCCGAGATTGAGCACCCGTGACGGTGCCGCGCTGGACACCCGAGCGGGTGGCAGCGGCATGAGACGGAAGATGCCCTCCACGATGTCACTGACATGGGTGAAGTCACGTGCCATCTGCCCCCGGTTGTAGACATCGATCACCTCACCGGCCAGCAGCTTGCGCGCGAATCTCAGCGGCGCCATGTCCGGTCGGCCGCGCGCGCCATAGACGGTGAAGAAACGCAGCCCCGTCACCGGCATGCCATAGAGGTGCGAGTAACTGTAGGCCATCAGCTCATTGGCTCGCTTGGTGGCGGCATACAGCGACAGCGGCCGCTCCCCCACCTGGGCTTCCTGCAGAGGCTGAGCGGCGTCATCCCCGTAGACGGAGCTGCTGGAGGCGTAGAGCAGATGACTCGGACGCGCGGCACGGCACGCCTCGAGAAGGTTGACGAAGCCGACCAGATTGCTGTCGACGTAATCGAAGGGCTGGCTGATGGAATGCCGCACCCCGGCCTGGGCGGCCAGGTTGACGACCACCTCGAAGCCCTCGTCCTTCATCAAGGCGAGCAACGCCTCGCGCTCGACCAGATCCAGCGGCACGAAGCGGAAACTGCCCGGCCGGCGGCCATCGCCGCACTCTCCCGCACACTGGCTGGCCAGCGTCTCGAGGCGCGCCAGACGATGCCTCTTCAGCGCCAGCGGATAATAGGGATTGAGGTTGTCGAGTCCGACGACCTGCATGCCTTCCTGCAAAAGGCGCTCGCACAGCGCGGCGCCGATGAAGCCTGCGGCTCCCGTGACCAGAATCTTCATGCTCATTGTCTCTCCTGCGCGGACATGTCCCGCTTTGATGACGCGGACGGCAAGCCGCCCAACGCCGCTGCGGGAATCGTCATCACTCGATGGCGTCCCTGATGGAAGATCCGTGAGGTATCCGCCTTGCCATCCGCTGCCGCCTGACACCAGTCGCGCATGCCGGCCAGCGGGCCTTGCGTGCCTGGCAGACGCAGACACTTCTCCGCCTCGATCACCAGCCAGCCATCCGGATGCGCCGCCTGCCAGGCGCTAAGCGACCCTGCATCCCGCGTGAGCGTCTCCAGTGGCCGGGTCAGACGGCCGGTGAATTGCCAGGTCGCTTGATAGTCCCAGCCGACGACAGCCACCTGCTGGCCAGCCTGCTGTCGGCCATTGATCCATTGCGCGATGGCGGTCTGATCCAGACGCGGCCACAGCGGGCGCAATGTCAGGCTCAACAGACAGGTCACCAGCAACACGCTGCCCAGCACCAGACGGCGCTGCGCAATCAGGACGCCGTCGTGGCGGGTCTGCACACCCGACACCTGACGCGCACTGATTGCCCCAGACGTCGCGCTGGACGGCCACAGACCTGACATCAATGCCAGCAAGCCTGCGCCAGCCAGGAAACTCGACAGGCTGGTACTGCTTGAGGCCACCAGTGCAGAGTCCGCCGACCATCGTGCAAGGCCTGTCGGCGCCAGTGACGGCATCACGATGACCGCCAGTGCCAGACTGGCAACGCCCAGTCCACCACTTGTCATCGCCAGCAGCCGCAGCGCCCCATGAGCCGGTGGCTGGCGAAGCGCCGCCCAGGCCAGCAACAGGCTCAGCGGCACCAGCAGCGGCATCAGGTAATGCACCTGCTTGCCGGAGATGAGCGAGAAGATCAGCAGGCCACTCAGCGCCCAGACGCGTCCCAGCCTCAGCAATGGCTGCTCGGCCGTCGGCCGCTGGGCAATCGAGGCCAGAAAGCCTTCCAGCAGCAAACGCGGGCGCAGGCTGAACGGGAAGATCAACACCACAAGCCATGGCAGATACCACCACAGCGGCCGCGCATGATCCTGCGCGGCGACGACCCGATGCGCCGTCTGCCCCCACAGCAGGTCCTCCACGTAGCTGGCCGGCCCGGTGATGACGGCGGGCAGCAACCACACGCACAGCACCACGAGACCCAGCAGCAGACTCATTCCCCAGCCGCGCCACTCGCCGGCCCAGACCTGGCGGGCCTTCGCCTGAGTCCACCAGGGGCGCGAGCCGACCACCACAGCAAACCACAACAGCGCCACCGGCCCCTTGGCCAGCAGGGCAAGTCCCAGCCACAGCCCACTCTCCGCCACTGCCTTCCAAGGCAAGGGCTGAGCCCCCAGCGGCGAACACCAGGGCCGCAGCGCCCCCAGCAGACAGGTGGTCAGCAGTACATCGAACATCAAGGCCTGGCTGTAGAGCATCCACATCAGGCAACCGGCGAGCGTCCAGCGGGTCAGAGAGACCCACTGCTCACGCATCTGCCATTCATCGCCCTCCCCCGCGGCCACCGGCCACAGGGTGCGAGCGACGCGTCCCAGCTGCCAGATCCCCAGCAGACTGACCAGCGGCATCAGCACTTTCGGCCAGACTTCATTGACCCCGAAGACCGCCCAGCCGGCGTGGATCAACCAGAACAACAGCACCGGCTTGTCCGCGTAGGGAGCGCCATTCATGCTCGAGACGAACCAGTGACCGGAATGCCACATCTCCCACGCCACCGAGACATAGCGGGTTTCATCGATGGGCAGATAGGGTCGCGCCAGCGCTCCTGCCATCAGCAGGGTCAGCCACAGTGCCCAGCACAGCCGCTCGCTGGCACACAGGTTGGCCCCTGAGCTGACGGCGCTTTCGGCCAGCGCCATCGCCTTGCGCCAGCGGCCAGCCCGGGTGGCGGGCTCCGTCTCGCTGCGTTTGATCACACGTGAGCGGGGTGCCTGACGTTTCATGGGCGGGCCTCCGTCATCACGTCATGGCGCCCGGGGAGACCGATCAACCGCGCCGCCTCCTCGGAGACCGAGGTCGGCGCCAGATACATCGGCGCGGCATCGGCATCGCCACGACACGCCAGCGCCGCTCCTCCGGGCAGCAGGGCCCAATGTTCATCCGGTTCACTCAGCGTGATGGCCTGCGTCGCCTCCAGGCAGGCATGCCGCTTGAGCATCCTGGGAGTCATCAGGGCCCAGCGATGCTGCGGCGCCGCTTGCAGCCAGGCATACAGCCGCGAGAACTGGTCCGCCTCCGACGTCTTGTAGCCGAAGTGCCATAGCGGCTGGCGCGCCTGCAGGAGGTACTGCTCCCGGAAGTCAGGGATCGCCAGCGCCTGGTGATCACTTTGCTTGGCGACCTGAGCCATCAGTGCCGCCGGATTGCGCACCGGGTCCATCAGTCGCGCGCCCCAGGTCCCCCACAGGACCCAGAAGACCACCAGCCAGCTGCCCAGCGCGAGCAGGCCACCACGCGGTTTCCACCACGCGCACAGCGCCACGCCAGCCCCACCCAGAAGCCCCCACCATCCCCAGGGCACCAGGCCTTCCTGCTCGGCAAGCCTCGTCAATGCCGGAAGTCCAGCGGCCCCCAGCAGTGCCGCGCCCAGAAAGATGCCGGCAAGTCCCGCGCACAGCACGAAGGCCAGCCAGGCGACATGCCGCTTTCTGGACAGGCCGGGCAACAAGGGCGCCAGACCGACCACCAGCAGCGGCAGCGCCGGCAGGAGGTAGACGCCCCGCTTGCCGGGAGACAGCGAGAAGAACACCACGATCAAGACCGCACCGCTCAACGGCAGCCAGACGCGCAGATCACGACGCCACAAGCGGGTGGCGAGTGCCTTCGGCCACCAGGGCAGCGTCAACAGCAGCGGCATCCACGCCCAGGGAATCACTTGGGTCAGGAAGTAGTGCCAGGGCTTGAGGTGGTGCCAGCTGTCGGCGTAGCGCTCGGCGGTCTGCTTGAGCAGGATATTGTCGCGATAGGCTGCCAGCTCCGGGTCGGCAGAGAGCAGCGACATCACCAGCATCGGCCCGACCCAGGCCAGTGGTGCTGCCAGCAACCAGCAGAGCCCGATCAACAGCTCACGCCAGGACAGCTGACCGGCACGCTGGCCACCGCTGCGCCAGCGCGACGCTCGGCGCATGGCCAGCAGCCAGAACGGTAACATCAGGAGCGGCAGGAAGCCGACTCCCTTGGTGATGATGCCCAGTCCCATCGCGAAACAGCCAAGATGGAAGTAGCGCACACCATCATCGAGCAGTGCATGGCGCAGCATCCCCCAGCAGCCGAGCATGATGAAGGCGGTGACCAGCATGTCGATCTGCGCGGTACGTGCCTGCAGCACGAACTGCAGCGTGGCGATCAGCCACAGGCCGGCGATGAAGGCGACGCGCTTCCCGTGCAGGCGACGGATCAGGTCCACGCTCAGCGCCAGCGTCACCACCCCGGCGACCAGCGACGGCAAGGCGAAGCCGATGCGAATGTCGCCACTCACGCCGGTGGCCAGGCCACTGAGCCACATGAAGATCGGCGGCTTGTCGGGATAAAGCTCTCCCCCGCGATGCGGCAGCCACCAGTGGCCGGTGACCCACATCTCGAGACCGTTGAGCGCGAAGCGTGGCTCATCCGCCGGCCAGGGCATGCGCATGCCGAGCCCGATGGCCGACACCAGCAGATACAGCAGCGCAAGGCTCCACCAGGGGTGACGGGCGAGGCGTTGATAGAGACGGGCTTGAAGCATCATCGTCATGCGCACGATGCCTTGTGCCGAGCACTTCGTGCCTCGAGTCGCGCCACCTCATGGGTGAGCCGGGCATTCTCCTCCGCGAGTCGAGCGTGTTCGGCCCGCAGCCGACTGTCGCCGGCCGCGAGGGGTGAGCCCTCCGGCTCGCAGGCCTTTGAGGAAGCGGTGGGCTTCTCGACGCTCGATGCATCGTCACTGGCCGCCTGCTGGCGTGAGGCGCGGTCCCGCTTGATCAGGCTCAGGTTGCGCAGATAGATGAGGAGTCCGGCCCCCTGGCCGGCGATGAACACCGGATCCTGGCGATGGATGGCATACGCCAGCAAGGTCATGCCGCCTGCCAGCGAGAACCACCAGAAGGCGCGCGGCACGATGGAACGACGCGCCTTCTCGCTGGCCAGCCACTGGATGATGAAGCGCGCCGAGAACAGCGCCTGACCACCGAAGCCGAGGGCCACCCACCACGGATTGACATCCATCAGTGTGCTCCCCGCGCCACGCCGGCGTGAGGTGTGGCGATGCCAGAGAGATCGACCGCCCCAGTCGCCCTGCCGGTATCGATCCCCGACATGTCTCTGGCGGCATGTTCGCCGACTTCCGATACATCACGGCTTCTGCAGGCGGGATGGAGCGCGACCTCCAGCGGCGACAGCGTCTCACTGACGGCATTGCCGGAGAGATTCTGCAGCGGCGAGGGCAGGCGCGAGCGACGTACCAGCCACATCACGCCGATGATGTCGCTGATACCGACCCACAATCGATCGAAGAAGCCGTACTTGGAAACCCCGGCGACACGCTCACGATGGCGCACCGGCAAGGACTGCACCTTGCCGCCCTGGGCCCGCACCAACGCAGGCAGGAAACGGTGCATGTGATCGAAATACGGCAGACGCAGGAAGACGTCACGACGTGTGACCTTGATGCCGCAGCCGGTATCCGGCGTATCGTCATGCAGCAGCGCCTGGCGGATGGCATTGGCCAGCCGCGAGGACACGCGCTTGACGGCGTCATCGCGGCGTTCGGTGCGATGCCCCGCCACCATGTCCAGTCCCTCGAGACTGGCCAGTGACAGCATGTCCGGCAGGTCTGCCGGGTCGTTCTGGCCATCACCATCCAGGGTCGCCAGCCATTCGCCACGCGCCAGACGTGCGGCCTGCCACAAAGAGGTGCTCTGCCCGAAACTGGTGTCATGGTGATAGGGACGCAGCCGCGAATCTTCCAGGGCTGCCTGCGTGAGCCAGCGCCAGCTGTCATCGCTGGAGCCATCATCGACCACGATGATCTCGTAACGCCGACCGGCGAGTGCCGCATGCACCTCGGCGATCAGCTTCGGCAGGTTGTCTCGCTCATCACGCCCGGGTATCAGCACCGAAATCCCCTCGCTCGAGGAATCCTCCTGTGCTGACACATGCGGTGAGCTGGGGGTGGGCATTGCGGTTGAGGACGGCATGGAACGGCTCCTGGCGAGGATGGGGCGTAGAACATGACGGCCAGTTGCCGATGCCCCTGTTGATCTGGGCAGGCAGGCCGCGCGTTGCAGCAGAGACTGCGCGCGAACCATTAAGACAGCATTAAGTGAGGCTCAGATGACACCCGCCAATGCAGAAAGCCCCCGTCGCGCGGGGCGACGAGGGCTTCCTCAAGGGTCCATGATGCTGCCGGAGACTGTGCTGCAAAGGCCTCGGCGAGAGCCGGCGTCAAGGTCAGTCGTGATTCTGCCAGTGGTCCCGCCCCCACTGCCGGCGCTCGGCCGGCGTCAAGAATGACCAGACCACACAGCGACTGATCTTCTGTCCCTGGGACATCTCGATCACCCGCACCTCGCTGGCACCGCTTGCCGCCAGTGCCTGCTTGATCCCCGGCATACTGCTGGCATGCGCCACCAGCGAGCTGAACCACAGACAGCGCGACGCCACGTCACGACTCTCGCTGACCATGCGCGTCACGAAGGCTTCCTCTCCTCCCGGACACCAGAGTTCGGCCGCCTGACCTGCGAAATTCAGCGCGGGTGCCGACTGGGCGCTGTGTCGGCGAGACCTGTCGACCCTGGACCTGTCGTCACCAGCCCGCTCCTGGCGAGTCCTGCCATTGCGCGAGGCATTGCCGCGCTGCTGGCGCGACTTGTCCAGCCCCCGCCATTTGCGCTGCGCTTCACGCGCCATGTCAGCTTCGCTGGCATGGAATGGTGGATTGCACAGCACCAGATCGAAGCGTTCCGCCTGCCCCCAGAGCCCGGCGAAGAGCGCACGCCGATCCCGTTGCAGACGCAGCTCGATCTGACCACGCAGCACCACATTGGCCATCACGTTGCGGTGGGCCGATTCCAGCGCCGTGGCGCTGATGTCACTGCCGACCATCTGCCAGCCGAAGCTGCGATTGGCCAGCAACGGATAGATGACATTCGCACCGACACCGACATCCAGCGCCCTGACTCGCTCCCCCGGGGGCAACTGCCCCCGCCCGTTGGCCTCGACCAGCAGGTCCGCCAGATAGTGCAGATAGTCGGCCCGGCCGGGAATCGGCGGACATAGATAGCCCGCGGGAATGTCCCAGTCGCTCACCCCGTAGTGATGACGGAGCAAGGCGCGATTGAGGGCCTTGACGGCCATCGGGTCCGAGAAATCGATCGAGGCGTTGCCGCCCGGTGTCGTGATGAGAAAGGCCGCCAGTTCCGGGCTGACCCGAGTCAGCGCCGACATGTCATAACGCCCCCGATGGGGATTGCGCGGGTGCAGCTCTCCCTTGCGGGCCGGCATCACCTTGACGGGCGCCGCGTTGGAGGTGGCGGGCTTCCCTCGGGAGGCCGGCTGCCGCCTGGCGGGCGAATCGTGTCGGAAAGAGGCATCGGACTTGGACGGGGAAGCACCGCGTGGGCGGCGCGAAGAGGAGGACATGACGACATACCAGGCAATGACGGGACCCACCATCTTACCAGAGGGCGCAGTGACAGGCGGCTACCCTCGGGCAACTTTGCCCACCGCAGACGTCCTGTGCTTGGAAAACGCCCATGGGAGGACGTTCACGGTGAGAATTCACCACCATCCGGCGGGAGCCGCGAGAGCTGCGAGAGCCACAAGTGCGATAAGCGAGGGCCCGCCAGACGAGACGCGGCTCAACCAGGGTCACCGCTCAACCAAGGTCACTGCCGATCAGTGCCCCACGCGCGTTGGCACGCTGGTCGACTCGGCGCGCCTGGGCACGGCGTGCCGTGGGACGCTCGATGGCCAGCGGGCAATTGCTGCAATAGCCAAGGCATTCGATACGGTAACGCACGCAGCATACCTTGCGGGGCACATGCCGTTCGCCATGGCGGTCCATCACCTCGCTGACCGGCTGATACAGCGGATTGCGCCGCCCGTCCGCCAGCACCCTGGTCGCCATCAGCTGACGTGCCGGCGCGGCCTGCGCGACCCACCCCTGCTCCTCCAGCATGCCGACGATGTACACGAAGTAATGTGCCGCGTTGCTCCAGAAGACCTTGGGACCCAGCGGGGTATGCGGCACGAGGCGCTCAATGACGGCCTCGAGATGTGCCAGATAGCCCTGGAAGCGCACCTGCAGCCGCGCCTCCTCCTCTGCCGCCGCGATATCCGCCGTGAGGCTGACGCCCTGACCTGCCGCGTCATCGAGTATCAGCTGGGTGACCACACCATGCTCGCCAAGGCGCAGCGAGAGATGGCGCAGCTCCAGCGGCAGTTGATGATCGAGCAGCAGATTGGCCGCCAGCGGCAGCGATACCATCGAGGACAACAGGTACTTGGACCACTGGGAAAGCAGTGCCCGCTCATCCGGTGCCTCCGCGCCCTGCTGCCCCTCGTACTGCATGCCATGTGCGGCGATGCAGGCCGAAAGCCAGCCGGGGCTGAGCACATCACGTGCCGGCACGACACGGTCCAGCGATGACTCGCCACCTGCCTGCGCCTGAGCGCTGGTAGTGATCAGGTCCCGATAGGCAACCATCGGACCGGCAAAGAGCGGGGAAAGCGCGTCGATCATCGGTAGGCTCGCAGACATGAGGAGACGGACGGTGCCTCACATACTAACGAAAACTATTAGCATTTGCATATCAAAAAAGCGTGATGGACCACAGACGTATCTTCCCTCTCTCGCCAAGCCTGCCGCCCGTCAGAGCCTGCCATCCCGGCATAGCCGACGCCTGACCCAGGCGTCATAGAGACGGGTCAAGGTCGGCTCGATCAGCGGACGAGTGATCAACCACCCCAGCCAGGCAAGGCCGGGGAGGCGGGCCAGCAGCAGACGGTACGCCGGCATGCCATCGCAGATCCGCTCATCGGCCGTCTCGACATGCAATGACAGCAGCGCGCGCTGCAGGGGAATGCCCCGCGCGGCGAGACGCTCGGCATGCTCCGTCGCATCCCACCACTCGACGCCAGCATCGTGGCGCGACAGTCGCTCATAGCGTGCACGCTCACGCTGACATACGGGACAGCGTGCATCGTAGTAGACCTTGAGGGCCGCCCGAGACGGCGGCCGGGCGGAATCCGACATGCTCTGGCTCTCCGGGGGGATGAATGTCAGCGTCTGGCCATCAGGGCTGCTGATCAGAGCTGGCGATCAGGGCTGGTGATCGGGGCCGGTGATCGGGGCTGGCGCAGGGCCACGGCTCAGGAAGCCGCGCCGATCCGCTCGGAATACTGCTTGTCTTCATAGCGATGCAGCGGCGCATCCTCGCCACAGTCCGGCGTGGTCTGGAAGGTCTTGCGCACGTCGAGCACGCCCAGGCTCTGGATGGTGCGACGCCCCAGCAGTACCGGGTAATTCATGCCATCACGATCCCGCAGACTGAACTGCTCCTCGTAACGTTCGCCCCCCATGCACAGGGTCATCAGGACCACCGGGCGCGTATCACGTCCGCCGGCACCGGAGACGGTCAGGTCACGATAGAGCGGGCGCTCGAAGGAATTCTCGACCATGTCGCCGCTGGCCTCATCCTCGACCTCCACGTCAAAGCGCACCCATTCCTCGTCGTCACGCGTGAACGTCTCGATGTTCTCGGCGTGCATCGAGGATGTCAGCGCGCCGCTGTCCAGCTTGGCCTTGACCAGCACGCCCCAGGGCTCGATGGTCGCCTTCTCCACCCAGCCGAAGACCTTGTCCTCCTCGGCCTGAGCCGCCGTTGGCAATGCCAGCGAGGCGATCAGCCCGAGCCCGGCAGCCCCGGCAAATTGACGGGTGACGCGCGAAAGAGAGCGTGAAAGAGAACGTGAAAGAAAGGTAGCAGCGTGTCTCGACATCGTGACTCCTGATAAAGGTGGCGACATTGCCAGCGCAACGTCCAACATCTTTCACCATGGAGGTTTGCACCAAGGTTAACAAGCCATGAGAGCACCACATGACATGTCATCGCGCCGCTACGTTGCGTTTGTGCTCCCTTGATCTCGCGCGCCTTGTCCATCAGGTATCACTGAGTGCCCGGGCATTGCCTCGCTGAGATCGCCTTGCTGAGATCGCCTTGCTGAGATCAGCGCCATGTCATCACTGCAGGAACACCGGCGCCGGGCCATCCCATCAGAATGCCCGATACGACAGGAGGTCCCATGCAATCCGCGCTGCGTGATCTACTTTCCGACTGGAGCCTGTTTCTCGGCTGGTTACTGCTCATGCTGCCGTCACTGGTCTGGGTCCTGCGTGACCTGACGACCAGCAATGCCCATCTGGCGCCGATGATGAAGTGGGTCTGGGGGCTGACCACGCTGTACTCCGGAATAGTGGGCCTTCTCGTCTATCGCTTTGCCGGGCGCCGCCAGATCGCGGACAACCGTGATGCACGCAAGGGACTGAGAAGCGTCGCGCACTGCTATTCGGGCTGTGGACTCGGGGAGTTCGTGGGGGTTGTGCTGGCGGTGGGTCTGCTGGCACTGGGCAACTTCGCGACGGCGATCATCACCTTCCTCTTCGCCTACCTGTTCGGCTTCCTGCTGACCGTCGGCCCGATGCTTCAGGCCGGCAGCGATGACAAGCGCAAGGTCATCCAGGATGCGTTCAGAAGCGAGACCGCCTCGATCTTCGTCATGGAGCTGGTGGCCATCTCGGTCGACCTGTGGCTGGGAGGCAGATCAGGCATGCATGACGCCCTGTTCTGGAATTCGATGGTCATCTCGCTGAGCCTTGGCCTGCTCGCCGCCTGGCCCGTCAATGTCTGGCTGGTGAAGCGTGGCATCAAGGGAGGCATGGCCGACCCACGCGAGACGGACCCGCATGCCCAGCATCACGCGCACTGCTGAGCCAGTCGCCGTGATGGTGGCTTGGTCTGCACTGCCCTCACGCTTTCCTCGTGCTGCTCTTGCGACGATCTCGCCTCGCTTTCTTGAACGTACCGCTTCCTTGAACGTACCGCCTTCTTGAAAGAGCAGACAGGAAAAGGCCCCGCCGGGGAAACCGGCGGGGCCTTGCGGGCTATCGTCTCAATGGCTCATGCCACGGGACCTGCCTTGATGCACAGCTCGATCAGACGAACTCGCCATTGTGATGGACCTGCTGCACGTCTTCGCAATCGTCCAGCATCTCGAGCATCTTGTTGAGCAGCTCGGCGTCGTCACCGCTGACCTCGGTGTGGATCTGCGGGATGAAGCTGATCTCGTCGACTTCGAAATCAAGGTCTTCCCCGAAGAGATCGGTCAGTGCGCCCTTGGCCTTGAAGTGCTCGGTGGTCGGCGTCAACACGGTGATGATGCCGTCATCCAGCTCGATGTCGCTGACATCGACGTCAGCTTCCATCAGTGCCTCGAGCACCTTCTCCTCGTCGTCTTCCGCACCCTTGAAGGACAGGATGGCGCGGTGATCGAACATGTGCGAGACCGAACCCTGGGCGCCCAGCTTGCCCTTGCCCTTGTTGAAGCAGGTACGCACTTCACCGAAGGTACGGTTGTTGTTGTCGGTCAGGCAATCGACGATGACCATGACATTGCCCGGACCGAAACCTTCATAGCGGGCCAGCGCGAAATCTTCACCGCCGGCGCCCTTGGCCTTGTCGATGGCCTTGTCGATGACGTGAGTCGGCACCTGATCCTTCTTGGCCTTCTCGATCAGACGACGCAGGCTCAGGTTACCGTTGGGGTCGACACCACCGCTCTTGGCCGAGACGTAGATCTCGCGTCCGTAGCGTGAATATACGCGCGCCTTGTTGAGTGAAGTACGCGCCATTGACTCTTTACGGTTCTGGAATGCTCTTCCCATGCAAGTCGACTCTTGTCCGCCTGAATTCAAATGCCCTTGCGATCGTGTCGCGGGACCTGATGCACCGCCGCCACCTGGCCGCGATGCATTGCTGCAGGGGATAGTAACGCAGACCGCGCTCTGCGTCGCCATCGCGCCGCCCTGCTCGGCGCGGACTTGAGGGTTGTGTGCATGTGCCCGGCGCGATTGTCGGCGCGGCAAGGCACTGCCTCACAGGCAGTTGGTCGGCTTGGGCAGTCCTGCCAGGCGCGCGCCCACCTTGGGGGGGCTGTCTGGAAACAGGCGCATCAGATGCAGCGAGCGCCCCTTTTCCGGCCCGAAGCGCTGGGTCATCGCCTTGGTCAGCGGCCGCATGGCCGGGGAAAGCGAGAAACGCTGATAGAAATCCCGCAATACCTCGATGACCTCCCAGTGTTCGGGGGTCAACTCACGGCCTTCTTCCGCCGCCAGCCGCTCGGCCAGCGCAGGGCTCCAGTCCTCGAGATCCACCAGATACCCCTCGGCATCCAGACCGATCTCACGTCCGTCGAGAGAAAGCGTACGTACCGTTTCACTGCTGGCCATTGCTCATCCTGATGTTTCGTTCCACTCAAGAAATGACATGCGACATGTCTGTCCGGCTGACGTGACACATCGCGCCGCTCAGAACCAGGAGATCGTCTTGTCCGCGGCCTCGGTCAGCGCGACGAAGCCATCCACGTCCACCACGATCACGCTCGCGCTACAACGGCCCGACAGGCCACGTGACTCGAGATCCTCACGCAAGGCGAACAGACGCCCTTCCAGGCCGACGAAATAGTGCTCCGCGCCAGCCAATGCGCCGTTGACACCATCCTCGATCAGCAGCAGCTGGTCCTCGGGCCCCATGGCATTGAGCGCATCATCCAGAATGCGACTGGAAAATGGCGAGCGATTGAGAAGATGAAGATTCATGCAATTATCCAGTCAAGGGAGGCAGGAGTGCGCGGGACAGAGACGCGCCTGCGAAAGGCGTGAGCCGCACGCCCGCCAGTGCGATCTTGCGCCCGAAGCGCGAGCGCGAGGGTGATGATGGCGGAGCATACCAGCCGCACGCCCGGGCGTCAGGCAGGCCTCAGAAGCTCAAGACCCGCGAGAAGGCGCCGGTCAGCGCCACGATATCGTCGTGCTCCATCAGGGTCACCGGCAACAAGGCGATATCCTCGACGCTCAGGCCCCGTGCGCGCAGGGCGGCGGCATCCACATAACAGCGCTGGACATCGTACATGTCCAGCGCTGCCAGGAGATTGTCACTGCCCTTCTGCCCCAGCGCGCCCGGTTGCTGGCCTTCCAGCAGGGCCAATACGCCATCCCCACTGAACAGCAACCCGACCTCGCGCCCGAAGGCCGCCGCGACCATCGCCGCCTCCAGCCCCTCGCGCAGCCAGCTGCTGCCATGCGGCGCGTGACGCAACAGGATCAACAGATCGCCCGGCGCGAGGTCATCGCTCACCTGCCCAAGGTCGGCAGCGTGCGTCGCTGTCTGTGACATCGCATCACTCATGGTGCTCTCCTCAGGCGAAGGTGATCAGGTGGTCATTCTCGAGCGTGGCTTCCACCAGCTGCCCGAGTCCGGTCAACTCGAAGGGCGCCTCGAGGGTCGCCCCCTGCTTGCCGTGTCGCGCGGCTTCACGCTCATCGAGCATGCCACGCCTGAGCCCGGCTGCCACGCACACCTGCAGACGGGTCTCGCCCTGCTCCGCCAGCGCGATCCAGCGGTCCCGCAGATGTGGCTCATCCTGAGGAGGTGCCATCATCGTCGCCGCGTTGTAGACGCCGTCGTGATAGAAGAACACCGTGCTCAGACGATGCCCGCGGGCCAGCAACGCCTCGGCGAAGCGCAGGGCCGAATGACTGGCCTGCTGACTGTAGGGACCGCCGTAGACGGCCAGAGCGTAACGCATGTGAACCTCGAGTCGGCTGCGCATTGAGGGCGACATTCTAGCGCGAGTGGTGGCATCTGTCAGAGCCCCGCATCGCCACCACCGCCGCCGCGACGTACCGCCGTTCCCTGTCACCGCGCCGTGTCCATGCCCCACAACGCAACGACCCCGCCGAGGCGGGGTCGTTGATGCAAGGCTTGCGGGGTAGCGTCTGACGATCAATCGTCGGATGCAAAGCCCAGCAGCGCCAGCAGGCTGACGAACATGTTGTAGATGGAGACGTACAGGCTGACCGTCGCCAGCAGATAGTTGGTCTGCCCGCCATGGATGATCTGGCTGGTCTCGAACAGGATCGCCGCGGAGGCGAACAGCACGAAGCCGGCCGATACTGCCAGCGCCAGACCACTGATGTTGAAGATCATCGCCGCCAGCATCGCCAGAATCAGCACGATGGCACCCGCGAACAGGAAGTTGCCAAGGAACGAGAAGTCCTTGCGCGTCACCAGTGCGACCGCGGACAGACCGGCAAAGGTGATGCCTGTCATGCCGAGTGCCGTCATCACCAGCTGAGCGCCGTTGGGCATGCTCAGGTAGGCATTGAGCACCGGGCCGAGCGTGAAGCCCATGAAGCCGGTGAAGGCGAAGGTCGCGAAGATGCCGGCGGTGGAATTCGCGGTCTTGTGGACCAGGAACATCAGACCGTAGGCACCGATCAGCAGCACGAAGATGTTCATGCGGCCCACGCCCATGCTCATCGCCACGCCAGCGGTGAGCGCAGAGAACAGCAGCGTCATCGCCAGCATCATGTAAGTGTTGCGCAGTACCCGGTGGGTACTGAGTGAGCGGCTCGCGGTATCCTGCGAGACCTGCCAGGAGCTGTTAGCCATGGTGTCTATCCTCAGGTTGCTACGATGGATGCATCGAATTGACCCCAGCATGCCCGTCGGGGTTTCCCTAATCAAGAGACAGGACGATGAAAAGCCCGTTTCATGCAACTATCCAGCGCGCAAAAGGCAACCTCATCCTCACTCTCCCCGCACAGTGTGGCACTCGCTACCTTTCAAGCATCTGAACGGAAAGGAAATTTACCCCAAGTCCTTGACGCGGCCAGAGAAATCCGTAGTATTTCATCCCGTGAGTCGGAGGGATGGCAGAGCGGTTGAATGCACCGGTCTTGAAAACCGGCGTAGGTTAATAGCCTACCCAGGGTTCGAATCCCTGTCCCTCCACCACCTTGATTCCGAAAGCCCCGTCTACTTCAGGTAGGCGGGGCTTTTTCGTGCTCGCCCTGTCGCCTGGCAGCCGGCAGCGCTCAAGAGGCGTTTGATGATCACCGCAAGTGATTGTCCGCGATGGCTTTTCCGAAGATTTTTCTTCGCCCACCTCTTGCTATTCTCATCAATTTCGGTAGTATTTCGCTCCGTGAGTCGGAGGGATGGCAGAGCGGTTGAATGCACCGGTCTTGAAAACCGGCG
>NZ_JARWKT010000016.1:0-4676 GCF_029846385.1 Cobetia sp. 10Alg 146
TTGCCACCGATGCCGCCGGCAATGACAGCGTGCTGTCCAACGCCATCGCCATCACAGTCGATACAACAGCCCCAGGCGCACCGCCGTCACTAGTGATTGGTGAAGCCCTCAATGGCGTGAACATCGATGAGCTGACAGATGGTCTGCAAGCTGAAGTCACGCTCAGTGCGGATACCGTCGCAGGGGATACGGCAACGGTCACTCTGGTTGACACCGAGGATGCGGACAATGTGATTACTACTGCTGTAGAGCTTGATGACACGGATATAGATGCTGAATCCGTGACCGTGACAATCCCGAGTGACTCGCTGACCGATGGCAGTAGCTATACCGCTTCTGCTGTCATTACTGATGCCGCAGGTAATGTCAGCGATGAAATCAGCCTGGGCACAGTGACCATTGATACTACGGCTCCCGTAACCACTGTCACCATCGACTCCATCAGCAATGACACTGGCCTCGCAGCCGATGATTTCATCACCAATGACGATGATGGCCTGACAATTTCGGCCACACTGGATGCTCCGCTTGCCGAAGGCGAAACGCTGCAGTACAGCACCGATGGCACCACCTGGGTCGACATCACCGACAGCGTGACCGGTACTGCCGTCAGCTACGCCGATGCCGATCTCACCGCCTCTGCCACCGTGCAGCTCAAGGTGCAGGATGCGGCGGGCAACGATGGCGCCATCGAGAGTCAAGACATCGTCATCGATACGACTGCTCCGACAGGGAGTGTCATCAACTTCACGGATGTTGATGGGGACATCAATGCTGCAGAAGCGACAGATGTGACATTCGAAGGCACTGTCGAAGCTGGCTTGACCAGCAGCAATCTCTCGATCGTGATCACCGATGCCGACAATGGCTCCGTCACCGTCCCTACCGAGAACATCACTGTCTCAGCAACAGGTGAAGTGACTGTGTCTGGTGTCGATCTCTCCGGACTTTCAGAGGGGCTGCTGACTGTCACGATGACCGTGACTGACGATGCAGGTAATGAAAACGAGACAGCCATCACGGATACGGCCACCAAGCTGAGCGATGACTTCCTCGTTCTGGGAAATACCAACCGTCTCACAATAGAGGAAGCGCTAGTCGTCTCAGCGACTGCCGTCGCCAGCACTCCGGCATTCGCTGATACCAGCGGTGAGGCAACACTCTCACTCAGCTCCACCGAGTCGCTTACCAGCAACGGCCAGGCACTTGAATGGGTCATTACTGATGAAGGGCGCACACTCACATTGGCAAGTGATGCCGACAATGCTGCTGCGACGGCCGTCATGGTCGTTTCCGTCACCGAGGATGGAACGGAAGTTATCTACAGCGCGGAACTGCTCGGCAACATCGATCAGGTGAATGCCGAGTCATCCACGGTGGATGTGCTTGTCACTCTGACCGATGGTGCGTCGAGCACCAGCAGCACCTTGAACATCGATATCACTGATGATGTACCGACAATTGCGGCAAGTACCGTCGTAGAGTCTTTGAGCTCGAATACGAATTACACCGGCTCCATCTTCGATGGTGAGGATGATTTCGGATTCGGTGCTGATGCGGCAAATGGGCAGGTGCAGTCCTTCACGTTCAAGGGCCTGACATTCACTGTTTCTGAAGATGGCACCTACGCGGACGTGACCGGCACCTCTACCGAGATTGCTCTGGAGGCTGGTAATACTGTCAGCATCGTCGATGGCATTCTGGCGGTCGAGACGCTGTCCGGTGAATCCTTCAGCCTGAATATCGACTCAGGGGACTATAGCTACAGCCACCAGGGCCAGTTCAGTACCGCAGATGAGACCAATTCTCGACCAATTGTCAATGTCACAGAGACTGACAATGTACTGGGAATTGTGGGTGCTAATGTACTAAGTATTGTAGACCTGAATAACAATCAGCTTTACAACGCTTACGACGTAGACAACAACCTCGCTTCAGTCAGTATCAGCACAAGCAACATCTACAATACAGTCAGCACGTATCTGGATGGCATCTCTGACTTGTTGGAGCTCACTTTAGCTACACTGGATGCAGTGCCCTTTGTCGATGTGCCTACTATAGAGGAGTTGCTGGACACTCTCGTCGGAAATAGCAGCTGGACTTACAGCGCAGCTATGGCAAGCGAGCTGGGGCTGGAAATTACTACACAGAGTGGAGTGTCAACAGAAACAATCACCATCACCAAGGCTGATGGAAGCCAGATTTCCAACCTAGAAATAAATGAAATTTTGGCAAGCATCGACTTCACTATATCGACAGACGGAATACTTTCCGGCCTGCTGGATATCCTAGACCTCGATGCCATTATCTCATCCATCCTAAGCACAACCAGTATTGCAGCTACAGATACGCTGGATGCAACCTCCGACGTAGCAGCAAATGCAACTGTTATCGATCTTGATCTTGACCTTATCTCGGGAGACTACCAACCGCCGATCAAGGAAGGAAATGAGGGAGAGGATACTCTTACCGCTGCTAGCACAGGCGAGTCACTCTACGGTTATGGTGGTAATGACGAGCTCAATGGAGGCACTAGCAGCGACATCCTGCGCGGTGGCAGCGGCAATGACGAACTGAACGGAGGTGGTGCGACTGACCTGCTGATCGGCGGTGCAGACGACGACACCCTGAACGGTGGTGACGGAGTCGACATCCTTCGTTGGGAGTCCGGTGATGAGGGCACTGTCACTGCTGCGGCAACAGACACCGTGCTCAACTTCAACAATGGTGGCGTCGGATCGGGAGACATTCTTGATCTGCGCGATATGCTCAACGGGGCCTATTATGTCGATAGCGCCACCAACAACCTCGCGACCTATATCAGTGCTGAATATGTCTCGTCAGCCAATGCAACCGTCCTCTATATCAACACAGAGGGTGGATTGACGGCTTCCCCTGCCACGTCCGCCAACCAGGTCATCAATCTCAATGGTCTCGATCTGACCGACGGTGGCACCTTGACGAGCAGTGAGGTCATCGATTCCCTCATCAGCGGTGAACAGTTATTGGTGGGCACAGAGGTCAATGAAACGGATGTCAGTGTCACGGTCGTGGATGGTGATGGCGACACGGCGACGGGCGAAGTCACCTTCGTCGGTGAGGAAAGCCTGGATGTGGTCACCAATACCGCCCCTATCGTCACACTGCAGGATTCTGAGTTGTTGGGCCTGGTGGGTCTCGAAGCACTCGATCTGATAGACCTTTCCAACAACAAGGTCTTCGTTGCAGACCCTGACAACAACCTGCGCGAGGTGGTGATCAACTACTCTGCACTGGTGGATGTCAATTTGTTGACTGGTACATTCACGGACCCTGAGTTCACTTGGGATAACGACCTGGCAACTTCGCTTGGCCTATCAGTTACACCAGACGACAATGGTGTCCTCGGCATAATTGCCACTACTGCGGAACTGACCATTACCGCGACTGACGGTGGGGATATCGACAACCTGGCGCTCACTCAATTCCTAGCGACCGTTGGGTTCAGTGATGGCGGAATTTCGGATCTGAATCTAGCAAACATCGATCTATTGGATGCCTACAGCATCACGGCTACCGATGCCTACGATGCCAGCACCACGGATGCCATCTCCTCTTTGGCAGGTGTGGAGCTGCTTGATTCCAATGAACCCCTATTCTCCGGTATCGACGAAAGTAAGACCTTTATTGGTAGCCTGCTGACCGATGATGAAATCGATATTTCAGCCAATCTCGAAGGAGGCACCATATTCGGCCTTTCCGGCAATGACTCTCTCATCGGCAGTAGCTTTGATGATGTCATTCGAGGTGGCGAGGGGGATGACTCACTGATCGGGAACGCAGGGAATGACCTGCTGATTGGCGATTCAGGCAGCAATACCTTCGATGGTGGCGCGGGTGATGACCTGATCGTCACTTCCAGCCTGGACTTCACCATCGAGGGTGGCGCTGACATCGATACCGTCAGCTTCGATGGCACAGGAAAAGGCATCGATCTCGTCGCCTTGTCCGCCCAGGCTGAGCCCAGTCTCATGACCAACATCGAAGTGCTCGACATCTCGGCCAGCAGCGAGACCGGCACCAGTCTGAAAATCGATGCCGATACGGTATTGAATCTCACCGATGGTGATAACGAGCTGTATATCGATGGCGATGAAGGCGATAGCGTAAAAGCGGCTGGGGCTGTCGATACTGGCATATCGTCCGAAATCAACGGCACGACCTATGATACATATGAACTTGGCAGTGCCACGCTGTACATCGATCAGGATGTCACGGTGAATACCAACAACGGCTAGTCCCGGGATGCGCCCCTCAGGGGGCGCCTTCCCGATGAACAAGTACGCACTGAACACGAATAAAGCGTCAGGATGACGCAACTTCAGGGATCACCCTGGGGCCAAGGAGTGACATGATGCCCACCCTATTTCGTTGTCCGTCCGCCATCGGACAGGCGACAACTCTGCGCATACGAATGAAGAGGCTTTCCATCGCCGTCTGTGTCGTCTCAGCCGGTCTGGCGAGTTCGCTACCGGCCAGTGCTCAGACGACACGTGATCTCGCCGAAGTTTTGAGCGATGTGCTCAGACATGACCCTCGCATCGACGCCGCCCAGGCCAATGTCCGAGCCGCAGGGACGGATATCGAGATTGCCGAGGATGGCTACTGGCCACGTCTGGAAAGCAGCGTCGGCACCG
>NZ_JARWKT010000017.1:0-2135 GCF_029846385.1 Cobetia sp. 10Alg 146
GTCAGTGGTCTCGAGACCGATGCCACTTGGGAAGTCTCCCTCGACGGCGGCACCACCTGGGATGCTCGCACTGGCACCACCTTCACGCTGGACGAAGGCAGCTATGCCGATGGTGTTGTGCAGATCCGTCAGACCGATCTCGCGGGCAACGTCAGCGACGCCGTGAATCTGGGCGCCGTGACCGTGGATACTACGGACCCATCCGCGCCGGTCATCACCACCATCAGTGACAACGTTGGCGATCTGACCGCCGACCTGGTCGACGGTGACAGTACCGATGACACCACCCCGACCGTCTCCGGTACCGCGGAAGCCGACAGCAGCGTCACGCTCTACAACGGCGAAACCGTGCTGGGTACCGACACGGCAGATTCCGACGGCAACTGGAGCATCACGCCGATCACCGCATTGGACGAGGGCGATTACGCCTTCACCGCCATTGCCACCGATGCCGCCGGCAATGACAGCGTGCTGTCCAACGTCATCGCCATCACGGTCGATACCACCGCGCCGAGCGCTCCGTCCCTGGCCATCGATGAGGTCATCAATGGCGTGAACCTTGATGAGCTGACCGATGGGCTGCAAACCACGGTCACCCTCAGCGAGGATGCCGTCGCGGGTGACACCGTGACCGTCACTCTGGTCGACGACGCAGACGCGGAGAACGTGATCACCGCTTCGGTCGAGCTGGACGCCGACGACATCACCGCCGGCAACGTGGCGGTCATCATTGCCGCCGACGACCTGACCGATGGCAGCAGCTACGCCGCGACAGCCGTGATTACCGATGTGGCGGGCAATAGCTCTGATGCCTCGAACAGCATTGATGTCGCCATCGACATCACCGCGCCGTCTGCACCGGTCATCACTACCATCAGTGACAACGTTGGCGATCTGACCGCCGCCCTGGTCGATGGTGACAGCACCGATGACACCACCCCGACCGTCTCCGGTACCGCGGAAGCCGACAGCACGGTCACGCTCTACAACGGGGAAACCGTGCTGGGTACCGACACGGCAGATTCCGACGGCAACTGGAGCATCACGCCGATCACCGCATTGGACGAGGGCGATTACGCCTTCACCGCCATTGCCACCGATGCCGCCGGCAATGACAGCGTGCTGTCCAACGCCATCGCCATCACGGTCGACATCACCGCGCCGTCTGCGCCGACGCTGGCCATCGAGGCAGCGGTGGATGGTGTGAGTGCTGCCGAACTGGCCGCGGGTCTGCCCACCACGGTCACCCTCAGCGAGGATGCCGTCGCGGGTGACACCGTGACCGTCACTCTGGTCGACGACGCAGACGCGGAGAACGTGATCACCGCTTCGGTCGAGCTGGACGCCGACGACATCACCGCCGGCAACGTGGCGGTCATCATTGCCGCCGACGACCTGACCGATGGCAGCAGCTACGCCGCGACAGCCGTGATTACCGATGTGGCGGGCAACCGCTCTGCTGCCTCGAACAGCATTGATGTCGCCATCGACATCACCGCACCGTCTGCGCCGACGCTGGCCATCGAGGCAGCGGTAGATGGTGTGAGTGCCGCCGAACTGGCCGCGGGTCTGCCCACCACGGTCACCCTCAGCGAGGATGCCGTCGCGGGTGACACCGTGACCGTCACTCTGGTCGACGACGCAGACGCGGAGAACGTGATCACCGCTTCAGTCGTGCTGGAAGAGGCTGACATCACCGCCGACAGCGTGGCGGTCTCCATTGCCGCCGACGCCCTGACCGATGGCAGCAGCTACGCCGCGACAGCCGTGATCATCGATGTGGCGGGAAATCGCTCTGCTGCCTCGAACAGTATCGACGTCGCCATCGACATCACTGCGCCGACCGCGCCGGTCATCACTACCATCAGTGACAACGTTGGCGATCTGACCGCCGCCCTGGTCGACGGTAACAGCACCGATGACACCACGCCGACCGTCTCCGGTACCGCGGAAGCCGACAGCACGGTCACGCTCTACAACGGGGAAACCGTGCTGGGCACCGACACGGCAAATTCCGACGGCAACTGGAGCATCACGCCGATCACCGCATTGGACGAGGGCGATTACGCCTTCACCGCCATTGCCACCGATGCCGCCGGCAATGACAGCGTGCTGTCCAACGCCATCGCCATCAC
>NZ_JARWKT010000018.1:0-1748 GCF_029846385.1 Cobetia sp. 10Alg 146
TGGATGAGCGGTAGAGGAGCGTCGTGTAAGCCAATGAAGGTGGATTGAGAAGTCTGCTGGAGGTATCACGAGTGCGAATGCTGACATGAGTAACGATAAGGGGAGTGAAAAACTCCCCCGCCGGAAGACCAAGGTTTTCTGTTCTACGTTAATCGGAGCAGAGTGAGTCGGCCCCTAAGGCGAGGCGGAAACGCGTAGTCGATGGGAAACGGGTTAATATTCCCGTACCGGATGTGGTTGCGATGGGGGGACGAAGAAGGCTAGGTGAGCCAGGCGTTGGTTGTCCTGGTGAAAGCATGTAGGCCGAGGAATCAGGCAAATCCGGTTCCTCTGAGGTCGAGATGCGAGACGAACTGACTACGGTCAGGAAGTCATCGATGCCACGCTTCCAGGAAAAGCCTCTAAGCTTCAGATCACATGCGACCGTACCCCAAACCGACACAGGTGGTCAGGTAGAGAATACCAAGGCGCTTGAGAGAACTCGGGTGAAGGAACTAGGCAAAATGGCACCGTAACTTCGGGAGAAGGTGCACCGGTTCGAGTGAAGGACTTGCTCCGTAAGCTCTTACCGGTCGAAGATACCAGGTGGCTGCAACTGTTTATTAAAAACACAGCACTCTGCAAACGCGCAAGCGGACGTATAGGGTGTGACGCCTGCCCGGTGCCGGAAGGTTAATTGATGGGGTTAGGATTCGTCCGAAGCTCTTGATCGAAGCCCCGGTAAACGGCGGCCGTAACTATAACGGTCCTAAGGTAGCGAAATTCCTTGTCGGGTAAGTTCCGACCTGCACGAATGGCGTAATGATGGCCACGCTGTCTCCACCCGAGACTCAGTGAAATTGAAATCGCAGTGAAGATGCTGTGTACCCGCGGCTAGACGGAAAGACCCCGTGAACCTTTACTATAGCTTTACACTGGATGCTGATGTTGTCTGTGTAGGATAGCTGGGAGGCTTTGAAACCACGTCGCCAGATGCGGTGGAGCCAACCTTGAAATACCAGCCTGACATCATTGGCGTTCTAACTCAGGTCCGTTATCCGGATCGAGGACAGTGTATGGTGGGTAGTTTGACTGGGGCGGTCTCCTCCTAAAGAGTAACGGAGGAGCACGAAGGTACCCTCAGCACGGTTGGAAATCGTGCATTGAGTGCAAGAGCATAAGGGTGCTTGACTGCGAGACAGACACGTCGAGCAGGTACGAAAGTAGGTTCTAGTGATCCGGTGGTTCTGTATGGAAGGGCCATCGCTCAACGGATAAAAGGTACTCCGGGGATAACAGGCTGATACCGCCCAAGAGTTCACATCGACGGCGGTGTTTGGCACCTCGATGTCGGCTCATCACATCCTGGGGCTGAAGTCGGTCCCAAGGGTATGGCTGTTCGCCATTTAAAGTGGTACGCGAGCTGGGTTTAGAACGTCGTGAGACAGTTCGGTCCCTATCTGCCGTGGGCGTCGGAAGTTTGAGAAGAGCTGCTCCTAGTACGAGAGGACCGGAGTGGACGAACCTCTGGTGTTCGGGTTGTCATGCCAATGGCATTGCCCGGTAGCTACGTTCGGACGGGATAACCGCTGAAAGCATCTAAGCGGGAAGCCCCCTTCAAGATGAGACTTCCCTGAGGCCTTGCGCCTCCTGAAGGGCCCTTGAAGACTACAAGGTTGATAGGCTGGGTGTGGAAGCACAGCAATGTGTTGAGCTAACCAGTACTAATTGCCCGTGAGGCTTGACCATATAACACCCAAGGGGTTTGC
>NZ_JARWKT010000019.1:0-1303 GCF_029846385.1 Cobetia sp. 10Alg 146
CTTCTCACTGTTCTCTGAACAGCCGCTCTTTAACAATGTGAATCATGCTGACGATGGAATGTGCGCCAAGCACATCTCCATCAAACGATATGTCGGAGAGGTCCGACAGATTCGTAATCCTTGACAGACCCCTTGGGGTTATATGGTCAAGCGATTAAGCGCATACGGTGGATGCCTTGGCAGCCAGAGGCGATGAAGGACGTGATAGCCTGCGATAAGCGTTGGCGAGGTGGCAAATACCCTGCGACCCAACGATTTCCGAATGGGGAAACCCACTCACCATCAGGTGAGTATCTATAGGCCAATACATAACCTATAGAGGCAAACCCGGGGAACTGAAACATCTAAGTACCCGGAGGAAAAGAAATCAACCGAGATTCCCCAAGTAGCGGCGAGCGAACGGGGACCAGCCCTTAAGCGATACAACTGACAGACGAACAAGCTGGGAAGCTTGACGATACAGGGTGATAGTCCCGTAGTCGAAGTCTGAGTATCGTGAAATCGAGTAGGTCGGGGCACGAGAAACCTTGACTGAACATGGGGGGACCATCCTCCAAGGCTAAATACTCCTGGCTGACCGATAGTGAACCAGTACCGTGAGGGAAAGGCGAAAAGAACCCCGGCGAGGGGAGTGAAATAGATCCTGAAACCGTATGCGTACAAGCAGTGGGAGCACCTTCGTGGTGTGACCGCGTACCTTTTGTATAATGGGTCAGCGACTTATATTCTGTGGCGAGCTTAACCGTATAGGGGAGGCGTAGCGAAAGCGAGTCTTAACTGGGCGACCAGTCGCAGGGTATAGACCCGAAACCGGGCGATCTATCCATGGCCAGGGTGAAGATTGAGTAACATCAATTGGAGGCCCGAACCCAAGTATGTTGAAAAATGCTGGGATGAGCTGTGGATCGGAGTGAAAGGCTAATCAAGCCCGGAGATAGCTGGTTCTCCTCGAAAGCTATTTAGGTAGCGCCTCACGTATCACCGCTGGGGGTAGAGCACTGTTTCGGCTAGGGGGTCATCCCGACTTACCAACCCGAGGCAAACTCCGAATACCAGTGAGTGCAGCGTGGGAGACACACAGCGGGTGCTAACGTCCGTTGTGAAAAGGGAAACAACCCAGACCGTCAGCTAAGGTCCCAAAATCCTGATTAAGTGGGAAACGATGTGGGAAGGCTCAGACAGCTAGGAGGTTGGCTTAGAAGCAGCCATCCTTTAAAGAAAGCGTAATAGCTCACTAGTCGAGTCGGCCTGCGCGGAAGATATAACGGGGCTAAATCAGGTACCGAAGCTACGGGTTCATCCT